>NZ_JAVKCQ010000064.1:0-32062 GCF_040222615.1 Haliea sp.
ACGCTCGGCACGGCCGCGCGCATCGCTGAGCAGGGCCTGCCACTGGGGGGCGCTGTGGCCCTGCCAGCGCTCGAAGCCGAAGCGCTGCCGACCCAGCCCCGGAGCGATATCCGCCGCCATCATGGCGGCAGGCTACACCAGTGAGCGGCGCCAGTTCGGGGTGCCCATCGCCACTTTCCAGGCTGTGGGGCATCGCATGGCGGACTGCTACATCGATGTCGAGTGCCTGCGCCTGTGCACCTGGCAGGCGCTGTCTCTGCTCAGCGACGAGCAACCGGCGACCACCGAGGTGCAGATTGCGAAGATCTGGGCCGGCGATGTTGGCCACCGGGTGAGCTACGCCTGCCAGCACGTGCACGGCGGGACTGGCATTGATCGCGATTACCCGCTCTGGCGCTATTGCCTGTGGCTGCGCTATAACGAAATCGCATTGGGTTCCAGTGGCGCCCAGGTCGCGGCGCTCGGCCGGCGGCTGTCCGTGGGGGAGGGGCTTTTTACCTGACCCCCCTGCTGGAACGCAGACGCCTGGGGTACACTGCGCGTCGTGAAGAAACCCTGCGCCATGATACTCGCCACGTTCCTGCTTCTGCTGCTGGCCGCCTGCAGCAGTCAGGAGCAGCGCCAGCCCACCGCTAACCGTGTCGGTGTGGATTTCAGTGGCAGCTGGTCCCTGGATTATGGCCAGAGCGACAATATCCAGGTGCGCCTCAATGGCCTGGTGCGGGAACTGCAGCGCCAGGCCGAGCGCCGCGCCCAGGCGGGGGGCGGCGAGCTGCGCGGTCCGGGCGCCGCCCTGATGGTGGGCAACGCCGGCACCGACAGCGGCGCATCAATCGTCGGTCTGGCGCAGATGGCAGACCTGGTTACCCGGTCCCAGTTGCTGGAAGTCGAGCAGGATCCGAGCCAGATTCGCGTGCGCCGGGAGGGTGATTTCGCACTGGACTGCGATTTTCACGATGGCCGTCCCACGGTGGTCGAAACGCCCCTGGGAAGTGAGTTCTGCGGCTGGGACGGACACCAGTTGCTGTTTGTGCTCTCCCTGCCCGAGGGCCTGGCTATCCGTCACCGCCTGACCCTGGGCCCGGACGGCCAGATGCTCAATATCGCCACCACGGTCAGCTCCGATCGCGTGTCGTCCCCGTTTACCCTGAACCGGGTTTACCGGCGCATGGACCCCGAGGCCCACGGTTTCTCCTGTGAGCAGACCCTCACCCGAGGTAAAGTGTGTACCACCGAATCGCCCTGATTCCCTGCCTGGGCTTGGGCCTGCTCCTGCTGCTCGCCGGCTGCGGCAGCGCCCCCGCGCCACAGGCCGGCGAGTCGCTGCCTCCGGCAGTCCAAAACTGGCCTCCCTCGGTAGGCTCAGTCAGGCTGGAAGTGGTGGCCCAGCCGCCGCTGCCGGCCCTTGACCTGGCACTCGTGAGCTTTGATCCGGGTATTCCGGAGCAGACCGCGGGTCTCAGTCGGCAGGGTATTTTCCCGGACATCCGCAAGGCCGAGGCCCGCTACCTGCCGGTGCGCCTGCGCCAGGTACTGCAGGAGAGCAATGCCTGGGGCGCGGTGCGGGTGTTGCCCGAGCCGCAGCCTGCCGCAGTGCTACAGGTAGAGGGCAGGATCCTCCACTCGGACGGCCGTTTCCTGGTGCTGCAGGTCCGGGCCGAGGATGCCAGTGGTCGAATCTGGCTGGACCGGATCTACGCTGACGAGGCACAGGCCTCGGACTACCCGGTTGTGGGTGGCGGAGACCCGTTTATTGACCTGTACCGCAAGGTCGCCAACGACCTGCTGGCGGAATACCGGAACCAGGCTCACGCCGAACTCCAGCAACTGCCCGACCTCGCTCTGTTGCGGCAGGCGGGCGACCTGGCTCCTGACTATTTTGCCGGGTTTGTCGCCGAGGATTCGGCGGGGCGCCATCAGCTACTGCGGTTGCCGGCGGAGAGCGACCCGATGCTGGCACGGGTTGAACTTATCCGCAGCCAGGAGTTTCGCTTCATCGATACCGTCGATGAGCAGTATGTTGATCTCTACCAGACCATGCAGCCCACCTACGACCTGTGGCGCCAGTACGGCCGCGAACAGGCGCTGTATCGGGAGGATTACGCCCGGCGTTTGTCACAGCGCGACCGCGCCGGTGCCCGCGGCACCTACGCCGCCATGGAGCAGACCTACAATGCCTTCAAGTGGAGCAAGATCCAGCAGCAGGATCTTGAGGACCTGGCGCGAGGCTTCAACAACGAGGTCCTGCCGACCGTGCTTGAGGTCAGCGGCAGTGTCTACCGGCTCAACGGCAGTCTGGAGAGCCAGTACGACGAGTGGCGGGAAATTCTGCGGGAGATATTCCGGCTGGAGTCAGGGCTGCCATGAGGCGGACCGCTGTGGGCCTCGGCAAGTGGCGTATGTTCGGCTAAGCTGTAGCCATGGCTGACAAAAAAAACCAGGGTAACGACTCCGAGAGCCTGCTGGCTGGTCTGCTGCGCTTTAGCGGCCAGGTTGCCGGGGGAACTCTGGAAATCGCCCGCAACACCGCCACCATGACAGCCATGTTCGGCGAAGGCTGGTTGCGCAGTACTTTGCTCAACAGCTTTGAGCCCGAGCGGCTCGAGGCCATGGCCGATGCCGGGCGCTTCCTGCGCGACGCCCGCGAGACTGCGGGCCTGTCGCTGAAAGAGCTGGCGGACAGCCTCGGGGTCTCCGACAAGTCGGTGCTGGAAGACATCGAAAGCGGCGAAAAAATAATGCCGCTGGAACTCGTATTGCGCAGTGCCAGCCTGCTGGCCCGGCACGACCCGGTGCCGTTCCTGATCAAGTTCCTGCGAACCTACAATCCCCAGCTGGAGCAGACACTGGAACAGTGGGGTGTGATGGCCCTGCCGCGCCAGTACGAGCGCGAGCGCCGTTTCGTCAATCTCTATCGGCAGCACGATGTCCTGCGTTCCCTCAGCGATGACGAGCACGCCCGTTTCATCAGCTACATCGACAGCGCCGCCCAGCTGGTGCTGGATGTGATGGCGAAGGAAAAGCTGGCCAATGCGCCGCAGTCACCTCCCCGGCGCAAGCCCGCGGCTGCTGCGCGAAAACGGGCGCCGCGCAAGCGCAGCTAGCACCACTTTCCGGTACACTGGGCGCCCTTTTCAGTACCGCCCAGGATCCCCGGCATGAGCAGTTTTCCCGACGAAACCGTGGCCCCCGCAAAGCTGCCCGCCAGCGCCGAGCGGCAATGGTTTGCAACCTGTCCCAAGGGTATCGAGGGGCTGCTGCTGGCGGAGTTGTTGGCGCTGGGCGCCAGCGGAGGCCGGGAAACCGTGGCCGGGGTGTACTTCGATGGTCCGCTGGCAATTGGCTATCGGGCCTGTCTCTGGTCGCGCCTCGCCAACCGGGTGCTGCTGCCCTTGGCCAGGTTTGAGGCCCAGGATGCGGACGCCCTTTACGCCGGCTTGATGCGGGTGGACTGGGCCGGGATCATGTCCCCGGAACAAACCTTCAGTATCGACTTCAGCGGCGAAAACGCCCATATCCGCAATACCCAGTTCGGGGCCCAGCGCTGCAAGGACGCCATCGTCGACTGGTTTGTCCAGCGCGATAGCCAGCGACCCTCGGTAGACCGTACCGATCCAGACCTGCGGTTCAATGTGCGCCTCTCGCGGCACGGTATCTTGCTGGCTCTGGATATGTCCGGCGGCAGCCTGCATCGGCGCAACTACCGGCTGCAGGCGGGGGCGGCACCGCTGAAGGAAAATCTGGCTGCAGCCATCCTCCTGCGAGCCGACTGGCCCGGCATGGCGGCGCGGGGCGGTGCCCTCATCGACCCGATGTGCGGCTCCGGGACGCTGCTGCTGGAGGGCGCCATGATGGCGGCGGATATCGCTCCGGGGCTGGGTCGGCAGCGCTTCGGCTTCGAGCGCTGGCAGGGCCACAGCGCCCCCCAGTGGCAGGCCCTGCTCAGCGATGCGCGCGGCCGTGCCGAGCGTGGCAAGCAGGCGCGGTTACCGGAAATCCGCGGCTACGACGCAGATCCCAAGGTGATACACCGGGCCCATGAAAACATTGCCCGTGCGGGGCTGGAGGCCGTGGTGCGGGTGAGTTGCAAGCCCCTGGCGGAGCTGACTCGGCCAACCCACGTTCCCCTGCCCCAGGGGCTGCTGGTGTGCAACCCGCCCTACGGCGAGCGCCTGGGGGACAAGGATAGCCTGCAGTATCTCTACCGCCAGCTGGGCGAGACGATGCTGCGCGAGTTCCCCGGCTGGCAGGCGGCCATATTCACTGCTGACAAGGGCCTGGGCCGCGCCACCGGCCTGCGCAGTCACAAACAGTACAAGCTGTGGAACGGGGCGCTGGAGTCCAGCCTGCTGCTGTTCGACCTGGGTGCCAACCGGCTCAGTGACAAGGCGCCCATGGCGCCATCGGCGGGCCAGGCGCAAGCTGCCGCCACCGTCACGCCGCTGGAGGAGCTTGGCGGCGGCGCGCAGATGTTTGCCAATCGCCTGCGCAAGAACCGCCGCCGCCTGGCCAGCTGGGTGAAGCGCGAGGGGATAGAGTGCTACCGGCTATACGATGCGGATATGCCCGAGTACGCCGTGGCGGTGGATATCTACGGTGACCAGGTGCATGTGGCCGAATACCAGGCGCCACGGGCAGTGGACCCCGCGGCAGCCGCCGCACGCCTGGCCGAAGTGCAGGCGGCGCTGCCGGCCGCGCTGGGCGTTGCCCCGGAGAGCATTGTCTACAAGGTGCGCCAGCGACAGCGCGGCGACGAGCAGTACCGCAAGCAGGACAGCAGCGGCGAACTGCTGTCGGTGCGCGAGGGCGGCGCGCAGCTGCTGGTCAACCTGCGCGATTACCTCGATACCGGCCTGTTCCTGGACCATCGTCCCCTGCGCCTGCGCCTCGGGCGGGAGGCCTCTGGCAAGGATTTCCTCAACCTGTTTTGCTATACCGGCGCGGCAACGATACACGCTGCGCTGGGTGGTGCCCGCAGTACTACCAGCGTGGATCTGTCCAACACTTATCTCGCCTGGCTGCGCAAGAACCTGGCCCACAACGGCCTGGACGAGACCCGCAATCGACTGGAACGCGCGGACTGCCTGGCCTGGTTGCAGGCCTGCGGGCGCCACTTCGACCTGATCCTGTTGGACCCGCCTTCCTTCTCGAACTCCCGCAAGCTCACGGACTCCTTCGATGTGCAGCGGGATCACGCCTTGCTGGTGCGGGCGGCGATGGCGCTGCTGCGGCCCGGTGGGGTGCTCTATTTTTCCAACAACCGCCGGGGGTTCTGGCTGGACCCGGACCTGGAGGCGGAGTACCAATGCGAGAATATCACCCGCGGTTCGCTGGATCCGGACTTCCAGCGCAACGGCCGGATTCACCAGTGCTGGCGCCTGACTGCTGCGGATGCATCGCCACGACGCGACAGTCCCTGGTCTCGCAGGTAAGTGGCTGCCAACCCCCTGGAAAAACACTGTCCACAATTCTTGACAGGTACCCTGGCTTGTGCGAGGGCTCGTGATATTTCTAAGTTAATTTATGGAAAGTATCGCTAACCTGATGAAATTAATGGAAATGATTTGAGTTCTACCTCGCCTTCTACAAGACCGGGGTAACATTTTCATGGAGTTAGGCAGGGTGATGCCTGCAAGCTATCCCCACAGTTATCCACAGGGTAATTTGTGGATAAGCGGTGGATGGGAGCGGATTTGATGGGGCGGTTGGCCTCATCAGGCGGGTTGTGCTCCAATTCCGGATTTCCAGCATGGGGAGCCGCAATGCGTTCACTGTTGATCGTCTATCACAGCCAGAGTGGCGCCTGCGCCAGGCTCGCGCGAGCCTGCTGCAGCGCTGCGGCCGGGGTCAAGGGGCTCGAGGTCCGGGTGTCGCGGGCCTGGGATGCGGGCAGCGCCGATCTGCTGGCAGCGCACGGATTGCTGCTGGTGGCGGCGGAAAACTCGGGCAGCCTGAGTGGTGGCGTCAAGGATTTCCTGGATCGGACCTTTTATCCGGTGGGCGAGGCCGGACGAGTGCTGCCCTACGGTCTGCTGATCAGTGCCGGCAATGACGGGCGCGGTGCCCGCGAGCAGGCCCGGCGCATTCTTTCCGGGTACCCGTTGACAGCTGCCCTGGAGCCGGTGATTTGCCGCGGCGAGGTGACCGCTGCGCACTGTCGGCAGGCGGAGGAGCTGGGAGAGGCCTTCGCCACCGGGCTGGAAATGGGAATATTCTGACCGCCGGTGAACCGGCCAGCAGGGCATGCTGCGCAGCGCCGGTGTCGGGTGGATTCGCGGTGAGATGCGATCAGGTCCTGCTGGCCGTGTCGCCGAATTCCGCCAATACCGCGACGAAAGCCTGGGCGGCCCGCGACAGACTGCGGCCGCGGTGGTAGACCAGCCCCAGGGAGCGCTCGATTGCGGTGCCTGCCACCGGCAAGGCCACCAGTCCCGGGTCCAGCATGGTGCGGGGCAGTACCGTCCAGCCCAGACCCACCGAGGCCATCATGCGGATGGTCTCCAGGTAATTGGTGGCCATGGTCACCTGCAGCGCGAGCCGGTGTTCGGCGAACAGGCGCTTGACGATCTGCCCGGTGTAGGTGTTCAGCCCGGGGAGGATTGCCGGGTGCCGGGCCAGATCTGCGAGGCGGCAGTCGCGGCGCCCCGCCAGGGGGTGATCCGCCGCCACCATGAACACCAGGGGGTCCTGCCACACGGGCCGGGTGATCATGCTGTCGTCTGCTACCGGCGCCAGTGTTACTACAGCCAGCTCTGAACGTCCCTGCATGATCAGGTCGTACGCCTGCTCCGAGTCCATGAAGTCGATGTCAATATTGGCGCCCGGGTAGGATTTGCTGAAGGCGCTGAGCACCGGTGGCAGTCGGTGCAGGCCGATATGATGGCTGGTGGCCAGGCGCAGCTGGCCGGCAACGTCCCCGGAAAGATCCCGCACAGCCTGCTCGGCCGTGAACAGCTGTTGTACGATTGCCTTGGCGTGGGGCAGCAGTGCCTGCCCGGCCTCGGTGAGCCCGACATGGCGGCCGATGCGGTCGAACAGCTCGCTGCCCAGGCCCTGCTCAAGCAGGGCGATGCGCTTGCTGACTGCGGGCTGAGACAGGTGGAGGCGTTCGGCGGCCAGGGAGAAGGATGCTTCCTCTGCCACCAGCAGGAAAGCCTGCAGGTTCTGGATGTCCATCTCGGATTACCATTGGGAATGAAATAGATAAAAATAATAAATTTGAGTTATCAGTGGGTCAAGTTTATTATCGGGCTTCTGGATTCACTGCAGGCGAGGAACCCCCATGGCCGGGCTGACACTCTACGACAAACTCTGGCGCAATCACCTGGTCGAGCAGCGCGATGACGGCTCCGCCCTGATCTATATCGATCGCCATCTCATTCACGAAGTGACGTCTCCCCAGGCCTTCGAGGGCCTGCGCCTGGCGGGGCGCCGTCCCTGGCGCCTGGGCGCCAACCTGGCGGTGCCGGATCACAACGTGCCGACCTTGTCGGCAGAGCGCGCCGGCGGTGTTGCCGGCATTGTTGACGAGGTTTCGCGTCTGCAGGTACAGACCCTGGATGACAACTGCCTCGCCTTTGATATCACCGAGATTCCGATCAATGACGTGCGGCAGGGCATCGTGCATGTGGTAGGCCCCGAGCAGGGGGCAACGCTGCCCGGCATGACGGTGGTCTGCGGCGACTCCCACACCTCCACCCACGGTGCCCTGGGCGCCCTGGCCCACGGCATAGGCACCTCCGAAGTCGAGCATGTGCTGGCCACCCAGTGCCTGGTGCAGCAGAAGATGAAGAACATGCTGGTGCGCGTTGACGGCGCCCTGCAGTCAGGGGTCACGGCGAAGGACGTGGCGCTGGCTATTATCGGCCAGATTGGCACCGCGGGCGGCACCGGCTATGCCATCGAGTTTGGCGGCGACGTTGTCCGCGCGATGAGCATGGAGGGGCGCATGACCCTGTGCAACATGTCCATCGAGGCCGGCGCCCGCATGGGCATGGTGGCGGTGGACGCCACTACGCTGGAGTATGTGCGCGGGCGCACTTACTCTCCCAGTGGTGAACTGTGGACTGCGGCCGTCGAGGCCTGGTCTGATCTGCACAGTGACGACGACGCCGAATTCGGCCGGGTGGTGACTCTGCGTGGCGAAGACATCCAGCCGCAAGTGACCTGGGGCACCTCACCGGAAATGGTGCTGCCCATCGATGGCATCCTGCCCGACCCGGCGCAGATCGAGAATCCCTCGCGCCGGGATGGCACCCGTCGCGCACTCGACTACATGGGTCTGAAACCCGGCATGGCGATTACCGATATCCGCCTGGATCGCGTGTTCATCGGTTCCTGTACCAACAGCCGAATCGAGGATCTGCGCGCCGCCGCAGCGGTGGTACGTGGCAAACGGGTGGCCGCCAGTGTGAAGCAGGCGCTGGTAGTGCCGGGCTCGGGTCTGGTCAAGGCCCAGGCCGAGGCCGAGGGGCTGGACAGGATATTCATGGATGCAGGCCTGGAGTGGCGTGAACCCGGCTGTTCCATGTGCCTGGCGATGAACGCGGACAAGCTGGGCTCCGGGGAGCATTGTGCGTCCACCTCCAATCGCAACTTCGAGGGGCGTCAAGGCACTGGCGGTCGCACCCACCTGGTGAGCCCGGCGATGGCCGCGGCGGCGGCGATTGCCGGCCATTTTGTCGATATACGCAGCCTGCAGGAGACCGCGGCATGAAGAGCTTTACTGTGCTTGAGGGGCTTGTCGCGCCCATGGACCGGGCCAATGTCGATACCGACATGATCATTCCCAAGCAATTCCTGAAATCGATCAAACGCAGCGGTTTCGGCCCCAATTTGTTCGACGAAATGCGCTACCTGGACGAAGGTCAGCCCGGCCGCGACAACAGCCAGCGGCCACTGAACCCTGACTTTCCGCTCAACGAGGCCCGCTACCGGGGGGCGTCGATTCTGCTGGCGCGGGAAAACTTCGGCTGCGGCTCCAGTCGCGAACACGCACCCTGGGCCCTGGAGGACTACGGATTCCGCTGCATTGTGGCGCCGAGCTTCGCCGATATTTTTTACAACAACTGCTTCAAGAATGGCATCTTGCCCGTGGTGCTGGCGCCGGAGCAGGTGGAGCAGCTGTTCACCGAGATGTACGCGGAAGAAGGTTATCGGCTGCAGGTGGACCTCGAACAACAGCAACTGCAGACTCCCGCTGGCGAGATTTTTCGCTTTGAGGTCGACCCGGCGCGCAAGCACTGTCTGTTGCAGGGCCTCGACGACATCGGCGTGACCCTGGAAAGTGCGCCGGCGATTCGCAGCTTCGAACAGCGCTGGCGTCAGCGCTCGCCCTGGCTGTTCGGGGTGCTCGGACAGGAGCAACGCTGACATGGCAAGGAAAATACTGGTACTGCCGGGCGACTATATCGGCCCGGAAATCATGGCCGAGGCGGTTGCCGTGCTGGAGGTGGTCAACCGCCGCTTTGCCCTTGACCTGGAACTCGAGCATGGCCTGCTGGGCGGCGCTGCGCTGGATGTGCACGGCGTGCCCTTGCCGGAGGCAACCCTGGCCAGTGCGCGATCTGCGGACGCAATATTGCTCGGCGCTGTCGGGGGGCCGAAGTGGGACAAGGTTGAACGTCAGCTGCGGCCGGAGCGCGGGCTGCTGGGGCTGCGCTCGGCACTCGAGTTGTTCGGCAACCTGCGCCCGGCGATACTCTATCCGCAGCTGGCCGCGGCTTCCAGCCTGAAGCCCGAGATTGTGTCGGGGCTGGATATCCTTATTGTGCGCGAGCTGACCGGCGGCATCTATTTCGGAGAGCCGCGCGGCATTCGCACCCTGGAGAACGGCGAGCGCCAGGGCTTCAATACCTATGTCTACAGCGAATCGGAAATTCGCCGAATCGGGCATCTGGCCTTTCAGCTGGCGCGCCAGCGCGATCACCGCGTCTGCTCGGTCGACAAGAGCAACGTGCTGGAGGTCACCGTGCTCTGGCGCGAGGTCATGGAGGAGGTGGGCAAGGCGTATCCCGATGTGGAGCTGAGCCATATGTATGTGGACAACGCCGCCATGCAGCTGGTGCGGGCCCCGAAGCAATTCGATGTCCTGGTCACCGGCAACATGTTTGGCGACATCCTCTCGGACGCTGCCGCCATGCTGACAGGGTCCATCGGTATGTTACCCTCTGCTTCCCTGGACAAGAACGGGCGGGGCATGTACGAACCCTGCCACGGCTCCGCGCCGGACATTGCGGGGCAGGGCAAGGCGAACCCGCTGGCGACCATTCTCTCGGTCGCCATGATGCTGCGCTATACCCTGGCATCGCCGCAGGCCGCGACCGCTATCGAGCAGGCGGTCAGCGGAGTGCTCGACAAGGGACTGCGGACCGCGGATATCCACGCCGAGGGCATGACCCTGGTTTCTACCCGGGAGATGGGCGCGGCGGTGGTGGCCGCCCTGCAGGCCTGATCATTCAATTCGCAATACAGAGGTAGCTATGAGCAAGCTTTACGATGTCGCCGTTGTCGGTGCGACCGGAGCGGTCGGCGAGACCATGATTTCCATTCTCGAAGAGCGCAATTTCCCGGTTGGCAATCTTTATCCCCTGGCCAGCGCCCGCTCCGCGGGCAAGAGCATCACGTTTCGCGGCAAGCAGGTGAAAGTCACGGACCTCGCCGAGTTTGATTTCAGCCAGGTGCAGATTGGCCTGTTCTCCGCCGGTGGCAGTATCTCCGAAGAGTTCGCGCCGAAAGCCGCGGCGGCCGGCTGCATTGTCATTGACAATACCTCCCACTTCCGTCGCGATGAAGACATCCCGCTGGTGGTGCCAGAGGTCAATCCCGAAGCACTGGCGGGGTACCCAACCCGCAATATCATTGCCAACCCCAACTGCTCGACGATCCAGATGCTGGTGGCGCTGAAGCCTATCTACGATGCGGTCGGTATCGAGCGGATCAACGTCTGCACCTACCAGGCGGTGTCTGGCACCGGCAAGGAGGCCATCGAAGAGCTGGCCGGGCAGACCGCGAAGCTGCTGAATGGCCAGGAGATCGAGTGTGAGGTCTACCCGAAGCAGATCGCCTTCAACGTACTGCCCCATATCGACACCTTCCAGGACAATGGCTATACCCGGGAGGAGATGAAAATGGTTTGGGAAACGCAGAAGATCCTCGGTGACAGCAGTGTCCTGGTCAACCCGACCTGTGTCCGTGTGCCGGTGTTCTTTGGCCATTCAGAGGCGGTTCATATTGAGACCAGCGAGAAAATTTCCGCAGCGGATGCGCGCAAGCTGCTGGCCGCTTTCCCCGGGATCACTGTGATGGACGAGCGTGCTGACGGTGGTTACCCGACACCGGTGACGGACAGCGCAGGCAAGGACCCGGTATTTGTGGGCCGGATCCGCGAGGATATTTCCCATCCTCGGGGCCTGAACCTCTGGGTGGTGTCAGACAATGTGCGCAAGGGGGCGGCGTTGAATAGTGTGCAAATTGCCGAGGCTCTGATAAGTACTTATCTTGATTAAAGACTTGCGTTAAAACATACTTCGGGTATCTTCAAAAGCGTCATGCAGGGGCTGGAATCTAGGGGATGCCGGCTTGAGTGATGTCAGGGGAAGGATAACAAGGCGTGTTTATGGCTCGTAAAAAACAGTTGGCGGCGGCGCTTTTGTCCCTGGGTTGCCTGCAAACGGTGCCCGTGTGGGCGCTGGGCCTGGGTGAGCTCACTCTGCAGTCTTTTCTCAATGAGCCGTTGAAAGCACGCGTCAGCCTGCTGGATATCGGCAATCTGCACGAAGACCAGATTCGCGTGCGCCTTGCCGCCGCGGACGATTTTGACAGGCTCGGCGTCGACCGGGCCTACTTCCTCACCGGCATCAAGTTCGAAGTTGATATCGATAGCAGCGGTCGCGGCGTGATTGTGCTCACCTCCGATGACCCGGTGCTGGAGCCCTACCTGGATTTCATCGTTGAGGCTCGCTGGCCATCCGGGCGACTGTTGCGTAATTACACGGTGCTGGTAGACCCGCCCGCCTTTGACACGCGGTCGCCGGTCGTTTCCGCAACCGAACGGGTAGCAGCCATCGAGAGTGAACAGGCGTCCAGCGCCGCGGAAAAAAAAACCGCGGCGGAGGTCCAGACTAGCGGCACCCAGGTAAGCATGCGCCAGTCCGGGCTGGCCCCCGGCGCCATGCCTGATCGTGATTTCAGCGCTGGTACCGCTGCCGATCCCGCGCCCGGCGCCCGCTACATGATTCGCCGCGATGAAACCCTCTGGACTATCGCCCAGCGCGCTCGCGTCGACGGTGTCTCGGTGCAGCAGACCATGCTGGAGATCCAGCGCCTGAACCCCGACGCTTTCATCGATGGCAATATCAACAGGATCAAGGCGGGGTTCATTATCTACCTGCCGTCGTCCGGTGATATCAGCGACGCTGATGTGGAGGCCGCGTTGGCGGCTGTGCGCCAGCAGAACGAGGACTGGCGTGCCGGACGCGCCTCGGCGCCTGCGACAGCGGGGCCGGCTTTGCGAATTTCATCCGGCGAAGAGACGCAGGAGACCGCAGCGGAATCGGAACCGGTACCAGCTGCGCCCGGGCAGTCTTCGTCTGTCAATGCCGACACGCAGGACGAGCTGCAGCGGTCGGAGCGCGAACGCGGTGAACTGGGCGAGCGCCTGGCGGCCCTGGCGGATCGCCTGGAAACCCTGGAGCGCATTGTCGAGCTGAAGGATGCCCAGATCGCCTCCCTGCAGCAGGCCCTGGCGGAGGCCGAGGGCGGTGCGGCTGTTGCCGTTGCTCCCGACGTGCCGGTGGCGGGGGAACCGGTCGAGGCCGCGGAGACGGCAAGCAGCGCCGCGGCCAATTCAGCGTCCAGCAGCAAAGCGCCACCCGTGGCGCCAGCGCCATCCGCGCCCGCCGCCGGTGGTTTCGGCAGCTGGTTGTATGTCATCGGCGGCGTGATCGTGGCCGCTTTGCTGGGGCTGTTGTTCTGGCGCCGACGCCGGGCCGAGGCTGAAGAAGAGGGTGATGGTATCTATGCCGCCCGCCCCGCCACAGGCCGACAGGCGGAGCCGGATGCATTTGCAGACATCCAGCTGCGCGAATCGGAGCTGGATCTCGACGAAGAGGACGGCGCTGCGGCCGCTCTGGAGGCGGCCAGCATCGGCGCCGCGGGGGCAGCTGCCCAGGTTGATTTGCCCGAGCCCACCGGCCAGCGCGGCTACGGCGAGCGCAAGCATGACCAGTACGCGTCGGATGTCGAGGCGGGCGATGCCCTCGCGGAGGCTGACATCTACATTGCCTATGGCCGCTACAATCAGGCCATGGATCTGCTGCGCAAGGCCCTGCGTTCGGAACCGGAAAATACCGCCTACCGCCTGAAATTGCTTGAACTCGCTGCGGAGACAGGTGACCGGGGCGAGGTCGATCATCAGCTCGGCGAACTCCAGCGCGCAGGTGACCAGGACGCTGTCGCCCGCGCCCAGTCCATTATCGCCAGCAAGCCCGTTGCCGCTAATCCCTACCTGGAAACCACCGATGTGGCGGGGGAGGACGCCGGGACATTGTCAGCGCCGGATCCTGAGCCCGAGAAGCAGAAGGTCGCTCCCGTGGCCCCCGCAGAGGAGGACCTCAGTGGCCATCTCGGGGAGCTGAGCGATCCGCTGCCCACGGACACAGGGAACGATGTCGAGTCATCGGCTGACGAGGAAGCGTCCTTTCTCGGTCTGGAAATCGAAGACAGCCCGGCCGATGAGCTCGATGTCTCCGCTGACTTCGGCGGCAATCGCGGTCGCAGCGATAGCAGTGATGAGGACTTTGTGTTCGCCGACGACGGCGATCCGCTGTCTACCAAGCTCGATCTGGCCCGTGCCTATATCGATATGGGCGATGACGACGGCGCCAGGCAGATCCTCGAGGAAGTCTTGACCGAAGGCAGCGACGAGCAGCAACAGGAAGCCCGGGAGCTGCTCGACAGACTTGGCTGAGCAGAGTTATGAGCGGGTCTTTGCCACTGATCCGCTGCCCCCCGGTACCCGAATCGCCTGCCGCATTGAATACGACGGCAGCGCCTATAATGGCTGGCAGGCCCAGCCCCACCCCGGTTCCCGCACAGTACAGCAGACCCTCGAAGCGGCATTCAGCGAAATAGCTGCGGCATCCGTGCGGGTGCACTGTGCGGGACGGACGGACAGCGGGGTCCACGGTCACGCGCAGATTGTTCACTTCGATGCCCCGACGGCGCGCAGTTGCAAGGCATGGGTGGTCGGCGGCAACAGCCGGCTGCCGCCGGATATCAGGGTGCACTGGGCGCAGCCGGTAGCGCAGGACTTTCACGCGCGCTTCTCGGCCCAGGCCCGGCGCTACCGCTACCTGATTGCCAATACCTCCATTCGTCCGGCACTGCTCGGGCGGCAGCTGAGCTGGCAGCGCCGGCCCCTGGACGCCGTGCGCATGCATGCAGCGGCCAGGTGTCTGCTGGGAGAGCAGGATTTCAGTGCCTTCCGCGCGGCTTCCTGCCAGTCCAGCACCCCCTTCCGCTGTGTCACTCACTGCGAGGTCAGCCGCCGCGGCGAGCTGGTAGTGATCGATATCCAGGCCAATGCCTTCCTGCACCACATGGTGCGCAATATCGCCGGCAGCCTGATGGCCGTCGGTACGGGTGCCAGGGCGCCCGGATGGATAGGAGAACTGTTGACCGGAGGGGATCGCACCCAGGCAGCCGACACCGCCCCCGCTGACGGTCTCTACCTGGTAGAGGTATTGTATCCCCAGCACTTCGGTCTTCCGCCGACGCCTCCGGGCCCGCTGCTGCTGGCGACCTGAAGACACTGCCCCCCGGCTCTGCTATCATCTGCGCCCTCCAGCAAGCCAGTAGCGATCACCTGTGTCACGCACCCTCGTCAAGATCTGCGGCATTACCAGCAGCGCCGATGCCCAGGCCGCATGCGAGGCGGGTGCGGACGCTCTGGGCCTGGTGTTTTACGGGTCCAGCCCGCGCTGCGTAACCCCGCAGCAGGCTCGGGGAATCGTTGCGGCGGTACCGCCCTTTGTCTCGATTGTGGCATTGTTTGTTAACGAGGAAGCGGCAACAATCCATCGCATTCTCGAATGCGTACCCGTAGATTGTATCCAGTTCCACGGCGACGAGACGCCGGGGTTCTGCAACCAGTTCCAGCGTCCCTATCTCAAAGCCCTGCGGATGCGCCCCGGGCTTGATGTAGCCGGCATTGCCAACGGCTATGAGAGTGCCCGCGGCGTGCTGCTGGACAGCTGGCAGCCCGGCATGCCCGGCGGCACCGGCCAGACCTTTGACTGGTCCGTGATTCCCGCGGGGCTGAGTCGGCCGCTGGTGCTCGCGGGCGGTCTCGACGAGCACAACGTTGCGACTGCGATCGCCTCCGTCAAGCCCGCGGCAGTGGACGTCAGCGGCGGGGTCGAAAGTGCGCCGGGAATCAAGGATGCAGACAAGATGAACCGCTTTGTAGCTGCTGTACGCAGCTGAACTCACTCAGGGAGCACACCATGACTACGGAAATGACCAGCAGGATCTTCGCGTCAGTGCCTGACGCGGAGGGTCGCTTTGGCGTCTACGGCGGCAAATTCGTCGCCGAGACCCTGATGTCCGCTTTGTCGGAGCTCGAGGCCTTGTATCGGCAAATGTCCGCGGACGCGGACTTCCAGCGCGAGCTGGACGAGGATCTCGCCCACTATGTCGGCCGCCCCTCGCCACTGTACGAGGCGCGTCGCTGGTCCGATCGCGTCGGCGGTGCCCGCATCTACCTGAAGCGTGAGGATCTCAACCACACCGGCGCCCACAAGGTAAACAATACCGTTGGTCAGGCACTGCTGGCCAAGCACATGGGCAAGCGACGGGTGATCGCCGAGACCGGCGCCGGCCAGCACGGCGTGGCCACAGCTACGATCGCTGCGCGGCTGGGACTCGAATGCCATGTCTTCATGGGCGAGGAGGATGTGCGCCGGCAGGCGCTCAATGTGTACCGGATGAAATTGCTGGGCGCCACTGTGATCCCGGTCACTTCGGGGTCGCGGACGCTGAAAGACGCCATGAACGAGGCGATGCGCGACTGGGTCACCAATGTCGACGATACCTTTTATATCATCGGTACCGTGGCCGGGCCACACCCATATCCCATGCTGGTGCGGGACTTCCAGAGTGTTATCGGGCGCGAAGCGCGAGCCCAGACCCTGGAGCGCACCGGGCGACTGCCGGACGCGCTGGTAGCCTGTGTTGGCGGCGGGTCCAATGCCATCGGCCTGTTCCATCCCTTCCTCGAGGACGAGACCGTGGCCATGTATGGCGTCGAGGCGGGAGGGCACGGCATCGCCAGTGGCCAACACGCGGCGCCGCTGAGTGCGGGAACCCCCGGCGTGCTGCACGGCAACCGCACCTACCTGATGCAGGACGAGGACGGCCAGATCATGCACACCCACTCTGTGTCTGCGGGCCTGGACTATCCTGGCGTCGGTCCCGAGCACTCGTGGCTCAAGGACATCGGTCGGGTGAATTACGTTGCCATCAACGACGATGAGGCGCTGCATGCTTTCCACGCCCTGACCCGAACAGAAGGGATCATGCCAGCGCTGGAGAGCGCCCACGCCCTGGCCTATGCAGAAAAGCTGGCCGCGACCATGACCCCGGAGCAAACCATCGTTGTCAACCTCTCGGGGCGCGGCGACAAGGACATCCATACCGTGGCCGACATCGACGGCATTGAATTTTAAGGAGAAGGCAGTAGTGAGCAGAATAGCCGGGCGCTTCCAGCAATTGGCCGCACAGGGCCGCAAGGCACTGGTTCCCTACATTGTGGTCGGCGACCCGGACATGGCCTTGACGGTGCCGCTGATGCACGCACTGGTCGCAGCCGGAGCCGATATCATCGAGCTGGGCGTGCCGTTCTCTGACCCCATGTCCGAGGGCCCGGTGATCCAGCAGGCCCACGAGCGGGCGTTGGCCAACGGGGCCCGGCTGCGCGATGCCCTGGATATGGTGGCAGCGTTCCGCCAGCGCGACGCGGACACGCCTGTGCTGCTGATGGGGTATGCCAATCCGGTCGAGCACATGGGCTACGCCGTGTTTGCCGACCGCGCAGCGGCGGCGGGGGTCGACGGGCTCCTGACCGTGGACATCCCGCCGGAGGAAGTCGCCGGTGTCAACGCCGAGTTGCACCGTGTCGGCTTGGACAATATTTTCCTGGTGGCCCCGACCACCCCGGACGCGCGGATCAAAGCCATCGTCGACCAGGCCAGCGGCTTTATCTACTATGTTGCGCTGAAGGGTGTGACCGGCGCCGGTAATCTGGATGCTGCGGATGTGGCCAGGCACCTGGACCTGATCCGGGCACATACGCCGCTGCCGCTGGCGGTGGGTTTTGGAATCAAGGACGCCGCCTCGGCCCGCCTGGTCGGCGCGAGCGCGGATGGCGTGGTGGTGGGCAGCGCGTTGGTGGATCGAGTCGCCCGGGCCGCCGCTGCGGGCGCCGATCACGACGCATTGTTGGCTGCTGCATCGGGCCTTGTGGCGGAGATACGTGCGGGATTGGACAGCATCGCTTCCTAGTTGCCGCTGCGCACGTTTATAATGGCGTCACCAAACGGGAGATGCCATGAGCTGGATTGACAAGATACTGCCGTCCGGGGTGCGCAAGGAGGAGGGCGAACGGCGCTCCAGCGTACCCGAAGGTCTGTGGAAAAAGTGTGTCAAGTGCGACGCGGTGCTGTATCGGCCGGACGTTGAGCGCAACGACGACGTCTGTCCCAAGTGTGATCACCACATGCGTATCGGCGCCAGAAGGCGCTTGCATATCTTTCTCGACAAGGAGGGCCGCAAGGAAATCCTGGCGGGAATAGAGCCGGTTGATCGCCTCAAGTTCCGCGACAAGAAACGCTACCGTGATCGCATCCTTGCCGCGCAGAAAGCCACCGGTGAAAAAGATGCGCTGGTGGCAATGCGAGGCACTCTGCAGGGGATGCCGGTTATTTGTGTGGCGTTCGAGTTTGCCTTCCATGGCGGCTCCATGGGCTACGCGGTAGGCGAAAAGTTCACCCAGGCTGCCCAGCTGGCGCTGAAAGAGCGCATTCCCCTGGTCTGTTTTTCCGCTTCCGGCGGCGCGCGCATGCAGGAGGCGTTGATTTCCCTCATGCAGATGGCCAAAACCAGCGCCGTCATCGAGCGGATGAAACTTGCCGGCGTACCCTATGTTTCGGTGATGACTGATCCGATCTACGGCGGCGTGTCCGCGTCCCTGGCGCTGCTGGGAGACATCAACATCGCGGAACCCGATGCCCGTGCCGGGTTCGCCGGCCCCAACATCATCGAACAGACCATCCGCCAGAAACTACCCAAGGGTTTCCAGCGCAGTGAATTCCTGCTGGAGCATGGCGCAATCGACATGATCGTTCATCGCAACGATATGCGCGACACCCTCGCCAGGTTGCTGGCCAAGCTGACCGGACAGCAACTCGCAGTCGAAGAGGCGGCCGGGCAGGAGGAGGACAGCAGCAGTGCAGAGTCAGAGGAGCAGGTCGAGTTCAGTCCCGACAACAGGGATGACTGAGCCTGCGCTGGCCGCGTGGCTGGCACGTCTGGAAGCGCTGTATCCGCAACCGATTCAACTGGGCCTGGATCGGGTCGCCACGGTCGCCAACACACTCGGCCTGTTACCGGTCGCGGTGCCTGTGGTCACGGTGGCAGGCACCAACGGCAAGGGGTCCGTTGTGGCCGCGCTGGAAGCACTGTTGCGGCGCAGGGGTGTCTGTGCCGGTGTCTATACCTCGCCCCATCTGTTGCGCTTCAATGAGCGCATTCGCATCGACGGTGAAGAAGCAACGGATACGGAAATTGTCGCGGCCCTCGAGGAAATCGAAGCGGCGAGGGGAAGCGTAGGGCTCACCTATTTCGAATTTACCACCCTGGCGGCGCTGCTGTTGTTTCGGGCCCGCGGTGTCGCACTGATGGTACTGGAGGTTGGTCTGGGCGGACGCCTGGACGCGGTTAACATCGTGGACCCGACGGTAGCGGTCATCACCAGTATCGCCCTGGATCACCAGGAATGGCTGGGCGACAACCTCGACCAGATCGCGCGGGAGAAGGCGGGAATATTGCGCCCCGGCATACCGGCGCTGGTTGCCGCCACGGAACCTCCCGGCCTGCTGGCAGCGGTAGCCGCCAGCGGTGCCCGGACCCTGAGGCTGGAGACTGAGTTCGGATTCACGGCGGAGGGCACCGGGTGGCGTCCCTGGCTGCAGAACAGCGCCGGAGCGCGGCGGACGCTGCCTGTGCTGGAGAACCTCTCCCTGCTGCCTGCCAATATTTGCGCGGCCCTGCAGGCGCTGGAACTGCTGGAGCTCCCCGCCAGTGACGCCGACCTGTTGGCGGTGGTGCCCACCCTGCAGCCGCCCGGGCGCAGGCAGCGCCTGCGGCTGGCGCAAATGGAGCTGGTTCTGGACGTGGCGCACAATCCCGCAGCAGTTAACAAGTTGGTTGAATTTATTGATGCAAGCCCATGTAATGGAAAGACTATTGCTGTTTTTTCTGCCATGGCAGACAAAGATATTGAGGCCATGATTGCCGCTGCGGGCGAACGCTTCGCTGCCTGGTTCCTGGCCGACCAGCCGGACAATCCCCGTGCGGCCTCCGCGGCGTGCATAGCCGGCTTGCTGCGCGAGGCCGGGCAGGGGATGATCAGCGTCAGCAAGAACCTACGGCAGGCACTGGCCCGTGCGCGCAGTGTGATGGCGCCGGGCGACAGGCTGGTCGTATTCGGATCTTTTCATACGGTGGCGGCGGCGATGAAGTGGTTGGCAAAAGAACAGGGGAAGGGATAGCCGGTGAACGATATCCTCAAGCAGCGGCTGGTGGGCGCACTCATTTTGATTGCCCTGGGCGTGATCTTCTGGCCAATCATTTTTGTCAACCCGGACAAGGGTGCGGGGATGGAGGACCTGCGCATCCCGCCGCGGCCACAGGTGGACACGACGCCGATCGCGGCGCCCGATCCCGCCGGGCTGCGCGGGTCCCCTGAGCTCGAACTTGCAGAAGAGGCTTACACTGACGACGAGTCGGCTGACCTGGAGTTACGCACCTTTGCCGAGCCCGCGCCGGTAGACGGCAGCGATGCCCCGGCGGAACCGGGTCCGGGGGACCTCGCCACCTCGCCACCGGCGCCGGGAGACACCCGCAGCGAGCCGCCGGAGCAGCCTGTGATTGACGCCCAGGGCGTGCCTGTAGCCTGGATGCTGCAGGTTGCCAGCGTCAGCAGCGCCGACAAGGCCGAGGCCCTGCGCCAGCGCCTGGAGGCCCTGGGCGAGAAAGCCTGGGTGGCGCCGGTCACGATCGATGGCAGGATGATGTACCGGGTCAATGTTGGTCCCAAATTTGAGCGGGCCCGGCTGGAGGCGCTGCGGCCCGGGATTGACGCCGAGTTCGGTGTCAATTCCCTGGTCAAGCGCTACCTTCCCTAGTGAGAGTTTCGCCGGAGCCGGTAAATCCGCCACTTTCCTTCAGCGGGCTCCGACGCTCTGCTAGAATGCGCCGCGCGGGATTGTGGAGCGGGGCGACATGACAGCGGTGCTGGTGCTGGAAGCATTTACCTGGGTCGACTGGGTGGTCGTGGCGATTGTCGGCCTGTCCATGCTGGTCAGTCTGCTGCGGGGCTTTACCCGCGAGGCGCTCTCCCTGCTGGGCTGGATTGCGGCCTTCGTGATCGCCTATGTGTTCGCCGGCGAGGTAGCTTCACGCATGAGCGGGCTTATCAGCAACATTACGGCGCGCTACATAGCCGCCTGGTTGTTACTGCTGGTCGGTGTGCTGTTGCTTGCCGGCCTGCTGAGCATGCTGGTGACGCAGCTGGTCAGGGCCACGGGGCTGGGCATGCTGGACCGCCTGCTGGGCACCATCTTTGGTTTCGCCCGCGGCGTGATCATCGTGCTGGTGCTGGTGTTCCTGATCCGGGAATTGCTGCCACCGCGGGACCAGGTCTGGCTTTACCAGGCCCATTTAATGCCGCAAATTGACGCGCTGCTGAACTGGGCGATGCAGATACTGGGGCAGCTGGATACCGACCGATTGTCGGCAATCAAGACTTGAAAGCGAGGTAGCTACTGGATGTGCGGGCTGGTTGGACTGGTAGGCAAGGGCGATGTCGGACCGGATATTTACGACGCCCTGACGGTGCTGCAGCATCGCGGTCAGGATGCGGCGGGCATCATGACCTGCCAGGGCGGTCGCTTCAACCAGCGCAAGAGCGAGGGCCTGGTGCGTGATGTGTTTCGCCAGGACCATATGCAGCGCCTCAAGGGGCCCATGGGAATCGGGCATGTCCGTTATCCGACCGCCGGCAGCTCGGGGCCAGCCCTGGCGCAGCCGTTCTATGTCAATTCTCCCTACGGTATCGCCCTCGCGCACAATGGCAACCTGACCAATTCCGAGCAGCTTACCCGCGAGCTGTTCCAGGATGACCTGCGTCACCTCAACACCGATTCCGACTCCGAGGTGCTGCTGAACGTGTTTGCCCACGAGCTGCAGACCCTGGGCAAACTGAGTCCGGGAGCCGAGGACGTTTTCCAGGCAGTCACCGCCGTGCATCGTCGCTGTCGCGGGGGCTACGCGGCGGTGGCGCTGGTGGTGGACTATGGCGTGGTTGGCTTCCGCGACCCCTTCGGCATTCGACCACTGGTGGTGGGGATGCGCGAAACTTCGGCCGGAATCGAGTACATGCTGGCCTCTGAAAGCGTCGCCCTGGATGTCCTGGGTTTTCGCCTGATTGATGACGTGGCCCCCGGAGAAGCGGTGTTCATTGATGCCACAGGTCAGCTGCACCGGCGCCAGTGCGCCGCCAACCCGCAGCTGCGCCCCTGCATCTTCGAGCATGTCTATTTTGCCCGCCCGGATTCCCTGATGGACGGGATATCCGTGTACAAAACGCGGATGCGGCAGGGCGAGGCCCTGGCCCGCAAGATCATGCGCCTGCGTCCGCAACACGACATCGATGTCGTCATCCCCATCCCTGACACCAGCCGCATTGCGGGCCAGGCGCTGGCGTCGGAGCTCGGGATCAAGTTCCGCGAAGGCTTCATGAAGAACCGCTACATCGGCCGCACGTTTATCATGCCGGGGCAGAGCCAGCGCAAGAAGTCCGTGCGCCAGAAGCTCAACCCGGTGCCGCTGGAGTTCGACGGCAAGAACGTCATGCTGGTGGACGACTCGATCGTGCGCGGCACCACCTGCCGCCAGATTATCCAGATGGCGCGAGACGCGGGCGCCGCCAAGGTCTATTTCGCCTCCGCCGCGCCCCCGGTGCGCTACCCGAATGTCTACGGTATCGACATGCCGTCGGCCAGCGAGCTGATCGCCTACAATCGCAGTGTCGAGGAAATCTGTGAGCTGATCGGTGCCGACTGGCTGGTGTTCCAGGACCTGGATGAGCTGGTGCAGTGCTCCCGATCAGGCAACAGCAGCACAGCGGGTTTCGACTGCTCCGTATTCAACGGCGAATACATCACCGGCGATGTCGATCGCGTCTATCTCGACCGTATTGAAGCCCTGCGCAATGACGACGCCCAGACCCGGAACCGCGACCAGTTGCTGGCCGAGGGTACGGTGGTCGGCATTCACAACGACGCCAGCTGAGGCCCCATGAGCGATCATCGCGACGATCCGCTGGCGGATGCCAGGCTCGACACCCTCGCCATTCGCGCAGGGATCCACCGCACCGCCGAGGGCGAGCACTCGGAGCCGATCTTCGCCACCTCCAGCTACGTGTTTGACTCCGCCGCTGACGCCGCTGCGCGCTTTGCCGGGGACAGTCCCGGCAATGTCTACTCGCGCTATACCAACCCGACGGTGCGCAGTTTCGAGGAGCGGCTGGCAGCGCTGGAGGGCGGCGAGGCGGCGGTGGGCACCGCCTCGGGCATGGCCGCCATTCTCAGCACCTGCATGGCGCTGCTATCCTCCGGTGACCATGTTATCTGTTCCCGCGATGTCTTTGGCACCACCACCAACCTGTTCGCCCGCTACATGGCCAAGTTCGGCGTGAGCGTGGATTTCGTGCCCCTGCTGGCCCTGGACCAGTGGCAGGCGGCGATGCGCCCGGAGACAAAACTGCTGTATATCGAGACCCCCTCCAATCCCCTGTGTGAGGTCGCGGATATCCGCCGGCTGGCGAGTCTGGCCCACGCCGGCGGGGCTCTGCTGGTGGTAGACAACTGTTTCTGCACCCCGGCCCTGCAGCGGCCGCTGGAGCTGGGAGCTGACATCGTTATTCACTCGGCGACCAAGTACCTGGACGGGCAGGGCCGCTGTGTCGGTGGCGCAGTGGTGGGTTCGCAGGCGCTGATGAACGAGGTCGTCGTTTTTCTGCGCACCTGTGGTCCCACGATGAGCGCGTTCAACGCCTGGGTATTCCTCAAGGGCTTGGAGACGCTGCGACTGCGTATGGAGGCTCATTCGCGATCGGCGCTGGAGCTTGCCCGGTGGCTGCAAGGCCAGCCCCAGGTACGGAAAGTCTATTACGCGGGTCTGCCGGAGCATCCCGGGCACAACCTCGCCTGCGCCCAGCAGCGGGCCTTCGGCGGGGTACTGTCGTTCGAAGTCCACGGTGGGCGCGAGGCAGCCTGGCGCTGCATTGATGCCACCCGCATCCTGTCGCTGACGGCCAATCTCGGTGATGCCAAGAGCACCATCGTGCACCCTGGCACCACCACACACGGTCGCCTGACGCCGGCCCAGCGCGCGGAGGCGGGAATCAGTGACGACCTGATCCGCATCGCGGTGGGCCTGGAAGATGTTGCGGATCTGCGCGCGGACCTGCAGCGCGGGCTGGCTGCGACAGGCTGACGTGGCTGGTCGCGCCGCGCAGGCGGAGCCGCTGAGGTCGGGCGGCGCGTGAAAGTCCATACACCGCTGCCCCGCGTATCGGATAACAATGGCAGTGCGAGTCCGGGGAGCTAGGCATGGAAATACAGGGCGCAATCGACAGCGCGGTGGCGGAAATCGGCACCGTGCTGCTGGGCAAGCAGGCGCAGGTGCGCCTGGCGCTGTGCTGCCTGCTGTCGCGCGGTCACCTGCTGATAGAAGACCTGCCGGGCATGGGCAAGACCACGCTTTCCCACGCCCTCGCGGAAGTACTGGGCCTCTCGTACAAGCGGGTCCAGTTCACCAGTGACCTGCTGCCTGCGGACATACTCGGCGTCTCGGTCTATGACCGCAATGATGCCAGTTTCAGCTTCCACCCCGGCCCCATCTTCACCCAAGTGTTGTTGGCCGATGAGATCAACCGCACCACCCCGCGCACCCAGAGCGCGCTGCTGGAGGCGATGGCGGAGGGACAGGTAACCATCGAGGGCGAGACGCGGCCTTTGCCTGAACCCTTTTTCGTGATTGCCACCCAGAATCCGATTGACCAGTCTGGCACCTACCCCCTGCCTGAAAGCCAGCTGGACCGCTTCCTGATGCGGCTCCAGCTCGGCTACCCGGATCCCCAGGCTGAACGGCAGATGTTCCTCAGCAAGCGCTCGGGCCAGTTCCGCGGCGGGGCCCTGCGCCGCTGCCTGTCACCGCAACAGTTGACGGGGTTTCGCGATGCAGCGACGCAGGTCCATGTCGCGGACTCGCTGCTCGACTACCTGCAGCGGCTGGTGGCGTTCACGCGCCAAAGTCGTGAGTTCGCCGTTGGTTTGTCCCCCCGGGGCGCGCTGGCGCTGCTGGACTGTGCCCGTACCTGGGCTCACATGGATGGTCGTGCCCACGTGGTGCCAGAGGACCTGCAGGCGGTGCTGGCGCCGGTGGCCGGGCATCGCCTGGTCCCCAGTGGCGATTATGCCGGCGACGGTCAGGCGCTGGTGGATCTGTTGCAGCGCAGTGTGGACGTGATCGGGCGCTGAGCCGGACATGGGCGCTGCCGCCGAGCTGACACAGCGCACTCCCGGGAGCCCCGGAGGACGCTTCGGACGCTGGCTTGAGCGCCGGATTCCGGCGGCGCGGTCGGTGACCCTGGACCAGCGCCGGATATTCATCTTTCCTTCCCTGCCGGGTCTCTTCTTCCTGCTCCTGGTGTTGTTGATCCTGCTCACGGCGATCAACTATCAGAACAACATGGCCTACGCGGTCGCCTTCCTGCTTGCAACCCTGTTTATAGTTGCCATCCTGCACACCTATGCCAATTTGTCCGGCCTGAGCCTGCACGCGGTGACCGCGACGTCCGCTTTCCCGGGACAGCAAAGCGCGTTCACTGTACGTCTGGAGCGGGGCCGCCGTGCCGCCCACTACGGTCTCCGCCTGGCCTGGCCCCGGGGCGGTGATACCCGGGTCAACCTGGTTGATCGGGACAGCGCGGAACTGGCGCTGTTTGTCCCCGTCGGCAAGCGAGGCTGGCATCATCCAGGGCGCCTGTTGCTGGAGAGCAGCTACCCGTTGGGACTGCTGCGATGCTGGACCTGGGTGGATCTGGACCTGCGGGCCCTGGTCTATCCCCGGCCGCTGGCCTCACCGGAATTGCCGGGTGCGCCCACTGACAGTCCCGAAGGGGCGGCGGTGCCCAGCAGCGGCAGCGATGATTTTTATGGTTTCCGGGAGTATCGTCGCGGCGACTCCCTGCGCCAGGTGCACTGGAAGGGGTTGGCCAAGGGCCAGCCCCTGCAGAGCAAGTACTACGCGGCCTTTGCCGAGCGCAGCACCTGGCTGGATTGGGAGGCCTTCCCGGGGATCCCGGTGGAGCAACGCTTGTCCCAGCTGTGCTATTGGGCGCTCCGGTGCGAACGCGGTGGCGAGGACTACGGCCTGCGCCTGCCGGGCAGCGAGATTGCACCCGCTCGCGGTGAGGCCCAGCTGGAGCGGGTGCTGACCGCGTTGGCGCTGTTCCGCGCCGGGGAGCAGCGGCCGTGAAAGTTCCATTCGGCGCCGCCAGCCTGATTCCGCGCAACGCTCTGGTGTGGATTATACTCAGCCAGTTCGCCCTGCTGATGCCGCACCTGGGGCGACTGCCGGTCTGGGTGGTGCTGGTCTATCTGCTGACCGCGGTATGGCGCCTGCTGGTCTATCAGGGCAGGGTGTCATTTCCCGGGCGCTGGGCCCGCACTGCCCTGATCGGCGCCGGCTTCGCCGCGGTGTTCTTCAGCTACGGCAATCTGCTGGGGCTGGAGCCAACGGTGGCCCTGTTGCTTACCGCCTTTGCCCTCAAGCTGCTGGAGCTGATCAGGCGCAAAGATGCCTATGTGGTTATCTTTCTGGGCTATTTCATTTGCGTGACGGCCTTCCTGTTCACCCAGGACCTGCTGCTGGTGCTGTACTCACTGTTCACACTGTTGCTGGTCACCACGGCCCTGGTCGCGCTGCATCGCCCGGGAGAGCACCGGTTCAGGTTAGATACCCTGCGCTTGCCGGCTCTGATGCTGGCCCAGGCGTTCCCGCTCATGCTGGTGCTGTTCTTTCTGTTTCCCCGCATCGGGCCCCTGTGGACCGTGCCGGTGCAAAGCCACGCCGCCAGGACCGGGGTCAGCGACTTTATGAAACCGGGGGATGTCTCCAGCCTCAGCCAGTCTGATGAGGTGGCTTTCCGGGTGCAGTTCGAGGGCGATATCCCGCCGCGCGCCGAGCTGTACTGGCGCGGGCTGGTATTCAGCGTGCTGGATGCGGGGGCCTGGCGCAGCCTGCGCTATCGTGAACTTCCCGCGGAGGAGCTGCGGGCGCCGCAGTTGGACCCGGTGGGGCCCGAACTGGCCTACTCGGTGCTGATGCTACCCACCCAGCAGAACTGGCTGTACAGTCTACGCTACGCGCGGTCGCCGCAGCCGGGTGTGCTGGCCACCTCCGACTTTCGCCTCTACTCTCCCGTGGAGGTTGAGGACCAGCTTCGCTACAGCGTCAGCAGCTGGCCGGAAACGCCGCTGGAAACCGAGCTCTCGGCCTGGCGCCGGCGCACGGAGCTGGCGCTGCCGGAAGCCAGCAATCCCCGTAGCCGCGAACTGGCCCTGCGCATCCGGGGCGATAGCGCCTCGGACGCGGCCTTTGTCGATGCGGTCCTGGCCCACTTCAATCGCGAAAACTTTGTCTACACCCTGCAGCCGCCGCTGTTGTCCGGCCGAGACCCTATGGACCAGTTCCTGTTCGAAACCCGGCGCGGCTTCTGCGAGCACTATGCCTTCGCCTTCACGCTGATGATGCGCGCTGCGGGTGTACCTGCGCGGGTGGTGGCCGGCTATCAGGGCGGTGAAATCAATCCGCTCAACCGGACCGTGATCGTGCACCAGTTTGACGCTCATGCCTGGGCTGAAGTGTGGCTGGAAGGACAGGGTTGGGTGCGGGTGGATCCCACCGGCGCCGTGTCTCCGGAGCGAATCGAGCTGGGGCTGGAGCAGGCGGTGGCGGGGGAGGGCAGTTTCCTGGCCAACTCGCCGCTGTCGCCCTTGCGGTATCGGGGGGTCAACTGGGTCAATATGCTCAGGCTGCGCTACGACGCGCTGACCTACCGCTGGCAGAGCTGGGTGGTTGGATTCAACAGCGATGAGCAGTACCGACTGCTGCAGGACCTGTTTGGCTCCGTGCGTGCGCAGACCTTCGTCATCATCGTCCTCGCCAGCGGCGCGCTGGTGCTGGTGCCCGTGGCCTGGCTGCTGCTGGGGCGCCACAGGCGGCGTCCGCCGGATCCGGCGCAACGCCTCTACCTGGCCTTCTGTGCCCGGCTGGCGCGACGCGGTCTGACGCGCCGGCGCGGTGAGGGTCCGCAGGACTTCTGCCGGCGGGTGGCGGGCACTGACCCGGTGCTGGGCCAATGGGCGCAGGAGTTCACCGCCGGCTTTGAGGAACTGGCCTATGCCAGTCGCGGCGGGAACGACGCAGGCAGAGCGCGCCTCAAGGGTTTGCGCAGATTGTTGCAGCAAATGCCAGGGCGCTCGGCAGGGGCTAGCCGGTCGGTCCGGAGCTGAGCAGGCCAGAGTTACAGCAGGGCGCCGTAATCCGCCTGCAGCTGGTCGAAATTCAGCGAGGCGATAAAGCGCGAGAAGCTCATCCAGGTCGCCAGGCCCTGCAGGTCAGCGAAGTGCGGAGGCACGAAACGCGGCGCTTCCACCACGCCCTCGTCAATCAGCATACGCCAGGTCTGGATATCCTCCAGGGTAATCTTGCCGCAGAACAGAACCGGCAGACTGTCTAGTTGCCCCTCGCTCATCGCGAGACGGAGAAAATTGTAGGTCTGGACAAAACCGCGCATGTAGGCGAGGTCCTTGGTAAAGGGCTTGCCATCCGGGGTACTGCCGCGGAATACCCGCATGGCGATGCTCCAGGCGTCATCCTCGCCCATGCCGTGGTCGCGCAGATACTGGAATACCTCAACGAAACTGGCGCCGTCCTCTGCCAGGGTTACCGCTCGCACCCGGTTGATCAGCCGATACAGGCGCGAGGGACTGGAGCGCAGGGTCAGAATCTCGGTGAGTACCGCGAGGCCTTCCTGGGTAGTGGTGGCGGCGGGGGTACCCTTGCCGAGGAAGGTGCAGGTCGGCTGGGCGCTGCCGTTGAGGGTGGTCCCGAGATGTACCCAGCCTTCGTGAACCTCCAGGACGTCGATGTCGAGACGGTTGAAACGGGCGTCGCTGCGGATTTTCAGGTAGTCGGAACCGGCGGCGGCATCTGCCGTCATCTGGTCGTTGAGCAGAACCCGGATTCCGGCGTCCGGGAACACGCGCAGCAGGCGTTCATTGAGCATTTCCACTGCCTGGCCGGCGTCGATGCCCTTGGGCGCCTCCTGCATGGAGCGGTTCTGCAGGAGATTCGTGAGGGTGCCTTCCATCACCGTGCCCAGGTCCGCCAGGGTGGGGTCGCCGGCGTGGAAGACATCGGATGCCGACCCGTACAGGTCCACGGAGATGGTGCCGAAATCGGGTTCGCCCCGGGCCTCGAGCATCTGTACCACGCTGCGGTACTCACGGCACATGCGGCGCATGATCTGCGCCAGGGGGTTGAGCTGCCCCAGCTTACGGGCGATGTCGCGTTCGATGTCCTGGAATTCCGCGCGTTTCCCGGCCGGGTCAAAATCCAGGGGGTTCTGCTCCCGGTAGTAGTCGCGGTCGATCCGCGGCAGCTCACGGCAGCCACGGGCAAAGAAATCCCTGCGCACCGCGCCGCTCCACTTGATCGCGTCGAGAATACGAATCGGACGCTGGGCGGCCACCATGCGCTCGGACAGTTCCCGCACCAGGCTGAGATAGTGGGGGTCGGCGCTCACGGTTTTGCCTTGCGGCGGCGCTTTTTCGGCTGCACCACCACGACTGCTCGCAAGCGGCTGCCGCCAAAGCGGCTCATGGCGGCAAAGTCGGCGCGGGCAATGGGCAGGTGCTGGCAATCCAGCGGTGCCTTGTTGGCATCACGGGCCGCACTCGGAGTGCTGAGGTCATCCAGCTCCGGGTCGTGGACATACAGGCAGCTGTCATCGTAGCCGGACAGCACCACCCAGTGGGGTGCCTTCTTGCTGTCGAGTCGATAGCTGGAGATCAGGATCAGGATATTGGCACCTGCGTCGAACAACTCCACCAGCTGCTGCTGGTCGACATCCCGGTAGTGGACCGGGATATTGTGCCGGTCACATTGCACGACAAAGGCGTCGTGGACCAGATTCATGACCCGCTTCTTGTTTTCGTCCCGCACACCCTCCAGGAACAGCGGCCCCACGGTATTCACCCAGACTTCGCTGCGGAAGCCGCGTGCATTGGCGGCCAGCGCCAGCCCCAGGGGATGGCAGCCACCGTGGCCGGAGGTCATGAAGATGGTGGTGGCCTCGCGCCAGATCTCGATCTCCTCCAGCGGCGTGGGCTCGTAGCTGCTGTCGAGTCCGGCCATGGCCATCATCAGCGCGGCGGGGCCGCAGGTGAAGGGGGTGGTCTGGGCCAGCCAGGGAATGGAATGGGAGTCACCGCCGGGTTCGTAGGGGCGGATGCACTTCTCCATGCGCAGGGCATCGCCGTGGTCTTCGTAATAATCGCGATAGAGACCGAACTGGGTGTAGCCCAGCTGCTGGTACAGCGCAATGGCGGCCTCGTTGGTGCTGGCCACTTCCAGGCGCAGGTACAGGGCGCCAGTGGCGCGGGTATCACGCTCTACCTGTTGCAGCAGGCGTCGTGCCAGCCCCTGGCCCTGAAAACCCGGGCCCACGGCCAGGGAATAGAGACGTGCCAGGCGCGTACCCTGGCGCAGCAGTACCAGACTGTAGCCGGCGAGTGTCTCCCCGGCACGTGCCACCAGGAAGACACAGTCAGAGCGGCGCAGCCAGCGCTTGAAACTGCGCCGGGACAGGCGGTCGCTGCTGAAACAGGCCTCTTCAATGGCCAGCAGGGCGTCCAGGTCCGAGGGCTGCGCCCGCTCGATGCTGATGTCGGGGCAGGGCTCGGTGCTGACTTTGACCAACTGTTTGGCGGGCTGGGAGGGCATGTAAGGTCCAACTTCGGATTCACTGTAATATAGTGCGTGTTGCCGGTGCCTGTCATGGATAGAGAGGTCGCAGGTTGAAAACTACCAAACTGACGGGGTAGGCTGTCGGGCTGTGCTGGCCGGTGGGGATTTAGCGCTTGCGTTTGCGCCGCAGCGGCCTAAAATCGGCGCCGTTTCCACTACCCACACGACTGTATGCCAGTTGCCAGCAACCGCTGCACCTGAGGGCGCCCAGGCCTCCCTCTGCAGCAGACATCGAACACGGGAGGAGCATGACAGATTCAGCGCAGCCCACAGAGGGCTGGAGCGTTGCCGACAGCGCCGAGCTTTACGGCATCAACGCCTGGGGCGCCGGTTACTACAGCATCGCGGACAATGGCCACGCCCAGGTAACGGTCAACCCCGGCGCTGGTGAGGTCAGCGTTTCCCTGATGGACATCGTCGCAGGTATGCGTGCGCGCAATCTGGAGATGCCGGCCGTGCTGCGTATCCGCAACGTGCTGGACCACCGTATCAAGGTGCTCAATGAAGCCTTCGCCGACGCCATAGCCAGCGGTGGCTACAACAATGTGTACCGCGGCGTGTTCCCGATCAAGGTCAACCAGCAATGCCATGTGATCGAGGAGATCGCCGACTACGGTACCCGCTTTCACCACGGTTTCGAAGCCGGCAGCAAGGCCGAGCTGACGATTGCCCTGAGCCAGCTGCGCGATACCGAGAGCCTGGTCGTCTGCAATGGCTACAAGGACTCCGAGTTCATCGATCTGGGGCTGTATGCCCGGCGCATGGGCTACCCCTGTTTCTTCGTGCTGGAATCCGTCAGCGAGCTGCGCATGATCATTGAGCGCAGCAGGGCGCTCGGGGTCGAGCCCCTGATCGGTGTGCGCATGAAGAGTTCGGTAAAAGTGGATGGCCACTGGAGTCAGGACAGCGGTGACCGCTCCATTTTCGGACTTTCCACGCCCGCGCTGATCACCGTGGTAGATGAGCTGCGTGCGGCGGGCATGCTGCATTGCCTGCAAATGCTGCACTGCCACCTCGGCTCGCAGGTGCCGAATATTCGCAACGTCCGCAATGGGGTACTTGAGGCCTGCCGTTTCTACGCCGGGCTGGTCGAGGAGGGCGCGGCCATGGGCTATCTCGATCTCGGCGGCGGGCTGGCGGTGGACTACGAGGGCGCGCGCACCAACAGCACGCACTCCATGAATTACCAGCTGGAAGAGTACTGCGTCAATATCGTCGAGAGTATCCGCGAAATTTTCGACCCCCTGGATATTGCGCACCCGGTGATCGTGTCCGAGTCCGGCCGTGCCACGGTGGCCTATTCCTCGCTGCTGCTGTTCAACGTGCTGGATGTGCGCACCTGGGAGCCCCAGCATATTCCCGAGGTGCTGCCGGAAGACTGCAACGACACCCTGCGCAACATCCGCGAGGTGCTGGATGTAGTGGGGCGGGAGAATTTCCAGGAGTGCTACAACGACGCCCTGTTCTATCGCGACGAGGTACGGGAAATGTTCCAGCACGGCCAGGCCACCCTGCGCGAGCGGGCCCTGGCGGACGATATCTGCCTGGCGGTGCTGCAGCGTATCGTGGTCCTGCTGCCGGAACTGACGCGGGTGCCGCCGGAGCTGGAGAACCTGCCGGA
>NZ_JAVKCQ010000065.1:0-43075 GCF_040222615.1 Haliea sp.
TGGTTCGCACGGGTGTGCGTATGGGGGGGGGGGGGGGGTAGGGCGTGGGGCCGGGGGGACCGTCGACGGCCATGGAAGGCCGTCGCCGAGCCTACATGGATGTACTTGTGGCGTGTCCCGCCTGCCCCTCTCCGTGCTCCCGGCGCCCGTGCAGCCCGTGAACGAGATCGCCAATTAGCTGAGCCAGATTTTGGAACTACTGACGATGAACAACGAACTAGTGACCACAGACATTGATCCCCGCGGCGTCGCCACGGTGACGATTGACAACCCGGACAAGCACAACGCCTTCGACGATGTGATCATCGCCAGGCTGCGATTGGCCTTCGATACGCTGGCCGAGCGCACGGATGTCCGTGCGGTGGTGCTGGCCTCGAATGGCAAGCACTTTTCCGCGGGCGCGGACCTGGAGTACATGAAGCGCATGGCGGGCTATGACTACGGCCACAACCTGCGCGATGCGGAGGCGCTGGCGGGCATGCTGAAGGCGCTGTTCGGACTGCCACAGCCCACCATTGCCCGGGTGCAGGGCGCTGCTTTCGGCGGCGCGGTGGGTCTGGTGAGTTGCTGCGACATGGCGGTGGCCACGCGGGGCGCCATGTTTGCCCTGTCGGAGGTCAGGATCGGGCTGGTGCCGGCGACGATCAGCCCCTATGTCATCCGCTCCATCGGCGAGCGGGCGGCGCGGCGCTATTTCCTGACTGCCGAGCGGTTTGACGCCCACCGGGCGCTGCAACTCGGTTTGATCAGCGAGATCGCCGACGAAGAGGCGCTGGACAGCGAAGTGGCACAGCTGCTGGATGCGATCCTCGGCAATGGCCCGGAGGCAGTGCGCGCGGCCAAGGACCTGATTGTCAACGTCGCCGGAGAGGACATCACGGCGGAGCTGGTGGAAGACACCTGCGCCCGCATCGCCCACATCCGGGTCTCTGAGGAGGGCCAGGAGGGCCTGGCGGCCTTCCTGGAAAAACGCACACCCAACTGGCTCGGGAGCTGAGGCATGTTCACCAAATTGCTGATTGCCAACCGCGGCGAAATCGCCTGTCGCATTATCCGCACGGCGCGCCGGCTGGGCATCGCCACGGTGGCGGTCTACTCCGACGCCGATCGCGATGCCCTGCATGTGCAACTGGCCGATGAGGCGGTACATATTGGCCCGGCGCCGGCGCGGGAGAGTTACCTGGTGGTCGATCACATCATCGACGCCGCGCGCAGCACCGGCGCACAGGCCATCCACCCCGGCTATGGCTTCCTGTCGGAAAACGCCGGTTTCGCCCGGGCCTGCGCCGACCACGGCATCTGCTTCGTGGGTCCACCCACCGGCGCCATCGAGGCCATGGGCTCGAAGTCCGCGGCCAAGGAGATCATGGGGGCGGCGGGGGTGCCGCTGGTGCCCGGATACCACGGCGCCGACCAGGATCCCGCCCTGCTGCAGGCGGAGGCGGACAGGATGGGCTACCCGGTGCTGCTCAAGGCCACCGCGGGCGGCGGCGGCAAAGGGATGCGCCAGGTGTGGTCCGCGGACGAGTTCGACGCCGCCCTGGCGGCGGCCCAGCGCGAGGCCAGCGCCAGCTTTGGTGACGCCACCATGCTGGTGGAAAAATACCTGACCAAGCCGCGCCACGTGGAGGTGCAGGTTTTTTGCGACAATCACGGCAACGGTATCTACCTGGCAGAACGGGACTGCTCGGTACAGCGCCGGCACCAGAAAGTGATCGAGGAGGCGCCAGCCCCGGGCATGACGCCAGCGCTGCGAGAGGCCATGGGCACCACAGCGCTGCAGGCGGCGCAGGCCATCGACTACCGCGGCGCGGGCACCGTGGAGTTCCTTCTCGACGAGGATGGCAGCTTCTATTTTATGGAGATGAATACCCGCCTGCAGGTGGAGCATCCGGTCACCGAGATGATCACTGGACAGGATCTGGTGGAGTGGCAGCTGCGGGTAGCCGCCGGCGAAACCCTGCCCCTGACCCAGGAACAACTGGTGCTGCGCGGACACGCGTTCGAGGCACGGGTGTACGCCGAGGACCCGGACAACGATTTCCTGCCGGTGACCGGCACCCTCGCCTATCTGCGCCCACCGGCGGAGTCCCCCCACGTGAGGGTGGACACCGGGGTCCAGCAGGGCGATGAGATCAGTGTGTTCTACGACCCGATGATCGCCAAGCTGATTGTTTGGGACGAATCCCGGGAACGGGCGCTGCAGCGCCTGGCCACGGCCCTGATGGACTACCGGATTGGCGGTACCGTTACCAACCTGGACTTCCTCTACAACCTGGCCACCGCCGGACCCTTCCAGCGCGCTGAGCTGGACACCGGCTTTATCGAACGCCACAGTGCGCTGATCTTCCATGAGCGGGAGCAGGATCTGCAGCGGGAGTTGCCGCTGGCGACGCTGGCCCTGCTCCTGTACCGGCAGCAGCAGGCTGCCCCGGGCAGCGACAGCGATCCCTGGTCCCCGTGGAACAGCGGCAACGCCTGGCGCCTGAACGAACCCCACGCCCACAACTTCGTGCTGCACTGTCACCAGCAGGACTTCCCGGTTGCCGTGACACAACAGCGGGACGGCAGCTACCACATCCGCAGCAATGGCCGCGAAGACGTCCTGCGCGGGCAGCTCGACAGCGACCTGCTGCAGGTGGAACATGCCGGCCACCGCCAGCGCGCGACCCTGGCCCCTACCGAGGATGGCTTTACCCTGTACCTGGCAGAAGGCGCCTGCCACTTCCGCGAGGTGCGCCCGGACACCGGTGAAACCGACAACAGCGGCGCCGGCAGCGGCCTGGTCGCCCCCATGAACGGTACGGTGGTCACCCTGCTGGTTGAACCCGGCACCCGGGTGGAGGCGAAAGCCCCGCTGTTGGTAATGGAGGCGATGAAAATGGAACATACCATCCGCGCACCCGCCGCCGGGGTGGTGGAACAGTTCTTTTTCGCCGCCGGTGACCTGGTGGACGGCGGCGCGGAGCTGCTGGCCTTCACCCCGGGGGAGGACACGGAATGACCCTGCCACAGCAGGTAACCCTGGTCGACGTCGGCCCCCGGGACGGGCTGCAGAACGAGCCCGGCCTCGTGGCCCTGCAGGACAAGCTGCGGCTGATCGACGACCTCGGCGCCGCCGGACTCCGGGTGATTGAGGCGGGCAGCTTCGTCAACCCGAAGTGGATCCCGCAAATGGCGGACAGCGAGGCAGTATTTGCCAATCTACAGCGCCGGCCCGGGGTTCGCTACAGCGCCCTGACACCCAACCTCAAGGGCTTCGAACGGGCGCTGGCGGCAGGCGCTGATGAAGTCGCGGTATTCGGCGCGGCCTCGGAGGCGTTTTCCCAGAAAAATATCAACTGCAGTATCGGCGAGAGCCTGCAGCGCTTCGAACCTGTAATGGCGGCGGCGCAGGCGGCAGGCCTGCCAGTGCGCGGCTACGTGTCCTGTGTGCTGGGCTGCCCCTATGAGGGTGATATCCCGCCGGCGGCGGTGCTCCAGGTCGCTGCTACGCTGCTGGAGATGGGCTGCTACGAAGTCTCCCTCGGCGACACCATCGGCACCGGCAACGCAGGCACTATGCAGCGCCTGTTGCAGACCCTGCTGGCGGACATTCCGGCGGCGCAACTCGCTCTGCACTGCCACGACACCTACGGCCAGGCGCTGGCCAATATCCTGGTCGGGTTACAGCACGGTATCGCCACGGTGGATGCCTCCGTCGCCGGCCTCGGTGGCTGCCCTTATGCCCGGGGAGCTTCGGGTAACGTCGCCACCGAGGACGTGCTGTACATGCTGGACGGCCTGGGGATAGCAACCGGCGTCGATCTGCAGACGCTGGTCGCCGCAGGCCAGCGTATCTCCGCCGCTCTGGGCCGCCCGAGTGGCTCCCGGGTGGCCCGGGCCCTGGGCGGGGCCGGGGAGAACGGCTGACATACCGGGGCGGTTCCCGGCGTGGTACAGTCCTGCCCGGGAAGATACGGAAACCTGCATGCCGCCTCCGCCAGTCACAGTCCAGCGCTACGCAGCGGCCACCATCGTCGCCACCAGCGGGCTGTTCCAGGTTGCCAGCCTGTGGCGTTTCCGGCTCAGTGAAGGGGTGCTGCTCACGGCCCTGATCGGCAGCGTCTACCTGCTCATCGCCATCGGCCTGTTTGGTCGGTCCCGTTTTACCCTGTTTCTCGCCGCGGGGGTCTGTGCGGCCTTCCCGGCCCAGCTTCTCGCCACCGGCCCACCCTGGCCGTGGCCGGCGGCGGACCTCCTGCGCTTTGCCTCGGATGTCGCCGTGGTCGCGCTGTGCGGCCGGGTGCTGTGGTCTGTGCGCAAGCTGCCCAGTATCTAGGGCCGATTCTGGCTAGCCACAGCGCCAGGGGCCGGCCTATAGTGCGGCTATGAAGAACAGCATCCTGCAGACAGAATCCATCCGCGACCTCGATCCCGAGGCCTGCCAGCGCGCCCGGATGGCCCGCGATGTGCGCTTCGACGGCGTTTTTTTCCTCGCCGTGCGCACCACCGGCATCTACTGCCGCCCGGTGTGCCCCGCCCGCCAGCCGGCGGAGCGCAACGTCGAGTATTTCCGCGCAGCCAGCCAGGCCGCGGCGGCCGGGTACCGGCCCTGCCTGCGCTGCCGGCCGGAAGCTGCTCCGGGAAGCCCCGCCTGGCTGGGGAGTTCGGTGACGGTCCAGCGCGCCCTGAAGCTGATCCACGCCGGCGCGCTCAACGAGGGCAGTCTCGCAGACCTGTGCGCAAGACTGGGCATAGGGGAACGCTACCTGCGCAAGTTGTTCCAGCGGGAGCTGGGCGTATCACCCGTCGCGGTCGCCCAGAACCAGCGCCTGCTGTTCGCCCGCCAGCTGCTGCAGGAGACCGCACTGCCGGTCGTCGACATCGCCTACGCCGCCGGATTCGGCAGCGTGCGGCGCTGCAACAGCGCGTTCCAGGACAGCTTTGGCAAGCCCCCCGGCGCCATGCGACGCCAGCGGCAGCACAGCTCCGCGAGCCCCCACATCCGCCTGCAGCTGCAGTATCGCCCTCCCTATGACTGGGACGGGGTACTGGACTTTTTTGCCCGCCATGCGGTGGAGGGGATCGAGATTGTCGAGGGCGAGAGCTACCGGCGCAGGATCCTGTGGCGGCAGCAAGCGGGGGAAATACGGGTCCGCCACCTGCCTGCGCGCCGGGCCCTTGAACTGGAACTGCGACTGCCGGATCTCGCCGGCATGATGCCGGTAGTGCAGAGGGTCCGGCGCATGTTCGACCTGGACGCCAATCCCGATGTGATAGCCACAGCGCTGGAGCGGGAGGCCGCGCTGGCAACCCTGCTGCAGCGGTTCCCCGGCATGCGCTCACCGGTGTGCTGGAGTGTTGCCGAGGCGACAGTGCGGGCCGTGGTCGGCCAGCAGGTCAGCATTGGGGCCGCGCGCACGGTGTGCTCGCGCCTGGCGGCCGCCGCAGCCCCGGGGAACGGGGAAGCACGCGTATTCCCGGCACCGGCGGCCATCACCGCGCTGGATGACTGCCACTTCCCCATGCCCGCTCGCCGGCGCGACACCCTGCGTGCGGCATGCGGCCTGCTCACCCGGGAGAGTGAGCCGGACGAAGAGCAGCTGCTGGCGTTGCCCGGAATCGGCCCCTGGACCGCGGCGATGGTCGGGATGCGGGGACACGGCCAGCCGGATGCCTTCCCGCCCCGCGATCTGGGACTGATGCGCGCCTGGGAGGCCCTGCCCCAGGCGACGGAATCGCTGCACACGGCCAGCGAACGCTGGCGACCCTGGCGGGCCTACGCTGCCAACCTGCTCTGGCGTAGCCTCGGCACCTGAAGGAGAAAACGATGTGAATACCCTGACGATCGACAGCCCCCTTGGGCCCCTGCAATTGCTCAGCGAGGAGAACCACCTGACCGCGATCAACTTCCCGGGGCAGCATAGCGGCACAGCGGACAGCGCCAACCCGGACAGTGTCCTGGGAGCGGCCAGACGCCAGCTTGAGGAGTATTTCGCCGGGCACCGCAAGCGCTTCGACCTGCCCCTCGCCGCTGGCGGCACCCCCTTCCAGCAGAGCGTATGGCAGGCGTTGGCCGCCATTCCCTGGGGGGAGGTGCGCAGCTATCGGGATATCGCGCTCACTATCGGCAAGCCCAGAGCAGTGCGTGCGGTGGGGGCGGCCAACGGCCGCAACCCGCTGCCGATCGTGGTGCCCTGCCATCGGGTGATTGGCGCCGATGGCTCGTTGACCGGCTTTGCCGGCGGCCTGCCGCGCAAGGTACAGCTTCTGACCCTGGAGGGCAGCTACCCCTGAGCTGTGCTCAGGGGCTGTTGGCAATAAAGCCGATCCAGGTGGCTTCGTTGATGAAACCGCCGCCCCAGCTGGCCCACTCCTCACCCAGGCCAGCCTCGACAATGCTGTCCAAGGACTGACCGGCGGCCAGCTGCGCGCGGACGGCGTCACTGGTGGCAACAAGCATGTCCCGGTAACGCTGCAGGTCTGCCCGGGTGGCAAGGCTGCCGTGACCGGGCACGATCACCGAGGCCTCATCCACTCGCGCCAGCACCGCCTCGACGGCGGCGATATAGCCTGCCACGGAGCCACCGGACCCCAGGTCGACGAAAGGAAAGCCGCCATTGAAAAAGAGATCGCCCATGTGGACCACATTCTCGCTGGTGAAGTACACCACGCTGTCGCCGTCGGTGTGCCCCGCGGCGTGGTGCTGAACCTCGATATCGTCGCCGTTGAAGTGCAGCGCCAGCGAGTCGCCGAAGGTAATCACCGGCAGGGCGCCCACAGGGCTGGGCTCGACCACGCGGTCAAAGAACTTCATGTCCTGGCGGGTGGACATGCGCTCACGGACATTGGTATGGGCGACCACGACGGCGCCACGATCGGCCCAGAACAGGTTGCCTCCCACGTGATCGGAGTGCCAGTGGGTGTTGACGATAAAGCGCGGGTTGGCGTCGGCGCCAACCAGATCGGTCAGGGCGGCCTCGTAGGCGGGCACCATTTCGACGTAGTCATCGTCGACGATCAGGACGCCGTCCTCGCCGATGGAGGCTACGACATTGCCGCCGCGCCCCTGCAGCAGGTGCAGGGTGCCGGTGAGTGAACTGGTGGATACCGTGCCGTCCTGAGCCACCGCGGTCGTCGCGAGGGCCAGGGCGCAGGCGGTGAAGAATGCCGCGGCCAACAGGACCGGGGCAGCAAAGGCCCCGCGGTGTAGTGTCAGGTGCTGTCTGTCGGGCTGGGGCATGGGACCTCCCTGGAAGTCAGGCGTTGAGATCCGGAATCAATTCGTCCTTCAGGCGCTCTATGCTGTCCTTCAGGCGCAGCTTTTCCTTCTTCAGGCGCTGCAGCAGGATCTGGTTTTTGTACGGAAATTCGTACAGCTCGGCGATCTTCTCGTCCAGCGCACGGTGCCGCGCCATAAGCTGCATCAGCAGCATGGCAGGGGTGAGCTCTTCGTTGGCGGCGTCTTCCTGACCGTTGCCAAACAGGCTGCGCGGTGGCTCATTCATTGTTCGACTGGCTCCTGCCCAAGCAGATTCCCGATGGGCCTCAACTCTATACCTTCTTGCTTTACCGACACAAGCATGCTGTTAGCGCCCGCTCACAGGAGTGGCGTACTGGCGCTGATTGGCCAGCAAGGCCGGCCACAGCGGGTTGCCCGCATCGCCCACCGCCAGGAAATCCGCGCTCAACAGGGTATCGCGGCAGTTGTAGCGCAGGGGATTGCCGTCCAGGCCCAGCACGCTGCCCCCGGCGGCCTCCAAAACAGCCTGACCGGCGGCGACATCCCATTCACAGCAGGGCGAGAACCGGGGGTAGACATCGCCACGCCCCTCGGCCAGGTGGCAGAACTTGAGCGCGCTACCGCTGTTTTCCCGCTGCAGGGGGCCGCGTTGCGCCTCCAGCCAGGCCAGGCAGGCATCGAGCTGGCGGTTGCGGTGACGACGGCTGGCGAGCACGGTCAGGCTGCGGGGGGCGGCAGTGCCACGGTCGTCTTCCAGCACCCGGGTTGCCAGTGGCCGGCGTTCCCAGGATTCTCCATCGACAGTGCTGAAGCGCGCGGCGAGACTGCCTGGAATCCCCGCGTAGGCGAGCTTTTGCAGGGGAATATACAGCAGCCCCAACACCGCGCGATGATCCTCGATCAGGGCAATATTGATGGTGAACTCGCCGTTGCCGGCGACAAACTCCTTGGTACCGTCGAGCGGATCCACCATCCAGAAGCGCCGCCAGGTATGGCGCTGGGCCTTGGTCTCCGCGGAAGATTCCTCGGACAGCAGCGGTACGCCGGGGGTCAGTTGCGCAAGCCCGTCCCGGAGATGAACGTGGGAGTCGAGATCGGCGTGGGTCAGCGGCGAATCATCCGCCTTGGCCCGCAGCCCGCTGTCGCCCGGAGCGTGGTAGTGCCCACAAATCAGCTCCCCGGCCTCGAAGCAGAGCCGCAGCAATGGCTGGATCAGGACGTTCAGATCGACCACGACAGCTATCCATGTGGAAAGCCCCGGATTATACCATCCCCCGGCCGCCCTGCGCCGTTGGTTGGGCACACTCGACGGGAACAGCTGCACGAGAGCCCAGACTGGCCGCACCTCGCCGGCCGCACCTCGCCGGCCGCACCTCGCCGGCAGCAGCTCGCCAGCAGCCCCGGCTGCGCGTCCTGCAAAAAAACGGCATAATGCTCCGCCACCCGCAACGGTCACCCGCGCACATGATTGACTGGGACAGCATCGACACGGTTCTGCTGGACATGGACGGCACCCTGCTGGACCTCCACTTCGACAACTACTTCTGGCTGGACCACCTGCCGCGCCTGTATGCCGCCAAGCACGGCATCCCCGAGGCCGACGCCACGACCAGCCTGCACGGGCGCTTTGGCGGCCAGCAGGGCACTCTGGACTGGTACTCCCTGGACTACTGGAGCACCCAGCTGGACATGGACATCCCGGCGCTGAAACGGGAAATCCAGCACATGGTCAGCTTGCGCCCGTTTGCGCTGGAGTTCCTGCAGCAGCTGCACGCCGGCCCCTGCGATGTCGTCCTGGTCACCAACGCCCACCGCAAGACCCTGGATATCAAGATGTCCCAGATCGACATCACCCCCTGGTTCGATCGCCTCGTGGTGTCCCACGACCTGCGGGCGCCGAAAGAGGACCAGGCGTTCTGGCACGCCCTGCAGCAGCTGCACCCTTTCAACCCAGCGCGTACCCTGCTGATTGACGACACCGAGAGTGTGCTGGAATCCGCCCGCCAGTACGGCATCGCCCATCTACTGACCCTGTTGCAGCCCGACAGCCAGCACCAGAAGCGTATCGAAACCCGCTTTCCCGGCATCCATCACTTCGATGAAATCATGCCCGGAACCCTGCCCCGAACCGGCGAGCCCCACAGCCCGACATGAGCGAGTCCGGCAAACTGCGTATCGACAAATGGCTGTGGGCGGCGCGCTTCTTCAAGACCCGCAGCCTGGCCAAGGCCGCCATCGAAGGTGGCAAGGTGCAGCTGGACGGGCAGCGGGTGAAGGTGTCGAAGGAGATCGCCGTTGGCGACCGGCTGCAGATTCGCCAGGGCTGGGACCAGCGTGAGGTGGTGGTCGAAGCGCTGTCAGACCAGCGCCGGGGCGCACCCGAAGCGCAGCAGCTGTACACCGAGACTCCCGCCAGCATCGCCAAACGGGAGACTGAGGCAGCGGCCCGCAAGGCGGCTGGTGGCATGATCGACCGGCCTGCGCACCGCCCCACCAAGAAGCAGCGGCGGCAGATTCACCGCTTCAAGGAGCAGCCCGGGGATTAACCACCCCGCCTACCCCACCACAATCGCATTGCGGCCCTCGTCCTTGGCCCGGTAAAGCGCCTGGTCCGCCAGGCGCACCAGATCACCGGAAACAAGGTCGCCATCGGGGGAAATCGACACCAGCCCCTGGCTCACGGTGATGCAGGGCGCCACCGGCGACTCGCCGTGGGGAATGTGCTCCTCTATCACCAGCTGACGCAGCCGCTCCGCGGTGCGGAGGGCGATTTCCTGGTCGGCGCCGGGCAGGATCAGGATGAACTCCTCGCCGCCGTAGCGCGCCACCACCTCGCCGGCCCGGGTCACCGCACGCTGCATCACGTCCGCCAGTTGCTGTAACACCTGGTCGCCAGCGAGGTGGCCATAGGTATCGTTGTAGGGCTTGAAGTAATCCACATCCAGCAGGATCAGCGACAGCATGCCGCCGTTGCGGCGGGCGCGGTTGATCTCCTCCTGCAGCACCCGGTTCACCAGACGCCGGTTACCGAGCCCGGTCAGCTCATCGACATTGGCGAGGTCCGTCAGCTGGCGGCGAGCATCCCGCAACTGACGGTTGCGGTCGCGCAGGCTGTTGGTGAGGTCGGCGAGTTCCCGCGACATGGTCTCGCGCTGCCAGTTGACGGATATCAGGCTGCGGATGGAGGCGTGCACCCGCTCACTCACTGGCAGCATCAGGGCGCAGATCACCAGCGTCACGAAACCGATCAGCAGGTTGAATGGCCCCTCCCAATAGTGCACGAGGTACCACCAGCCGATTGGCCAGAGCGCCGCATAGAGCTGGGCCAGGAAATACTCCCGCAGGGCCAGGGTCGCACCGAGGGAGAGCAGGGTGATCATGAAAATCAGCAACAGGAAAACCTGCTGCATGCTGTCCGGCACCCGCGGCGCCATCAGCACGAAGGCGGAAGACCACACCAGTCCGGTCAGCGTTGCGCCGAGCAGCAGCGCCCAGTACACCCGGGCCGGGTGCTGCTGGTAGTGTCGCGCCACCAGGGCGTTGCTCATGTAGTGCCATCGCACCAGCAGCAGGAGCGATACACCAAAGGCCCACAGCACTAGCCAGAGGATGGGAATGAATTGCCAGAACAGCGCCAGCGCTGCGGCCACACCCAGCACATTGGCGGCAATACTCGCGGCACGGCCGTTCTGCATCACCATTTCCAGTTGTGATGCGAACAACTCCTCGTTGGGTATGTGGCGCTGGTAGATCATGCGCGCATCCTGCCCCGAAGCGAGCGCCCGGGACAACCGAATTAGCACCGCCTGCGACTTCCGTCACACCACAGGCGACAGCGCGATCACAGCTGCGAACCAGCGCACATTCCGGCCGGGACCGCAATTGCCACCTGCACAGGATTGGGACAAACTCCCTTGCCTATCGTTGGAGCCCACTGTGTATTCCTGGACCGCCATTCGCAACTTCTGCCTGGCCCTGCTGCTGGTCCCGATCGGACACTTTGCCTGGCTCGCCGCCCGGGACGCTCTGCAAATCACCCACAGCTCTCCGACCGCCTGGCAGAAAGAGGTCGAGGCCTATACCCGTGCCGACCAGCGCACGGCGTTGCCGAACCTGCCCGTCCTGGTCGTCGGCGGCCGCCGGGTCACCCTGTGGCAGGACCTGCCTGACATGCTGGCGCCGCAACCCGTGCTGATGCGTGGCCTTGGCAGCGCCGTCATCGAGGATATCCTGCACTACTACGACCGGTTGATCGGCTTCTACCGCCCCTCCAGCGTCGTGCTACTGCCTGGCAACAGCGAGTTCCACCTGCGCGATGACAAGACTGCCACCGAGCTGGCAGCCGCTATCAAAGCGCTGGAACTGAAGGATGCGGGGCTGCGGGGGAACGGTCGCTTTATCGTCTTTGTCCCGGTGAAATCACCCGTTTTTCCCCGGGACTTTGCCGCCATCGACGAGACAGCGACGTTGCTGCACCGCTGGGCGAGGGGCCGGCCAAGAGTCACGGTGCTGGACCCCAATCCATTGCTGCAGGATCTGGCCGGCAACCCCAGCGGACGCTTTTTCTGGCCCGACGGCATGCACCTGAACAACGCCGGCTATACGCGCCTTGGAGCGCTGCTGCAGGACGCCCTGAGACACAGCGCGGGCCAGGCCAGGCGACAAGAGAAATAACCACATCCCGTCGGGAATGCGCTAGAATTCGGCGATGTTGAGCGAAATCCCCGTCACACTGCCGCACACCCCCCTGCTGAGCGCCATTGACCAGGGCCGGCCCCTGCGCGAGCTGAATGAGGAGGAGTTGCTGCTGCTGAGCGAGGAACTGCGTGCCTACCTGCTCTACACCGTGGGCCAGAGCGGCGGCCATTTCGGCGCAGGCCTCGGCGTGGTGGAGTTGACCATCGCCCTGCACACGATCTACAACACGCCCCACGACCGCGTCGTCTGGGACGTCGGCCACCAGACCTACCCGCACAAAATCCTCACCGGCCGCATGCAGCAGATGCAGAGCATCCGCCAGGCCGGCGGCCTGTCGGGCTTCCCCAAGCGCAGCGAGAGCGAGTACGACACCTTTGGCGTCGGCCACTCCTCCACCAGTATCTCCGCAGCGATGGGCATGGCACTGGCGGCGCAGCAGCAGGGCATCAAGCGCAAAGTGGTGGCGGTGATCGGCGATGGGGCCATCACCGGCGGCATGGCCATCGAAGCCCTGGCCCACGCCGGCCACGTGCGTCCCAATATGCTCTGTATCCTCAACGACAACCAGATGTCCATCGGCCACAACACCGGCGGCCTGGCGACCTACTTCGCCAAGATCTGGGCCAGCAAGACCTACATCGCCATGCGCGAGGGCTCGAAGAAGATTCTCAAGCGCATCAAACCGGCCTGGGATCTCGCCAAGCGCACGGAAGAGCACATGAAGGGCATGGTCGCCCCGGGCACCCTGTTCGAGGAGCTGGGCTGGCACTATATCGGCCCCCTCGATGGCCACGACCTGCCGCAGCTGCTGCAGACCCTGGAGAACATGAAGGATCTGGAGGGTCCCCAGTTCCTCCATATTCGCACCATGAAGGGCAAGGGCTTCGCGCCGGCCGAGCGAGATCCGGTGGGCTACCACGCCATCAACAAGATCGAGGCAGCGCCCAAACGGCCCCAGCCCGACGCGGCCGCGCCTTTCCCCGGACCGAAGAAGGTCAAATACCAGGATGTGTTCGGCCGCTGGCTCTGCGACACGGCGGCCATGGACCAGCGCCTGGTCGGCCTCACCCCCGCCATGTGCGAAGGGTCCGGCATGGTGGAATTCTCCCGCCAGTACCCCCGGCGCTACTATGACGTCGCCATCGCCGAACAGCACTGCGTGACCCTGGCGGCAGGCATGGCCTGCGACGGCCTGAAGCCGGTCGTGGCGATCTACTCTACTTTCCTCCAGCGCGGCTACGACCAGCTTATCCACGACGTGGCCCTGCAGAACCTGGACGTTACCTTCGCCATCGACCGCGCCGGCCTGGTGGGCCAGGACGGCCCCACCCACCACGGCGCCTTCGACCTGAGCTACATGCGCTGCATCCCGAACATGGTGATTGGCGCGCCCTCGGACGAAAACGAATGTCGGCAGATGCTATACACCGCCTATGACCACGCCGGTCCCGCGGCCATCCGCTACCCCCGCGGCAACGGTCCCGGCGCCGTGATCGCCCACGAGATGACCGTGCTGGAGATCGGCAAGGCCGTTACCGTGCGCAAAGGCCGGCAGGTCGCCATTCTCGCCTTCGGCACCCTGCTGACCTCGGCACTGCGGGCCGGCGAAGCCCTGGACGCCACCGTGGTAGACATGCGCTGGGTCAAACCTCTGGATGAAGCACTGATCATGGCCCTGGCCGACAGCTGCGAACTGCTGGTCACGGTGGAAGACAACGCAGTGGCCGGCGGCGCCGGCAGCGGCGTGCACGAACTGCTGGCACGACACCATGTGGATACGCCCTGCCTGCACCTCGGGCTGCCGGACAGCTTCGTCGAGCACGCGAGCCAGGAGGAACAGATGGCAGAACTTGGACTGGATGGGGAGGGGATTGTGGACAGTGTACGGCAGGCCCTGGCGCACAAGCAGCAGACCCCCGCCACCGCACTGACTACCGTCGAAGCGCTGGAAGTCGGCCGCACTCGCTAGCCCCCTGCAGGGAGTGTTGCATTGAAAACGATAGACCCGGAGCAGCAAAACAAGATCAAGGTGTTTTACGACACCGTCTACCACCAGCCCGACAGCGCACCGCAACAACCCTCCCGCCATGTCAGGCGACTCGCCCGGCAGCTGCAGACCTCTCCGAACCAGCGGGTTCTGGATGTGGCCTGCGGCACCGGCGGATTCCTGGCCGCTTGTGCAGCCCACGGCAACCATGTCGCAGGGGTCGACATCTCCGATACGGCGATTGATGTGTGCAAGACGCGGTTACCCGGCGGGGAGTTCCATGCCTGCCCAGCTGAAAAGCTGCCGTTTGCTGACCAGCAGTTTGACGCAGTGACCTGCCTCGGCTCCCTCGAACACTTCCTCGATCCCGTGGCCGCGCTGCGGGAAATGGTGCGGGTGGCGAAACCGCAGGCGCAGTTCGTGATTCTGGTGCCCAACAAGGATTTCCTGACCAGGAAGCTGGGCCTGTACGGCGGCACCTACCAGGTCGATGCGATGGAAGTCGTGCGCTCACTGGAAGAGTGGGACGCGCTGTTCAGGGAGGCCGGCCTCACGGTGCGCAAACGGTGGAAGGACACGCATGTCCTGTCCCGGAGCTGGATCATGACCAGTGGGCTGCTTGCCGCCCCACTGCGAGCGGCGCAGGCACTTGCGTTGCTGGCCTGGCCACTGCGCTGGCAGTACCAGGTGTATCACCTGGCAGAAGTCAGCCGTTGAGATTCAGGCATGCCTCCTGAGGGAACAGCACAGGCCACTGGCAACGAATCCGGGCTGAAAGTGCTGGTAATCACCCGCAACCTGCCGCCGCTGGTGGGGGGCATGGAGCGGTTGCTGTACAACCTCGTACTGGGAGTGGCGGAGTATGCGGACGTCACCGTGATCGGGCCCTCTGGTTGCCGCGCTTACCTTCCCGGCGCAGTGGCAACACAGGAGTGCAGCGACAAGCTGGCCGGGTTTCTGGTCGGATCAACGCTGGCGGCGCTGCGCATAGTCCGCCAAGGGCGCTTTGACGTGGTGATCGGCGGTAGTGGCCTGATGGCGCCTCTGCTACTACTGCTCAAGCTCCTGTTCCGCTGCCGCACCTTGATACTGGTCCACGGCCTGGACATTATCGTCGACCACTGGCTCTACCAGCGTCTGTTCATCCCCGCCCTGCGCAAAGCCGACCAGGTGGTCGCCAACAGCCGCAACACGCGGCGCCTGGCCGTGGAAAAGGGCGTGGCAGAAGACCGTATAACCATCATCCACCCGGGCACTCACATACCGGAACTTCCAGACGAAGAGCGGAAGCGAGAGTTTCTGCAGCGCTACCGGATTCCCCACAGCCGCTACATGCTTTTTGTGGGCCGGATTACCCGCCGCAAAGGCCTGTCACCTTTTATCCGCAATAGCCTGCCGGCTATCCTGCAGGCCTGTCCGGACGCAGGGCTGGTAGTGGTGGGTGACAACCCGGATGACAGCCTGAACAGGCAGGGGGAAAAGGCAGAGGTGCTGGCCGCAATTAAAGAGACCGGGCTAACCGATAAAGTGATGTTTCTGGGCCAGGTGAACGACCGTGACCTGGAAACGGCCTATGCCTGCGCAGCGGTGCATGTGTTTCCGCTGATAGCAGTGCCCGGGGATGTGGAGGGGTTCGGAATGGTGGCCATTGAGGCGGCGGCGATGGGAACACCCACTATCGGGTTTGATGTTGGGGGGGTGAGAGACGCTGTATTGCCAACCGGAGGCCATCTGGTTGAGGTTGGGCAGTACAACCTGCTCAGGGACGCAGCAACCACACAACTGCAACACATTGGCGACAAAAGCGGAGCATATAGAGAGCAAGCCAAGTGCTTCGACTGGACACGCTTCCACCAGTATGTGCGCCCACTTATTCACCAAGCCAATCCATGAAGGTTGACCCCAGAGAACTGCGCCATTGGCGACTACTTGCCCTACAGGGCCTGTACACTCTCCTGGCGATAGCCTTTCGCCCCTTCACTCCACGACCCGCCAGGCCGCTGGTTGTCCTGTATGGACACCAATTCAATGGCAATCTGAAAGCGCTCTATGACGAGTGGCAGCGGAGCGGCCCCCAGCATCTGGAACTTGCGTATCTGACACTCGACCCGACGCAGCACGGGGAACTCCAGGCCAAAGGCATTCATACCCTGGGCTGCTTCCGCTGGCGTGACATGCGCAATCTCAGCCGCTGCTCCGCAATCATCACCGACCATGGGCTGCACGCAATGCTGCCCCTGACATATCTGACCGATATACGCTTCGTGGATGTTTGGCACGGCATACCGTTCAAAGGATTCACCCCGACAGACTTCAAACTACAGCATCGCTACGACGAGGTTTGGGTTTCCTCTCCATTGCTGAAGCACCTTTACGTTCAGCGCTTCGGGTTTTCTCCCGACAGGGTTGTAAGCCTTGGTTACGCCAGAACCGACAAGCTGTTCCAGCGGCCCGCGCCACGTTCAAACTTCAGGGACTGGGCAAACATTCCCGATGGCCAGAAACTGGTTCTGTATGCGCCGACGTGGCGCCAGGACGACGCGGGCCGGGAACTGTTTCCCTTTGGCGCTTCGCAAGCTGAATTCACATCAACTTTGCTCAACACCTGCACGGCGATGGGGGCCCGCCTGGTGATTCGCGTCCACCTCAACTCAAGTATTGCCACGGAGAGTTCCAGCGACATTCTCTACTGCAGCCAAAAGGACTACCCGGATACCGAAGACCTGCTACTGGCAACCGACGTTTTGATATGTGACTGGTCCTCTATTGCCTTCGACTTCATTGCACTGGAACGGCCTACCCTATTCCTCGATGTGCCTGCCCCCTTCAAGAATGGCTTTTCGTTGGGGCCGGAGTATCGATTTGGTTGGGTCATTCTAAACCTGAAGGAGCTCAAGGTGAAACTGAATGAATGCTTGCTAGCCCCGGCTAACCATGAAGTGTCCAACGCATCGAGACAGCAAGACACAGTCGCAGCTCTCTATGGCGAATTCACTGATGGCGAGTCCGCTCAAAGACAGCTGCGAAGACTTGATGCGATAGCAAGGAATACCGCCCCATGAAAATCAATACCGAATCTTCTCAATGACTTCAGTCGTTGAGATAGCTGGTGTACGCGGTAAATACACCACTTCACAGAGCGAGCTAAACTTGTCAAAGCGCCCTTGCCAATCATCACCCATGACCAGCACATCGACATCAAATAGCCTGATGTATTCGGCTTTCAACTCCAGTGACTCCTCGAAGAACACCTCGTCAACGCAGCGCAAGGCAGCTACGATCGCTGCCCGCTCTTCCTGAGGGTACACCGGTGGGCGACCCTTTTTAGACTCATTTAATGAATCAGTAGACACACCCACAACCAATTGATCGCCTAAAACCCTCGCACGCTCAAGAATTCGTAGATGACCGACGTGAAAAACATCGAAAGTTCCGAAGGTTATTATTCGTCTTTTATTATTCATCCGGCATTTACCTTATTCGATCACTCGGAGATCTATACAAGAAAGAGCACCGCACTGATCTATTTTTCCGTTGACATATCCGCCTGACACGGTGGTAATCATTCACATTCAGCCTAAAGATTCTGGCGTAAGATGCGTCTTAGAGACAGCGCTGTGCGGCGACCCCACCCTTGCAGGTCTCGAATCAGTTTATTGTCCGCCACCACTCCTTAACGCATTGCTCCGCCGTGAATCAGTCGGTGAATATGATAGTAAAGCACCAGCACCACTCGCCGGGGGAGAATTGCCAGAACACCCGGCGTCGACAAAAGCAGTCGCAGTGCCTCCCGGGGCGCTCGCGACCGCAATGCACGATATAGCAAATACAGTGCTTCGTTCCGATGTAGACTGTGGATCTTATCAGCAAAGGCGATGCGGGTTTCCTGCGGCCAATCCGCCATCTCCAAGACATCCTGGATACACTTTCGCATTAGGGTCACGTCTGAGGCCCGCGCCGTGGTAGAGTCTGGCGTTATTCGATAGAAATACAATGGCTCTGGCACATAGCGCAGCTGCACACCCGCAGCAGCAAGACGAAAAACGAATTCAGCATCCTCAGCGAACTGGCGAGAGGATTGCCATATCCCGTTTGTGTGCACATAGCGTGCAGGGAAAAGCGGTTGGATCAACAGACGTTCTGAGCGAATGAAGGCAGATAGCGAAACATTACGAGCGCTCTTGCCGCTGCCCCCAAATGCATGTTCTCCGTGGACTCGCCTCCAAGGCACTAGACGCCTGTCCGGCCCGTCGTGGCAAGTCATGATGTCGTCAAAAATGAGCGTGTCATCTCGACCTTCGGCGGCGTTCAAAAGTATTTCCAGGCGCCTCGGATCCCAGCAATCATCGGCGTCAATTAGAGTAATCCACTGACCGCGGGCACGCTCCATGGCACCGTTCCTTGCGAGGCCAGGGCCAGCGTTGCATTTGCCGGCGAGCAGAACAAGCCGTGGCTCATCCATGACCTCGAGAAGGGCCAAGCCCTGATCGGTGGAAGCGTCGTCCCATACTATTAGCTCCCAATCCTCTACAGTCTGAGATTGTACGGATTGAAGCGCCGCTTCCACAGTGGACGCCGCATTGTACAGTGGCATGATAATCGAGACATACGGCAATGCTGACATACCGACTTATACCACCGCATCAGCATTTTCGGGCCCCGCGACATTTCTCCTGCCGTTCCAGGGAAACGGCTGACGTCCGGCGACGATACGGTCGAACACTTCTAGCGCTGAGCTAATTGTGAAGAGCCCAGATTGTACCTGGGGCCAATAGTCGACATGAGAACGCACTACAATTGGCGTCCGATTTGCGGCGAGCCGAACAGGAATTGAGCGATGGCCGATGGCGCCGGCGACCGCAGAGCGATGCTGCCCTCCACCGAGAACGCAAAAAGCCCAGCAACTGGAGTCTCGATCATCGAGTAAAAGCTGCCCTGTAACATCGCCCTCAAGACGCGGCGAACGCCGATATCCCTGCGTCTTCATTGCATGATACAAATCCACCAGTCGACGCCACTCCCTGCGTCCGGCTGCGGGTGACATCGGCCCAAAAAAGTGCCAGTCCGCTTCACTCACGACGCCTCCTTCAGCAATCCGCTTCTGGTCTTTCACCACTGACCTTCGGACAATCCGCCACCATTCATCAGGAGTCTCCTTCTGCCACGGCAGAACGGCCATCTCGGGCGGGAGCTCTTTCAATACTGAAACTTCGGGTAAGCAGTCAACACCAAGATGTTCTGACGCGGTGCGTGGTTGGCAGCAGCGGTAAAACGTCTCCAGCACGGAGCCCGAATACTCTGAGTACAGACCACTGCGGTAGTCGAGGAGTGCAAGCACATAGGGGTGGTTGGATTCCACATGACAAGCAAAGGCATTTGCTCCCAGACCGCGTAGACGCTCCAAGGGAGCGTCGAATGCGACGGGGCGACCGTTCGCTGCGTAATAGGCAGCCACAGGATGCATACCGCTGTCGATACAGTCAACGGGCCGGTCCCGTGAGATGCGTACGCCCAGCATGCCCGCCACCCGAGCCAACAGGTGGTCAAGCTGCCAGAACCAATCTCGAGTATTCATCCCGCATTACCCCTGAATCGGCTGCCAAGCACACCCGCGTAAACGCCCAAGCGTTTCTGAACAATACGACTCAAGGCCACGCGAGAGACGCCAAGTGTAAGTGCGGTTGCGATGGCCGCGCCAGTTGGCCCAAGAGGTGGAATGAGGATGTAATTCAGCGCGACATTGCCCACGGCTGCCGCACCGAGAATGACTGCTGAGCTACGCTCGTTGCCCGTCATCTTAAGTACGGTAAGCGTAACCCCAAACCATGCGACCACCAGCTGTCCGGCTGCGAGAATCAAAAGCGGCTGGATGCTCTCAGTGTATCGAACACCAAAAACGACAGTAAGCAGCCACTCGCCGGCGATAAGTAATACCAGGAACGAAAGGCCAGCGGCGACCATGCTCCATCGGCTGCCTTGCGTGACGAGTTTCTGCAAGGAAGCAGTATCTCCTTGTGCATGCAAACGTGCCAACCTCGGGCCGAATACTAGCATGATGACTGCGAGGGCAAACACGATTACGTCCGCCCCCTGTACCGCCACCCGGTAAAGGCCCACGTCGGCTGCCGTTCCCAAGGCGCCAAGCAAGAGGATATCCGTGTACTTTATCAATCGCTCTATCCCTACCAGCAGAGCCAAGGGAAACACGGCGCGCCACCATTCTCCCGCTTGGTATTCGGGGGTTGCCTGAAAGATTTCTTTCGGACTTCTCCACAGGACTAAAAAGTATCCAAACACGAAAGTGACAAGAACAGTCCCGAGGTACAAGGCAAGGGCAGAGACCGGCTCTAGTCGCGAGACCAACCAAAGCATCACCAGCCCTACCAAAAGCAGGGCTGGCTGAAGCAGGGCCTCCAACATTACCCCGGCCACTGGATCACCCAATCCCCGCATCATGGCGATCCGTGTGGCGCTCAATGCAAGAACAGGGGTAAGAAGAATGCCAAAAATAGTTGCGTGAACTTCGTCCGATGTAAGCTGACCGGAAACCAACCAAAGAGCCAGGGCAGCTATCCCCATAACGGCCACGCTGATAGTGGCTTGCGCTCGGATCGTCCAACGCCACATCCCAAGAACGAGACTATAAGCCCCTTTGACATATTCTGCGGAGGTGATTCGTAAAACAAGCGTACCGAGTCCCGCATGGGCAGGCAACGCAGCCAACGTTGCTGCAGCAAGAACAAGGCTGTAAAGCCCAAACTTGTCCGGCCCCAAGATGCGGGCCAGCAGCACAGTAGCCGCTATGCCCATGACCAAGCTCGCAACTCTCAGGGCAAAGACTGCAACGCTTTCTCTTGCTTCATCCGAGAAATGGTTGCCGACATGACGCGTGTATTCATTTTTCACGATGCAGGAAGCGCCATGAGCGAAACAATTTGACAATAAATACTCATTAGTGATTCAGTTTAGTCTTGATAGTAACTCTTAGCCGGTAGGGCACCACCTGATACACCCAATTCGGTAGCCATCGACGCATGAAACAGAGTACGCGCCGCTTTCGCAGAACACGAGGAGACACCATCTCAAAGCCACTGAGTAGCCGTTGGAATCGCCTATTCCAAAACACACCATAATCTACAGGGCGGGTAACTGGGTAAAGGCGACTCTTCATGAAGCCGGAAAGAATGCTCGCTGAACGAACGTCATCTCGAAGGGTCTCCTCCGCGACATCGTCAAAACGAATTTGTAGGGCCAGATCGGTCAAGACCGTTACGTAGCGATCCGACATTGATGGTTTCTGCAAGCGAGCATGGTACAAAAGGGAAAAGAAGTGATGAACAGGCTCCGGCTTGGGAATGGCGTTGTCGCACCAAGTCCGGGTCTCCAACAAATCTACCTCCCACAATGTTGGGTAATAGCCATCGCCGAGGCAACGCACATCAATGCTGATTTGTTCGCCAGAGATAGATGCCGTGTAGTGACCGAGACCCCCACTGCGCGGTACTAGTCCAGCGATCGCGGAGAACAATTCCATGTCGTCGGTCAAAACATCCAGATCGTTCTCTTCCGTCAGGCTATCCGGCAGATTTTCAAAATTCCTAAGCACTAACCAGCGGCACGTGCGGTTTAGATATCCCACCATCCGCTCGAAGCACTCCCAGCTCTCCGCGCCCTCAATATCCCCACGTAGCATTGAGACCGCACCATCCCAATCGCTGATGTGTTGGAGTCGGGAGGCTTCCTCAAGCCCAAGAAGCAATGTGGACTGCATCAAAAACTCAGAGCGGGATGAGGTTGAATGGCAGAAGTTCGCGCTCGCCTCCAAGCGCAAGTGGAACTTGAAATCAATTATGTTGCGGTTAGCAACGTCTACATTCCCACCCAAAGCCTGAACAGGGCCATAAATTGGAGCATCGTCTCTCACAATCACGGCGAGGAAGGGCGAGAAACCAATCTCACGCAATTTCGTGGTCCCCACCATGGACCGACCACCATAAAACCTGGCCAAGTTCCAGGCCCAGTTTTCAGGGGACCAATCGCAGGTGTACACCGCCAAAATTTGGAATCGACGCCCCACCTGTTCGATGAACTTGTCACGACAGGCCATTTCGGAACAGCGCCACCGGACCAAAAGGTGGAGGTCCGGGTCGGTATCGTGGCTCTCCCGATTTGCCTTTAAAGCTTTCGGTAGCGGCGCGGTCGCTGTGGGGAAAGTCATTCTTCGATTAGTCTAGACGTTTTTCTACAAGGTATTTGGATAGCGGTCACTGCTGAAAGCCTCATAAAAGCAGGTGAGCTCGACATATTGAATGCATCTGTCTCCCCGATCACTGCCTGCTCCTCTAATTATCCTACTTCGATACTACTTGGTTAAGTCCGAATGACGGAGCAACGTACATCGTGCTTTCACGAGGACCGCTGGATTTGCAATGGCGTCCTACATATTGACAACCACTTTCTGGATTCACTCGGGGGGCCTTAATACGGGTGCGACGCCATTGACCAAGCTCACGCCCATTTAGCGCCACTATTTGCCCCGTGCTCCGCAAGTCCATATTCACGATCTGCTCCTATTAAACACTGAAAAACCTCATCCAACTACTTTGTCGCCGATGACAGGGCACTAAGGCTCAAATCATCCGTCTACCGGACTCGGGAACCCAAATTGAGCATTCCATAATGGCCCCCAGCCAAGCTGTACAGCTTATCTACAGCACTCTTCTAGCGCTAATAGGAACTTTTCAAACAGACCAATCATTCTAAAGGCACTCGGCGCAGTACAAGCTCCTGCACTCGACGAACTGTACTCTTTACCCCGTACCGCACTCCACCAATCTCGTCAGGAACCTGGATTAGCCTACTCCACCTAAAATTTCAGCGCCTCTATAAAGGGCGCATGAAATGGTCGCCCCACGCCGTCCGTACCGTCCAAAACCGGGTCGGTTCGAGATAGCACGCCAGAACAAACACCAGAATACGCGCCAGACAGGGTGGCGCAGCGCCAGGCTGACTAACCGTCCACGGCCAAATCCTAAATGGAACTACCACTGATGTCGGCACACGACATCCTCAATCCCTGCATACCTGATGGCCATAACCGAGCGCACAGCTTAGCCGCGAGGCCCGGCGGGCGCTACAGCAAGGACGGCAAAACTTGTTGTTGCCAGCGGGAATAGGATTGACATGAGGGAGCGATTGGCGACAGTTGATGGCTGTCGGTTAATCTCTTCATGGCCGGGTGGGACTCCGATTCTCCGCGGAGACGTTCTTTGATTTTCAGAGGCGCCAGGTATTGAGTCAAGGAGAGAAAAGTAACGCCAGGCCCCAGAGCTCTGTTTCCGCGGTAACTTCTGTTTCGTCAAATTCGGCCACAGGTTTGGCAGATTTGCTGTCCCGCGCCATAATTAGCGGATATAAGGAAGTAAGTCTCACTGGCTGCCCTGTAAGGCGCCATCGTGGCCCCCGGCGGCTGGATGAGCTTCTTCGAACATTGGCAGGCAGAGGCCATCGCCAGGGGCGTGACGCTTATGGTTTCGCATCATGTTGAATCGCTGGTGACCAGGGGGCACTTTGATCGGACCATGGCGGAGAAGGTCCCACTCCTGCAGTCCATAGCTGCCAGTTAGTCATCGCTAACACCAACGCAGGCCCCCCATGACCAACACCCAGCCCACCATCTGCCGACTTTGCATCGCCCACTGCGGCATCCTCGCCACAGTCGAGGCGGGCAAGCTCATCCGCGTCACCGGCGACCCGGACAACCCGCTGTTCAAGGGCTACACCTGCCCCAAAGGTCGGGCCCTCCCGGAGCTACACAACCACCCTGATCGCCTGCTGCACAGCGTGAAACGGAGCGATCACGGTAATTTCGAGCCCATCCCGAGCGCCCAGGCTTCGCAGGAGATTGCCGAAAGATTGGCTGCACTTGTCGCCCAACACGGCCCTCGATCAGTCGCTGTCTACAGTGGCACCAACTCACTGCCCTATCCCGGCGGTCCCTTGGTGGCCTATGCCCTGCTGCGCGCACTGGGCTCACCGATGTTCTTCACCGCCAACACCATTGATCAACCCAACAAGCAAATTGCCCAGGCCCTGCACGGCATCTGGCAGGGTGGGGACCAGGATTTCGAACGCGCCGATACCTGGCTGCTGGTCGGCGTCAATCCAGTGATCTCCAAGGCTGCCGGTATCCCTTGCCAGAATCCGGCGCAGAAGCTGAAGGACGCGGTAAAAAGCGGCATGAAACTGATCGTGGTGGACCCCAGGGCGTCCGAGACCGCCAGCCGTGCGGCCATTCACCTGCAGCCGCGCCCGGGTGAAGACGCGGCTATTCTCGCTGGCCTCATCCGGGTCATTATCCAGGAGTGTCTATACGACCATGACTTCGTTGCCCGGCATGCGGAGGGTTTTGCGTCACTGGCCGCGGAGGTTGAACCTTTCACGCCAGAGATGGTAGCGGAACGCGCCGGTATCGAGGCAAAAATGCTGGTTAGCGCGGCCCGGCTGTTTGCCTCGGGGACATCGGGGGCGGTAAACACTGGCACTGGCGCCAGCTTTTCCATGAACAGCAATCTGACTGAGTACCTGGCGCTGGCCCTGACAACCTTGTGCGGCCGCTGGCCGCGTGCCGGTGACACTGTCACTCGCCCCAACGGACTGCTGCCGCCCTGGCAGCCCAGGGCGCAGGCAGTGGCGCCATTCCAGGCCTGGGGATTCGGGGAGCAAATGCGCGTTCGCGCCCTGGGCGACTCGGTAGCCGGCATGCCGACCGCGGCACTGGCCGAGGACATTCTATTGCCGGGGCCGGGCCAGGTGCGTGCGCTGATCTGCCTTGGTGGTAATCCCATGACCGCGTGGCCCGACCAGCGCAAGACCATGGCGGCCATGGAATCGCTGGAGCTGCTGGTGACCTTTGACCCCCTGCTGTCGGAAACCGCGCAGCTGGCGGATTATGTCATCGCCCCCAGGCTCACGCTGGAGACTCCCGGGATGAGCCAGCCGGCCGAGACTGGCAAATACTACGGTCTCGGCATGGGGATACCGGGCACCTACGCACAGGTCAGCCCTGCTGTCGTTGACCCGCCCCCCAATGCCGACCTCGTGGAGGAATGGCAGTTTTTGTGGGACATCGCCCGCCACCTGGGCTGTGACCTTGAACTGGCAATGGCCTACGGCTTTGGCAGTTACACGGAGTCGCCAATGGCCGGCTTCAAGCTCGGCCGCGACGAGACCCTGGACACGGAAGGTCTCTACCGACGCATGTGTGCCAACAGCCGGCTGGACTACGACCAGGTGGCGGCACATCCACATGGACTCCTTCAGGAGCAGGATGTGCCGATTGCACCGGCGGAGCCAAACTGCACAGCACGGCTTCGCCTCGACGACCCCACCATGATGGCAGAACTCCGGGCGTGGTCTGACCGCGCCCCCGCGGCAGCCGCCGAGGATGCGGAATTCCCCTTCCGGCTGATACCGCGACGCAGCAACAACTTCATGAACTCAACCGGAAGACACATCGCCAGGCTCAGGGCAGGCAAAACCTGGAATCCTGCCTTTATGCACCCCGACGATATTGCTCGACTCGGCTTGGAGTCCGGCGCGACGGTTTGCCTGCGATCTCCCTGGGACGCCATTCCGGCCATCGTGGAGGCTGACCCAACATTGCGCCCCGGAGTCATCGCGATGACACACGGTTTCGGCGGACTGCCGGGTCAAGAGGCGAATTTCCGTGAGCTCGGCAGTAACACGGGGCGCCTGCTCAATACCGAGGTGGATTTCGATCCCTACACGGGCATGCCGAGGATGGGCAATGTACCGGTGGCGGTGGAGTACTCGCCCTGCCCTGTTGGCTGACCCAAAGGTTCGGCGAACTGCCTGCCGGCTTGCCGGGAGACATCTCCGCGGAGACGTTTTTCGGTTAGTTGGGGCACCCGAAATAGAGGCGAGATGCTGGATCCCCGGCCGGACGAAACTCTGCTGGCCGAAGGTCTCGATGACTTGATCAGGCGTGAGGAGAATTGATGCTGTCTGGCTTGCGGGCCACTCTCGACATACATCCGCGCCGCCCCACAGATATTACGTTTTGCGTTTTTTTTCGCATTGTATTGACGCATAATTGCATTGCGACCACACTACCTTCTCCGAAGGCGCTAGACGCCAGGGTGCCTGACTAAGCCGGTTGGGGCGCCCACTCCAATAAAAAGACCCCAAACCAGAGGGATTCACCATGCACAAACACCGCCTGCTTAGCGTTATCGCCGCCCTGACTACCGCCCTGCCTGCAGCTACCCTGCCCCTCCCTTCTCTGGCTGCCGCCCTGGAAGAGGTCGTGGTCACCGCCCGCAAGCGCGCCGAGAGCCTCCAATCCACCCCCGTATCCATCACCGCCCTGAGTGGCGAGTCCCTGGCCCAGGCCGGCATCAACCAGCTGACTGCCATCGAACGGCAGACGCCCAACCTCAACTTCACCGTCGGTACTGGCGGCGGCAGCTCGACGGTCAATGCCTTCCTGCGCGGGGTGGGGGAGTTCGACTTCATTCTCACCACCGATCCCGCGGTAGGCTTGTATCTGGATGGTATCTATCTGTCGCGGGCCTTCGGGGCCAACCTGGAGTTATCAGATGTTGAGCGCATTGAGGTATTGCGAGGCCCTCAAGGCACATTGTTCGGCAAGAACAGCATCGGTGGCGCCATCAGCGTAATCACCCGCAAGCCCACCGGCGATACCGGGGCTGAGGTCAAACTGACAGCGGGCTCCCGGGACCTGCGCGGCATCTCCCTGTATGGCCAGACCGCCATCAGCGACACGCTGGCAGTAAGCGCTTCCTACCTCCAGCGCGAGGCGGATGGCTGGCAGAAGCGGCCGGGGGATGACGCTGGCGACGTGGACCTGGCTACCGCCCGGGTCATCCTGAACTGGACCCCCGGAGACAACTTCGAGTCCACCCTGTCCGTGGACTGGCACGAGCAGGACCAGACCGGCTACCCCAACGTGATGCTGACCTGGCAGGACGGCACAACCTTTGGTGACCTCTGGAATCTGTTGAACCCGGACAACCCCTGCTGCACCCCCAACGTCGACATTGACCGTTCCGGTGCCGGAGGCCCGCTGCCCAACGACGACGTCGAAGGCCTGGGGGTGAACTGGACCAACACCTGGCAGCTCAGCGACGCACTGGAACTGAAGTCCATCACCGGCTACCGGGAGGTCGAAGCCCTGTTCGGCCGCGACGGCGACAACAGCCTGGTGAACTACAACGGCGACGTCCACGACCAGGACCACGAGCAGTGGAGCCAGGAACTCCAGCTGGTGGGCACCCACGGTCCGCTGGAATGGGTAGGCGGCCTGTACTGGTTCGAGGAGGACACCCAGGACGATACCGACCTGATCATCATCCAGGGCCTGGGCACCTCGGTGTCCTTCGACAACCGCCAGGAAACCACCAGCTACGCCGTCTATGCCCATGCGAGCTATGCAGTCACCGACCAGCTCGACCTGTTCGCAGGCATCCGTTACACGGAGGAAGAAAAAGACTTCACCCAACAGATCAGCAATTTTGATTTCGGTGTACCGCACATGTTCTTCATTCCCGGCCTGCCGGTGGACAGCTGCAGCTTCGACGCGCCCACGGCTTACTTCGATTGCTCCCAGGATTGGTCCAATACCTCGCCCAAGGCGGGTCTGTCCTGGCAGTTCAGCGATGACGTCATGGCCTTCGCCCATGTCAGCCGCGGCTTCCGCAGCGGTGGCTACAATGGCCGGGCCTTTGGCAGCCCTGCGGACCTGCAGGAGTATGAACCGGAAATCCTCACCGGCTACGAGGTCGGTATCAAGGCGGACCTGCTCGACCGTACCCTGCGCCTGAACGGTGCGATGTTCTACAACGACTACGAAGACATCCAGGTCTTGATCACCCGGGCCGGGTCCGTGGCGGTGGAAAACGCCTCCAAGGCCAGCATTGAGGGCGTGGAGCTGGAAGCGACCTGGGTGCCAACAGACAGCTGGCAGATACAGGCGGGGCTGGGTTACCTCAATGACGATTCCGATGGCTGGGTGGATGTGACCGGCGACTTCACCGACACCGAGCTCAAGCACACACCGGAGTGGACCTTCAACCTGGGGCTGGACTACCTGTGGAACCTGGGTGACCGCGGCAATCTGTTGCTGCGCGGCGACATGCGCTACACCGACAGCTACTTCCTCAATGGGGTCAACAGCCCCACCCTGCAGGTGCCCGGGCACAGCCTGTTCGGCGCCGGGCTGATCTACAGCGCGCCCGGCGACCACTGGGAGCTGGCGCTGATAGGCACCAACCTGGGCGACAAGCGGGTGCTCAACTCGGGCTTCGACGGCAGCGGCTTCTTCGGCTACTTCGAGGGCAGCTATAACCGGCCCCGCACCGTGGAACTCAGTCTGACCATGCGCCTGTGAAAGCAGCCGCACGACCGGCGCCCTACCAGCCCGACGACCTGGACGCCGCCATCATGACGGCCCTGGATGGGGACCTGCGGCGCTCCACCCAGGATATCGCCGGCTGCGTGGATGCCACGCCGGTCACGGTTCGCCGCCGTATCGATCGGCTACTGGAAGCCGGCGTGATTGGCCTGGCGCCGCTGGTGGACCTGTACGCGGCGGGCTACCAATACCTGCTGCTTATTGGCATCGCCGTGGAACACTACTCGCCCTTCGAGGTAGCGGGGCGGATCGCGGCACTGCCCGCGGCGCTCACCGTGAACGTGGTGCTGGGGCGCTACGACATCGAGCTGGTAGCGGCGCTGGACTCGCGGGAGGCCGTGAGCACCTTCCTCACCGAAACCCTGTCGGCACTGCAGGGAGTAGCCCGGCTCGCGCCGGCACTGGCCCTGGATGTCTGGAAGTTCCGCCGCGGCTATCAGCCGCACTCCGCCACCGACGCCCCGGAGCAGCGCAAGCTGCTGGATGCGCTGGACCGGAAAATCGTCGCCAACCTGCGCCAGAACGCCCGCAAGAGCAATCGCGCAGTCGCCGCCGAGATCGGTGTGTCGGAATCCGCGGTGCGCAGCCGCATCCGCCGGATGCAACAGGAAAAGCAAATCAGCTTCGCCTACCTGCAGCTGCACCCGGGGGGGCCGATGAACGCAGCCTTCGTCGGTATTGACGTCCACGGCGGCAGCGGTCGCGCGGTCGCCAGGGCCCTGGCCGGAATTCAGGAAGTAAGCTTTGTCGCCACCACCCTGGGCCGCCACGACCTGATCTGCACTCTCAATGTCACCGAGCTGGAGCAGCTGACCCGTCTGTTGCACGAGCGAATCGTGCCCATCGAAGGCGTGAAGAGCACAGCGCCCTCACACTGCCTGCGGCAAATCACCCACCAGTCGGAGTTGGGGTTTATTCTGTAAATCCGTCACGCGCTCATCATGCCCTGGCCAGCTAACTTGGCCGCATTTGATGTTTGCCCGTCCGGGCTCCGGCTGCATAATAGGTCCGACAAAGTGATTCCGGCACAAGTGACTGGCCATGCCGCAACCCGCATTCGATGTGCTAACCTACTCGCGTGATCTTGAGTCTACGGGGCTCTCCCGCCAGCAGGCGGAGGCCATCGCGAGGAGCATGACGCTTATGGTTACGCAACAGGTTGAATCGCTGGTGACCAGAGAGCACTTCGATCTGAATAGGGCCCAGGTCGACCAGAGGTTTGATCAAGTCGACCAGAGGTTTGATCAGGTCGACCAGAGGTTTGATCAGGTCGACCGCCGTTTCGAGCAAGTCAACGGGCGCCTGGATCGCGTCGAGGCCCGTGTCTCGGGTGTAGAGAGGAGCCTGTCTGGACACACGGTCCTGCTCAGTATCATCACCCTGGCTGTGGTGGTTCCGCTGCTGCAGTCCATGGTTACCGGCTAGTGCGGTCCCCATGAGGTAAATACGCATCTCCGCGGAGACGCTTTTCGGTTATATACAGCACCACCCGATTAGCCACAAAGACATAAACTGCAGCATACCACTCTGGAACCAGCCTCCCAGCACCTCGTGCCACGTCAAATTTGGCCATTAGCTCGGCGCCATGCCTGCAAAGGCTTGCGACTGGATCAGATTCCTCGAGCAGTGCCAGGGGATTCCTGAAGGGACGGGATTCTGGTGGGGGAAGTCTCGATGCGCTGTGGCGACAGCACAGCCCTGCCCCGCACCCAAAGGCAGCGCTCCCTGCTATAGTGCACACAAACCATGCAACTCACTGAGACCCCATGCCCAAAAAGTCCACCGCCCCCACTTTTGCCGACACCCTCTCCCAGCTCGAGGCGCTCACCACTCGCCTGGAGGACCCGGAAACTTCCCTCGAGCAGTCCCTGCAGGACTTCGAACAAGGGGTACAGCTCATTCGCCAGGCCCAGCAGGCCCTGCAAACCGCGGAGCAGAAGGTGCAGTTGTTGCTGGAGAAGGACGGCAAGCCCGTCGCCCAGGCCTTTGCCGATCCGGGTGCCGGGGAGGATGACGGCGAGTGAGCGAGGCCCTCGACGAATTCATGGCCCAGTGCCGGACCCGCTGCGACACCGGCCTGCAGATCTACGGCGGGTTCGGCGGTGAGCTCCGGCAGGTAGCGGGCCTGGCGGGGCTCGAAACCGCGATAGACTATGCCCTGGAGACCAGCGGCAAGCGCATCCGTCCCTGCCTGTTGTATGCCGCGGGGCAGGCCGTCGGCGCCGACTCCCAGCTCGCGCGCGCTTTCGACCACCTGGCCTGCGCCCTGGAGCTCATCCACACCTATTCCCTCATCCACGACGACCTTCCGGCCATGGACGACGATGACCTGCGCCGCGGCCGTCCCACCCTGCACAAGGCCTTTGACGAGGCTACCGCGATTCTGGTGGGCGACGGCCTGCAGGCGCGGGCCTTCGAGCTCATTGCGGATGCACCGGGCCTGTCCGCTGTGCAAAAGGTCGCCATGCTCAAGGTCTTGGCCAGCTCTGCGGGGCTGGGCGGGATGGTCGGCGGGCAGTTCGTGGATATCGCCGGTACCGGCCGGGCGCTGCAGCTGGACGAGCTACAGGACATGCACGCCCTCAAGACCGGCGCCCTGATCCGCGCCGCGCTGAGCCTGGGCGCCATCGCTGCGGGCGCCAGTGCCAGCCAACAGGAAGCCCTGGAAGTCTATGGCGAGCATATCGGCCTCGCCTTCCAGGTGGTGGATGACATCCTCGATGTGGAGGGCAGTACCGCCACCCTGGGCAAGACAGGCGGCAAGGACGCGCTGGCCAACAAGACGACCTACGTCAGCCTGCTGGGACTGGCAGGTGCCCGGGAAACCGCGGAACACCTGCTGGACGGCGCCCTGGAGGCACTGGAGCACTTCGGGGAACCCGCGGATATGCTGCGGGAGTTGGCGCGATTTGTGGTGAGCCGGGAGAACTGAGTACCACTAATCCGCGGCGAAGTGCCCCATCTTCGCGCCCTTGGTCTGCAGGTACTTCTCGTTGTGGGGGTTGCTGTGGCAGTGCAGCGGCACCCGCTCGACCACCTCCACGCCATTTTCTTCCATGGCCACTACCTTGCGCGGATTGTTGGTCATCAGCCGCACCCGGGTGATCTTCAGGTGCCGCAGCATGGGGCCGAGGATGCTGTAGTCACGCATATCGGCGCCGAAGCCAAGCTGTTCGTTGGCTTCCACCGTGTCGGCGCCGGCGTCCTGCAGCTTGTAGGCCTTGATCTTGTTCAGCAGACCGATGCCGCGACCTTCCTGGCGCAGGTAGAAGATTGCCCCCCGGCCCTCCGCGGAGATCGCCTTCAGCGCCGCTTCGAGCTGGTTGCCGCAGTCGCAGCGCAGGCTGAACAGGGCGTCGCCGGTCAGGCATTCGGAGTGGATACGGGCCAGAACCGGCTCGCCGTCGCCCACATCGCCCATGGTCAACACCACATGTTCCTTGTTGGCGTCCGGATCCTCGAAACCGTGGATATCGAATACGCCCCAGGCGGTGGGCAGGCGGGAGGACTCTACATAACGTACTGACACTGGGAGCGGTCCGGCTGGAAAAAGGGGGCGTAGTTTAGCACTTTATGCGCGCCCGTGGGCGCCGCGTCACCAGGCCCTCGACAGTGACAACACGCCATCGCGCTCGCGCAGTTCGACATGCTGCAGATAGGTCATGCCGAGCAGGATGGTCGACGGAAAGTCCCCTTCTGCGACCGTGGCGCGCACGTTGTCCACCCGGATACCGCCCACCTCCACGCTCTCCAGAGTGACCATCCAGGCGTCAATGGTGGCGCTGGCGGTTTCCAGCTTGGACCGGGATCCCGCCTTGTAATCGACACCCAGCGCCGCTGCATGACGGGCGCTCATGGCCACCACGTTGGCGCCGGTATCGACGATGACCCGGGTACTGCGGCCATTGATCAGCGCGCTGGTGATGTATTGCATGCGCTCGTTGCGGGGAATATCGAGCTGGCGCTGGACAGGCGCCACGAAATTGGTGGTGATATTGCGGTTGAGGCCCAGCTGCTGGCGCTCGCCATTGATCTCCAGCACTGCCGCGGAGGCGTCCGCACTGATCAGCTTCACGCCCTGGAAACTGTCGCCGGCCTTCAGGGTCTTGCGCTGACCATTGACCATCAGCACCGCAGTGTTGGGCAACAGGGCTTCGACCTTGACCGAACCCGCCTGGGCGTGGACAACCGGCGGCGCCGGCAGCCACAGCAGCATCGACAAGGCCACCACCAGGCCTGCGCGCCGTTTCACGCCGCCACCACCCACGCCACGATGTGAATGCAGGCACAGGCCATCACCCCCGCCACGATGTCGTCGATCATGATCCCGAATCCACCCTCCACCTTGCGGTCCAACAGACCGATTGGCCAGGGCTTGAGGATATCGAAAATGCGAAAGGCCACGAACCCCGCCAGCAACCACGCCCACCCGGTCGGCAGCGCCCACATAGTGATCCAGAAACCGACAAATTCGTCCCAGACAATGCCGGGGTGGTCGTGCACCCCCAACTGGGCACTGGCGCGATCGCAGATCCACACGCCGGCGATGGCGGTGACCAGGATAAACACGCTGTACCAGAGCAGGGGGGAAGCGGTGTTGGCCAGCGCCGCGCTGACCAGCAGGAACAGGGGAATTGCAGCCACGGTACCGGCTGTACCGGGGGCCCTGGGTGACAGACCGCTGCCCAGGCCGAAGGCGAGCAACTGGACCGGGTAGTGCAGGATGTCCGGCGCCGGCGCGGGGTTGCCGTTGTTGTGGGCAGTGCTGGCGTTGTGGTCAGTGCTGGCCATGGCCCCGTCTCTTGCTGCGAAGACGCCAGTGTACTGCGCTTTGACGAACGCCAGAAGTGCGACTGTCAGAAGTGGCTATAGCCGCCCGCGAGATCATCGAATCCGGGGCACACCACACCCCCCCCGGCCAGCACCTCGCCGACGCGAGTACAATCGGCCGGAGCGGTGGCAGCGGGAGGCAGGCAGAAGCACAGTTCGTAGTCGTCACCGCCAGCCAGGGCCCAGCGCAGGGCCTGGTCCCGGTCCGGGTGAGACGCCAGGGCCGGAGACAGGGGCAGCCGCCCGGCGTCCAGCCGGATTCCAACCCCGCTGGCCGCCGCAATGTGTCCGGCATCTGCCAGCAGCCCGTCGGAAATATCGATGGCCGCATGCGCGTCATCCAGCAGGAGCATACCCAGCTGCAGCCGCGGCAGCGGACGAAAGAAGCGCTGCTCCAGATACTCCGCCGCTTCCGGCTCAGGCCGGTAGCGGCCTTCCAGCACCGCCAGCCCGCCCGCCGCGTCTCCCAGGGTACCCGACACGTAGACCGCATCACCGACCTGCGCGCCGGCCCGCAACAGGGCCTTGCCTGCAGGCAGGGCGCCAAACACCTGCACTGAAACGGTCAGCGGCCCGCGGGTAGTGTCGCCGCCCACCAGGGGCAGTGCCAGCGCGGACGCTGCCGCCCCCACGCCCTGGCTGAAGCTGTGCAGCCAGAGCTCGTCGGCATCCGGCAGGGTCAGGGCCAGGGTCATGCCCAGGGGCCGCGCGCCCATGGCGGCGAGGTCGGAGGCCGCCGCCGCGACTGCGCGGTAGCCAACGTCTTCGGGGAGGCTGTCCGGCGGGAAATGCACGCCCGCCACCACCGTGTCGACCGATGTCGCCAGGCGTTCCCCGGGCTCCAGCGCCAGGATGGCGCAATCGTCACCTACCCCCAGCGCCACGGCCGGGCCGGCGCCGAAGGCGGAGAAGTAGCGCGCAATCAGGGAGAATTCGTCGGCCGGCATCAGGCGTCGGCTTCGGTTTCGGCCTTGCGCAGCTGGCGGGCGGCCCTGTCGAGCACGCCGTTGATATACTTGTGGCTGTCGGTGGCGCCGAACTTGCGAGCCAGGGAGACGGCCTCGTTGATCACCACCTTCCAGGGCACGTCAATCCGGTGCACCAGTTCCCAGGTGCCGATGCGCAGCAGGCTGCGCTCGACGGGACCGAGGTCGTCGAGCTTGCGATCCAGCAGCGGCTCGAACACCGCTTCCAGTTCGGTCACGCTGCCGGGAACGCCGTGCAGGATAGCCTGGAAGTATTCCAGATCCACATGGCTGAAGTCGTAGTCGGTGCGGAACTCAGCCTCGATCTGGCTGATGGGCGCCTCGGCCATGTGCCACTGGTACAGGGCCTGCATGGCGTAGTGGCGGGCCTTGTGCCGCTCCGCGGCGAGGGTATTGCGGGCTTGCTTGCTCACGCGCCCGCTCAGCTCCCGATCCGGCCCAGCAGGCTGACCATTTCCAGTGCCGACAGGGCAGCTTCAGCACCCTTGTTGCCGGCCTTGGTGCCGGAGCGTTCGACAGCCTGCTCGATGGAATCCACGGTCAGTACACCGAAGGAGATGGGAATGCCGTGCTCCAGGCTGACCTGGGCAATGCCCTTGGTGCACTCGCCCGCCACGTATTCGAAGTGCGGGGTGCCGCCGCGGATGACCGCGCCCAGGGCGACAATGGCGTCGAAGCCGCCCTGCTTCGCCACCCGCTGGCACACCAGCGGGATCTCGAAGGCGCCGGGGGCGCGAACGATGGTGAGCTGCTCGTCCTTCACCCCGTGGCGACGCAGGGCGTCAATTGCACCGTCGAGCAGGTGCTCTACCACAAAGCTGTTCCAGCGGCCCACGACCAGCGCAAACTTGCCGCCGGTGCCGGTGAAATCCCCTTCGATCGTCTTGATATCAGTCATTGCCGATTCCTTGTTCGCTGGCGTCCTGTTTCAGGGCGCCAGATATTCGAGTACTTCCAGGTCAAAACCCGAAATCGCATTGTACTTGATGGGCGCGCCCATCAGGTGGATTTTTCCGACCCCCAGGTCCTTGAGGATCTGGGAGCCCAGGCCAACGGTGGTGTAGGTATCGGGCAGGGCGCCAGCGCTGGAGGGCGCCCGGCCCAGGGCCATGTCGATGCTGTCCAGCAGTTGCCCGTCGCTCTCTTTGCCCGCCAGCAACACAATGACACCGCGGCCTGCCTCCGCCACTTTGGCCAGGCAGGCACCAATATTCCATGAGCCCCGGCCCGGGACCTGGCTGGTCACCAGATCGCGCAGGGTGGAAGCCACGTGCACACGCACCAGGGTCGGCTCCGCAGCGACAATCTCGCCCCGGGACAGGGCCAGGTGCAGCCGGCCGCCGGTGTCATCGCGGTACACGGTCAACCTGAAGGGACCATGGCTGGTTTCGATCTCGCCCTCACGGACCCGCTCGATAGTCCGCTCGTTCACCATGCGGAAGTGGATCAGGTCGGCGATGGTGCCGATCTTCAGGCCGTGGCGGGCGGCAAACTCCACCAGCGCGGGGCCGTCGGCGAGGATGCCGTCGGGAGTCAGGATGTCGGCGATCACCGCCGCCGGCAACAGCCCGGCCAGGCCCGCATAGTCACTGGCGGCCTCGGTGTGACCGGCGCGGGTCAGCACACCGCCGGGGGTGACGGTGAGCGGAAAGATATGTCCGGGCTGGACGATATCCGCGGGTACCGCGTGCGGCGCGACCGCGGCGAGCACTGTGCGGGCGCGGTCGGCGGCGGAGATTCCGGTATCAATGCCGACGGCGGCCTCGATGGAAAGCGTGAAGTTGGACTTCTCGCCGTTGGCCGCGGGCACCATGGGAGGCAGGTCCAGCTGTCGGCAACGCTCCCGGGTCAGGGTCAGGCAGACCAGCCCCCGGGCCTGCCGGGCCATGAAATTCACGTGCTGGGCGGTGACATGCTCCGCCGCCACCATCACCACGCCCTCGTTATGGCTGTCGTCGTCATCGTCAACCAGCACCACCATGTGGCCCTGGCGGATATCGCTGATCAGTTCGTCTACGGTGTTTACTTGCATGCCAATCGAATCCTTGTGGGCTGGGCGGCCTAACCGCGCAGGTAGCCGTTGTCGGCCAGGGTTGCCAGGGAAATACCACCCTGGTGCCCGGGTTTGGCCGCGTCCTCGCCCAGCACCAGGCGCTCCAGGTAGCGGGCAATGACATCCACTTCCAGGTTCACCCGACTGCCGGGGCGGTACTCGGCGAACACCGTCTCGGCCCAGGTCTGGGGGATGATGTTGAGCTCGAACTCAGCGCCATTGACCGCGTTTACGGTCAGGCTGGTGCCGTCGACGCAGATGCTCCCCTTGTGGGCGATATATTTCGCCAGCCCGTCCGGGGCCCGCATCACATAGCGGTAGGAACGGCCATCCGCAACCACGCTGACCACCTCGCCAACACCGTCGACATGGCCACTGACAATGTGGCCACCCAGGCGACTGGCGGGGGTAAGCGCTCGCTCCAGATTCACCCGACTGCCGGTCTTGAGACCGCCCAGGGTGGTGAAGTCCAGGGTTTCACGCGACACATCCGCCCAGTAGCCATCCCCGGGCAATTCGGTAACCGTGAGGCAGACGCCATTGGTGGCGATGCTGTCGCCGAGCCCCACATCGTCCAGCGGCAACTTGCCGCTGTGCACCCGCAGGCGCAGGTCGCCGCCAGCGGGCTGCAGCGCAGCAATGGTGCCGACGGCCTCGATGATTCCTGTGAACATGCAGTATTCCTGTTTCCTGGTGGGCCGTGCTGGCTGCCGCTCCGGCCCGGCTACCCTCAGGGCCCGGGTATGGCCGTGAAGCGCCAGTCCGCACCCACCCTGCGCACGTCGCTCAGGGTCAGCGGCACCTTGTCCGCCATCTGCGCCAGGGGCAGCTCCAGCAAGGGCCGGGCCGAACTCCCCATCAGGGTGGGAGCCATGTATACGATCAATTCATCCAACAGGCCCAGTCGCAGCAAGGCCCCCGCCAAACGGGGGCCAGATTCTACCAGAATTTCGTTGCATTGCCGCCTGTTGAGCTCGACCAACAGGGCCTGCAGGTCGAGGCCGTTGGCACCGCGGTCCAGGGCCAGCAGCTCGGTGGTGCCACCGGGGGCCGCGGTGGGCGGCGACATATCGGTGCCGTGGCACCACAGGGTCGGCGCATCGGTGCTGAAAATACGGGCCTCCGCTGGCAGCTGCAGGTGGGAATCCAGCACCACGCGCAGGGGCTGGCGGGCGCTGGCCCGGGCGGCTTCGGCGCCTTCCATGCCCAGCTCGGCGGCACGGACGGTGAGGGCGCAGTCATCCGCCAGGGCAGTGCCGCCACCGGTGAGGATTGCGCAGCTCATGGCCCGCAGCCGCTGCACATCCTGCCGCGCCGCGGCGCCGGTAATCCACTGGCTCTCGCCCGATGCCATGGCGGTGCGGCCGTCCAGGGACATGGCCAGCTTGGCCCGCACCCGACCGCGGCCGCGGCGCATGCGGGCAATAAAGCCGGGGATAAGCTGCTCCGCCTCCGCCGCGAGCAGGCCGCAGCTCACCGCCACTCCCGCCGCCCGCAGCCGCTCCAGACCACTGCCGGCGACCTGCGGATTGGGGTCCTCCAGTGCAGCGACCACCCTGCTAACCCCCGCAGCCACCAGGGCATCCGCACAGGGGCCGGTCTTGCCGTGGTGGCTGCAGGGTTCCAGGGTGACATAGGCGGTGGCGCCGCGGGCATCGCCGGCCACTCTCAGCGCCTCGATCTCCGCATGGTTGCCACCAGCGGGCTGGGTGAAACCCTCGCCGATCACCTGGCCATCCCGCACCAGCACACAGCCGACGTGGGGATTGGGCATGGCGGAGTAGCGCCCGCGACGAGCCAGCTGCAGTGCCCGCGCCATCATGCGCGTATCGATGTGGGTGTCAGTCATGCGGCCTCAGACGGCGCCGTTGCGCTCGCGCTTGGGTTCCGCCTCCAGCCGTTCGATGGCATCGCGAAACTCGGAGATATCCTGGAAGCTGCGGTACACGGATGCGAAACGCACGTAGGCTACCTGATCCAGTTGCTTGAGATGGTCCATCACCAGCTCGCCCAGCACCCGGGAGCCCACCTCGCGCTCGCCGGTGGCGCGCAGGGCATGCTTGATATGGTTGATGGTGGCCTCGATGTCCTCCACCGACACCGGCCGTTTCTCCAGCGCGCGCTGGAAGCCAGCGCGCAGCTTGTTCTCGTCGAAAGGCTCGCGGTTGCCGTTCTGCTTGATAACGCGGGGCATGACCAGTTCCGCCACCTCGTAGGTGGTGAAACGTTCCTTGCAGCTGAGGCACTCGCGACGGCGGCGGATCTGGTCGCCCTCGGCGACCAGCCGCGAATCTATCACCTTGGTGTCATCGGCGGCACAAAAGGGGCAATGCATGGGTGGTTACCCTATGGACAAGTGCCTGAAGCGTAACATATTTCCGGTGTTGGCAGGGTGACGAAAGCACAGTGCGCAAAGCGTGCACATTCATCAAATGCGCCCATGTTCGGTCATCGGCGTTCGCGAACCATTCCCGCCGATCTTTGTTATGCTCTGTTTTCGCTACCCGGAGACAATCATGGTCGAACCCACAGTTATGCGCCTGCTCCGCCGGGCTGTTCTCGCCACAGTGATCTGTGCCCTCTCGCTGCCCGCCACCAGCCTGGCGCAGAAAACCGCCCGCCCTGTGCTGCTGGGCAAGCACTGGGTTGCTGTCACCGGCAAGCCCCAGGGCGCCACCGCCGGGGCGATGATGTTCCAGCAGGGCGGCAACGCCATCGACGCCGCGGCGGCCATGCTGGCGGTCACCTCGACCATGTGGGATGTACTGGGCTGGGGCGGTGAAACCCAGGCCCTTATCTACAACCCGCACACCGGAGAAGTGAAAGGCATCAATGCGCTGGGGGTCGCGCCCACCGGCGCCACTCCCCAATTCTTCCGCGAACAAGGCATGCTCTATCCGCCGGAATACGGACCGCTGGCCGCGGTCACACCCGGCACCCCGGGTGGGCTGATGGTGATGCTGGCGGAATATGGCCGGCTCAGCCTGAAGGAGGTGCTGGCGCCGGCCATGGAAATGGCCCGGGGCTATCCCATCGAGGAAACCCAGGCCCGGTTCATCGAGAGCCGCCGCGATATCCTGGCGCAGTGGCCGGATTCGCGACGGGTGTTCCTGCCCCATTACGATGCCGACCAGCCGGAGCAGCGCGCGGCGCCGGCCCCCGGGGAAATCTTCCGCCAGCCCGACCTGCTGGCAACCCTGGAAAAGCTGGTGGCAGCCGAGGCCGCAGCGCTGGCGGCCGGCAGCGACCGCAAGGCCGCGATCATGGCCGCCTACGAGCGTTTTTACCGCGGTGACATCGCCGCCGAGATTGTCCGTGCCACCCGGGAACAGGGCGGGCTGATCACCGCGGAGGACCTGGCCAGCTGGAAAGTCATCATTGAGGAGCCGGTAAGCGTCAACTACCGCGGCATCGAGGTCTACAAGCTCACCACCTGGACCCAGGGCCCGGCCATGCTGCAGGCCCTGAACCTGCTAGAGGGCTTTGACCTCAAGGCGATGGGCTACAACAGCACCCGCTATATCCACACCCTGTACCAGGCCATGAACCTCGCCTTCGCCGATCGCGACTTCTACTACGGCGACCCCTATGTGCCGCCGGCAGAGCCCGTGGCGGGCCTGCTGTCGAAAAAGTATGCGGAGCAGCGCCGCGCGCTGATGCCCGCTGACCGCAACCTTGTCGACCTCAAGCCGGGCGACCCCTACCCCTTCCAGGGCGGCAAGAATCCCTTCGAAGCCTTGCGCCAGGCCTGGACCCCCATCCCCCCCGCCGCCGATGCCCAGGGCGCGGACAGCTTCCAGCAGGCGGGCATCATGACCGCCGACGAGGCCTTCCTCGCCGGTACCACGTCGATTCAGGCTGCGGACGCCGAGGGCTGGGTGATCTCCGTGACCCCCTCCGGCGGCTGGATCCCCGCCTTTGTGGCCGGCACTACCGGCGTGGGCTTAAGCCAGCGGATGCAGAGTTTCGTGCTGGACGAAGCGCTGAATCCCTACAACGTGGTGCAGCCGGGGCAGCGCCCGCGGGTCACCCTCACCCCCTCCCTGGCACTCAAGGACGGCGCACCGCTGCTGGCCTTTTCCGTGCAGGGCGGGGACACCCAGGACCAGAACCTGCTGCAGTTCTTCCTCAACATGGTCGAATTCGGCATGAATGTGCAGCAGGCGGCGGAGTCCCACAACATCCTCAGCTACCAGATGCAGAGCTCATTCGGTGCCCACCAGGCCGAGCCGGGGCGGCTGCAGGTAACGCCGCTGGTTTCCCCGTTTACCCGTGCCGAGCTTTCCCGCATGGGATACCAGGTGGAGGTGGTCGAGCGCACGTACAACCCGACCACGGCGATCTGGTTCGACCGCGAGCACGGCACCATGCACGGGGGCGCCTCGGATTATGGCGATGATTACGGAATAGCGTGGTGACAAAAAAGGGGCCGCGGCCCCTTTTCATGCGCTTTCGGCTCGCCTCTCAGCGATACACCGGGAAGCGCTTGCAGATCTCCAGCACCTTGCCCTTTACCTCCGCGATAGCGGCATCAGCTGAACCCTGCTCCAGGGCCTCCAGCACATCACACATCCAGCCCGCCAGTTCAACGGTTTCCGCTTCCTTGAAACCGCGGGTAGTGATAGCCGGCGTACCCACCCGCAGGCCGGAGGTAATGAACGGCGAGCGCGGGTCATTGGGCACCGCGTTCTTGTTCACCGTGATGTTGGCCAGGCCCAGGGCCTCATCCGCGTCCTTGCCGGTATAGGGCTTGCCAATCAGGTCCACCAGCATCAGGTGATTGTCGGTACCGCCGGAAACAATATTGATTCCGCGCTCGATAAAGGTCCTGGCCATGGCCCGGGCGTTCGCCACCACCTGCTTCTGATAGGCAATGAACTCAGGGCTGGCGGCTTCCTTGAAGCTCACCGCCTTGGCGGCGATGACGTGCATCAAAGGGCCACCCTGGCCACCGGGGAACACGGCGGACTGGAATTTCTTCTCCAGCGCCTCGTTGGCGCGCGCCAGGATAATGCCGCCCCGGGGGCCACGCAGGGTCTTGTGGGTGGTAGAGGTCACCACGTCCGCATGCGGTACCGGGTTGGGGTAAACGCCCGCCGCGACCAGCCCGGCCACGTGGGCCATGTCCACCAGCAGGTAGGCGCCAACCTTGTCGGCGATGGTACGGAAGCGGGCCCAGTCCATGACCCGGGAGTAGGCGGAAAAACCGGCCACGATCATCTTGGGCTTGTGCTCCAGGGCCAGCGCCTCCACCTGGTCGTAATCGACCTCGCCGGTGTCCGCTTTCAGGCCGTACTGGATGGCGTTATACATTTTGCCGGAAAAGTTGGGCTTGGCGCCGTGGGTCAGGTGGCCGCCGTCCGCCAGGCTCATGCCCAACACAGTGTCTCCGGCGTTGCACAGAGCCTGGTAGACCGCCGAATTGGCCTGGGAGCCTGAGTGGGGCTGGACGTTGGCGTAATCCGCGCCAAACAGGGCCTTGGCCCGCTCGATGGCCAGCTGCTCGGCCTTGTCCACGAACTCACAGCCACCGTAGTAGCGCTTGCCCGGGTAGCCTTCCGCGTACTTGTTGGTCAGGACCGTGCCCTGGGCCTCCATCACCCGGGGGCTGGCGTAGTTTTCCGAGGCGATGAGCTCGATGTGCTCTTCCTGCCGACGCTCTTCCTCCTTGATGGCGGCAAATATCTCGTCGTCGAAACCTGCAATGGTCATGCTCTGGTCAAACATCGGAATCCCCTGGCTGGCGGGGGGCGCGAACGCCCGGTTGGATAAAGGCGCGCATTTTACCCAAATTCATGCCGCCATATAAGTAGTGGGTCACAGCCTGTCCAATCCTGTATTACTTCTGTCACCTTTGTGACATATAGTGTTGCGATAGGAATTGCCATAACGACACAGGAAATCCTGACCAACCATGAATATCAGCTTTTTTGGCAGCGGCTACGTGGGCCTGGTGCAGGCCGCAATCTTCGCGGATGTGGGCCACAGGGTCACGTGCATGGATATCGACCCCGCCCGCGTCGACCGCCTGCGCGACGGCGCTGTGCCCTTTTTCGAGCCGGGCCTGGAACAATTGATCCGCAACGGCATCGCCAGCGGCCTGCTGTCCTTTACCACAGACGCCAAGGAGGCGGTGCAGGCCAGCGACTACCTGTTTGTCTGCGTCGGCACCCCGGCTGGCAGCGATGGCTCGGCGGACATGAGCTATGTAATGCAGGTGGCCACCTCCATCGCCCGCTACATGAGCAGCCGCAAGGTGGTGATCACCAAGTCCACGGTGCCTGTGGGCACCACCGACAAGGTGCGCGAGCATATTGCCGCTGCGCTGGAAGCGCAGGGCCGCAATATCCCCATCGAGGTGGCCTCCAATCCCGAGTTCCTGAAGGAGGGCTCGGCGGTGGCGGACTGCCAAAGCCCCGACCGCATTATCATCGGCACCGAGTCAGCCAGGGTACTGGAAGAGCTGCGACGCATGTACCAGGCGTTCAACCGCAACCATGAAAAGATCATGCACATGGACCCGCGCAGCGCGGAGATGACCAAGCTCGCGGCCAACGCCATGCTCGCCACCAAGATCAGCTTCATGAACGAGATGGCCACCATTGCCGAGGCGGTGGGGGCGGATATCGAGCTGGTGCGCCGGGGCATGGGCTCCGACCCGCGCATCGGCTACCACTTCATCTACCCCGGCTGCGGTTACGGCGGCTCCTGCTTCCCCAAGGACGTACGCGCCCTGAAACACCTGGCGGAGCAGCACGGCCACCGCGCCAATATCCTGACTGCGGTGCACGACACCAACCAGCGGCAAAAGAACAAGCTGGCGGAGCGGGTCATGGCGCGG
>NZ_JAVKCQ010000066.1:0-35260 GCF_040222615.1 Haliea sp.
AACCCGGGCCGGTCGGGCGGCGGTCTTCTTGCGCGTGGCGGGCCGCGCCGGGGCGCCCCTGCCGTAGGCGCTTTCCGCCTCCGCGAGGGTGGGGTAGGACTTGTAGCGGGCATCCGGGAAGCCCTTGACCAGGCGCTCGGCCTCCGGCCAGCTGGTATAGATGCCCGGCGTCTTGCCGGTCCAGACGACGTAGTATTTTTGCTTGGCCATGGTGGGTCCTGATTGCGGGTCGGTATCAGGCGAGATTGTACTCGTGCAACCCGCAGGAATCCTGTAATTGACAGAATTCCCGGAAATTCCCCGGAAACAGGAACGGCGCGTGGCCGGAAGCATTGCGGTAGTAGCTGTGGCAGTCGCTGGCGCCCCAGGAAAACCGCGGAAACCGGTCGGCCATCCAGTCGTTGTAGTCGGCAAATACGTCGCCGCGTACCTCCATCCGCGTGGCGCCGGCGGCGCACATCTCTCCCAGCAGTCTGACGATGGTGGCCACGCTACGTTCCGCGGTCTTGAAGTAGGACACGTTCAGCACCAGGCCATTGGGGCCCACGGCGAAGAAATAGTTGGGAAATCCCGGGACCGAAATCCCCTTGTGGGCGCGCGGATTGTCGGCCATCACCTCGGCCAGGCGGGTGCCGTCGCTGCCGGTAACCTCGATGCGGTCAAAGTCCAGGATCCGATAGCCGGTGCAGTAAATGATGATGTCGACGTCGATCTCGCGGCCGTCCGTGGTGATCAGCCCCGTGGGGGTGACTTCCCGCAACCCGGCGGCGACCAGCTCCACATTGTCCCGGTTCAGGGCCGGGTAGAAATCGTCGGACACCTGGCCCCGTTTGCAGCCGTAGCGGCTGTCCGGGGTCAGCTGCCGGCGCAGCTCGGGATCGTCGATGCTGCGGGCAATGAACTTCCGCACCACGTTTTCGAACTGGTCCATGCGCTTGTGGCCCAGGGTTACCGCGTATTCCACCTGGCCCATCAGCGCATTCTGCCATTTCCGCAACAGCGTGATCAGGACAGGAAAGCGCCGGGCAAGGCGTCGTTGCCAGGCTGGATAGGGTTTCTTGCCGCGGGACATGACCCAGTTGGCGGAGCGCTGCAGCACCGTCAGCTGCCCGGCTACTTTGGCGACTTCAGGGACAATCTGTACCGCACTGGCCGCCGAGCCGATGATGGCGATACGCTTGCCGGCGAGTTCCACCGCGTGGTTCCAGCGGGTGCCGTGCCAGCTGTCGCCCCGGAACAGGTCCATTCCCGGGACATCGGGAAACAGCGGCGTGTGCTGGTTGCCCATGGCATTGATGACTACGTCATATTCCAGCGTCTCGCCGCTTGCGGTAGTCAGTTGCCAGCCACCCGCGGGCAGGAACCGGGCGCTGGTGATGCGGGTGTTGAGCCGCAGGTGTGGGTCCAGCCCGAACTCGCTGGCGCAGCGCGCCAGGTAAGCCTGGATTTCCGGTTGGTCGACAAAGCTGGCAGTCCAGTCCGGATTGGGGGCGTAGGAGAAAGAGTAGGAGTGTGCCCAGACATCGCAGGCCAGGCCGGGGTAGGAGTGCAGGCGCCAGGTGCCACCGGGCGCGTCCAGGGCGTCAAAGATCGTAATGTGCTGAAAACCCTGGCGCAGCAGCTCTCTGCCACTGGCGATACCGGCGGGACCCGCGCCGATCACGGCGACCCGCAGACTGGATGGATCTGGCATGCTGTCATCCTTGTGTTTTTACCCGAGTCTTGCATCTAATCCGGGGTCGGGCAATATGTGGGGGCAGGTCTCTCATTGGTGCAGCCCGTTCGGTACAACAATGCAAGACCCGGTCCCACTTCTGCATCTGATAACAACAGGAAAACGCCATGAGACCTTGGTTACCGCTGGTACTACTCCTGCCTCTGGCTTCCGCGGCCCAGGAAAAACAGCTGCTGTGGGGCGACACCCACCTGCATACCACGTTCTCCTCGGACGCTTTCGCCAACAACAACCTGCTGGCAGACCCCGACACGGCCTACCGCTATGCGCAGGGACTGCCGGTCATCCATCCCTATCACCGGGCCCGGGTGCAGATTGAAACGCCTCTGGATTTCCTTGTGGTCTCGGATCACGCGGAGTACCTGGGGGTTATCAGGCACCTGTACTTCAGCGGAGCAGAGGGCGTTGCTACGGGGGTGGTCGACAAAATGAAAGCCGGGTTCGTCGGCTGGCTGCTGCGTCGGCGGGTGGATGCCGGGCGCGGCAGCGAGCTGTTCGTCTCGGTACTGCCGGAGGCGGATGCGGACCCCCGGGCGGCGGCAGCCGAGACCCTGGGCTCGAGCATGATCCCGCCGCTACCCGAGGTCGAAGCCGATACCTGGCGCCAGATCACGGACGCCGCCGAACGCTACAACGATCCCGGTCGTTTTACCACGATGATCGGCTGGGAGTGGAGCTCCATCCCCGGTGGCGCCAATCTGCATCGCGTGGTGATTACCGACGGCAATGCCAACAGCGCACAGCAGTACCAGCCCTTCGGGCTGGATGACAGCCCCTACCCGGAAGACCTGTGGCAGTGGCTGGCCGAAACATCCGCCGCCACCGGCGATGACTTCATCGCCATCCCGCACAATTCCAATATCTCCAAGGGTTTCATGTTCGACGAGCAGACCCTGCGCGGTGAGCCGGTGGGCAAGGAGTGGGCGGAGGTGCGCAGCTTCTGGGAGCCGGTCGCGGAGATTACCCAGATCAAGGGCGATTCCGAGACCCACCCGGCCCTGTCCCCCGCGGACCCGTTCGCCGACTTCGAAACCTATCCCTTTTACATCCAGCAGGGCACCAGTGAATATCTGCCCCGGGCGGGTGATTACCTGCGCCCCGCGCTCCTGCGAGGACTGGGCCTGGAAGCTGCGATCGGCGTCAACCCCTACCGTCTCGGCTTTATCGGCTCGACCGATTCCCACACCTCGCTGCCCTCGGCGGAAGAGCGCAACTTCCACGGCAAACTGGCCACCGACTCCATTCCCGAGAACAAGAACAACCGCTGGGACGGCGGCGAAGGCCCCACCGGCTGGGCCATGTCGGCGTCGGGGTTGGCGGCGGTGTGGGCAGAGGACAACAGCCGCGAATCCATTCTCGAGGCATTGCGGCGGCGGGAGGTCTATGCGACGACGGGCCCGCGTATCGGGGTGCAGCTCTATGCCGGCTGGAACCTGCCCGTGGTCGCTGTGGACGGTGTCGATGACTGGCGGGCAGCCGCCGCCGCGGGGGTGCCCATGGGGGGCACCCTGCCGGAACAGGCTCAAGCGGGCCTGGCGCCGCAGATTCTGGTGCAGGCCACGCGCGACCCGCTGGGTGCCAACCTGGACCGGATCCAGGTGGTGAAGGGCTGGATCGACTCCGCGGGCGAGACCCATGAGCGCGTCTACAATGTGGCCTGGTCCGGAGAGCGCAACGAGGTGAGCGGGCAGCTGCCGCCGGTGGGCTCGACGGTCGATCTGGCCACCGGGCAGTGGGACAACAGCATCGGCGAGCCCCTGCTGGCAGCCCTGTGGCAGGACCCGGACTTCGATCCGGCACAGACGGCCTTCTACTATGTGCGGGTGCTGGAGATACCGACGCCGCGTCACTCACTGCTGGACGCCATCGCCCTGGGGCAGGATGACGCCGCGGGCAAGCCCGCCACGCTGCAGGAGCGCGCCTATACCTCGCCGGTGTGGTACTCGCCGTGAGCCTGTGCCGCAGCGCCGGGACGAATTCGCCAACTCAAAGTTGCGCCGCCTCGGTTTCCAGCGCCTTGATCAGATCGCTGACCTCTCCAAGATGGGGTGCCTCCGCCTTGAGAATGGCCAGGAACAGGGCTTTCTTGATTGCATCGAGGTCGACGCCCGCGGCAATCGCTTCGGGCACGGAACTGCCGACAATGTCTACCAGCCGCTCGGCAGCCGTGAGTCGACCCCAGAGATAGTCGTTCTCGCGAAAGCGGCGGGAGAAGAACGCGCCGAAATTGCCGAACTGCACGCCCTTTAACAGATCCCTCGCGCCGCCCTGGCGCAGGGTGTTGGCATCGTTGACGGCAATCCTGTCGACCTTGATTTCCTCCAGGGCATCCAGGTTCCGGTTCTGGGTCATGGGGAAGGTCAGCACATCGTAGTGGGCGAAACCGAAGTAGGCGGCGAGCACCTCGCGTACCAGCACCATGTCTTCCGCCTGTGCGCACCAGGCGGCCAGTTCTTCGTCCAGGGCGGTGTCGAATGCCACCAGATCGAGGTCTTCCAGCAAGCGGACCAGAAAAGCGTTCAGGTGGTCTTCCTGCATGATGTTGCCGTTGCGCTGCAGCCTCATGCTGCGCCAGTTCAGGTGTTCGCGGAGCTGTTCTGCGCGGTGGTACAGGCGCTGCTTGAGCCGGTCCAGGCGCGGATGCAGCTCTGCGACTGCGCTGACGCCCGGGTCGGTGTAGAGCTCGTTACAGCGCCGGATCAGCAGCAGGACCCGTCGCAGGCGGTGGCGAATGTCGTAGTTGCGCAGGAAAAGGACCCAGGGAGTTGCCTCCCGGTAGCGGGCGTTGCTCGAGGTTTCACCCATGGGCCGGATCCGCTTCATCCGCGCCCAGGCCTGTACCCGTGCCACCGCCTCCCCCCGCGTCAGGCCCCGGGTGCTGTGCTGGAACAGCACCGCAAGCTCGTCCAGCAGCCCCAGGACCTTGAGCCGCGTGTAACCCTCGTAGGCATAGCCGGCTTCGACGGCGGCGCTGGTGTTGGCATCGCTGCGCCAGCGGGCTATGGATTGTACATCCGGTGGTGCCGTCATCTCGGCGTTCAGGGTGGTTCCTATTCTGGCCAGCACCTGGTCGCGAACGCCGTCCGCCACCTCGTGGTGCAGGTGCACCTGCTCGTTGAACTGGGCGATCCACTCCAGGTCGTCGCGAATCGGCTGGTGCCTGGGGATGCTGGACAGCGCACCCACGATGGTCTTGAAGAAGCCGGGGACCTCGTGGGCTACCGCGCGCTCTACCTCCGGATTGGGCTCCAGGTACACCAGTCGCCGGTCGGTCTGGCGGTGGGCTGGATGACGCTGGACGGCGTCGAGGGCCACTGAGACCGGCTTGTTCATCAGCACACTGCCGTCGATAAAGGCAGCGTCCTCCACGGTTTCTCCGGCGCGGCGCGAGGTCTTGAACTGGTCCCTGATAAACGCCTCGCGCCCGTCCCATTCGAGACCACGTTGTTGCACCAGGGTATCCATTTCTGGAAGCCGGGCCGGCGGAAATGCCCCGGGAAAACTGCTGGTGGCCCTTGCGGCGAAGGCCAGGGACGGCAGCTGGTCACGCCCGAGCGTGGAAGTGCTTTCCCCGGTCTGGTTGAAGTGGTGGTGGAAGTGGAACATGTGACGGTGCTCCCGCTCGCGGATCTCGGGCGGATCGTGCAGCGGAATCGTTTGCGGCCGGCCCCAGAAATCCGTGGTGGTGACAAACAGCTCCAGTGGCAGGCCCGGAGGCAGCAGGGAGTGATGACAGCCGTCCTCCTCTTCGCCCATGGATTGCAGCGCTTCCAGCATCATCGCGCTCATGCGCGGACCGGAGAAGGGCGGTTCGAACCAGCGCGAGCGCATGAACAGCGACAGGTTAAGCAGGACCTCGGGGTCTTCGCCAACGATGCCGAGGCGGCGCTGCCGCCGGCGTTGGTGCAAGCGTGCGAGCCAGAACAGCGGCCGCATGTAGGCTTTGGACATGCGGCTGGCCCGCGCCTCTGGATCCAGCAACTCGTCGACGTCGGCCAGTTCCAGCCACAGTTTGCGATGGTCATCCAGGGACAGGTCGAAGGCCAGGGCCCGCGCCAGCATGATGCCGTTGATGCCACCCGCGGAGGCGCCGGCGATGACGTCCACCAGCACCCGCAGGCGCACGGTGCCGCCAATCTGTTGCAGCAGCTGGAGGTAGACCGCTTCGGTGTCCAGTTCGCCGCGGTGGCGGGAGCCGTCGCCGTAGCTGGCGCCGGCGGCCGCGTCTTCGGGCAGGGCGTGGTAGGCACGCGAGGCGCGCACCAGTTTGAGAATTTCACGGGTAATGCCGTGCATGTAGACTGCGAGCGAGACACCGCCATAGCACACCAGGGCGAGACGCAGTTCCCGCTCCGGGATTGCGCCGGGTGTGTCGTCGTCAGTCATGTGAGGTACTCCTTGAGTCTTCAGGCCGCCACCACCACGCGGTTCGCATACGGTCCGGTTGAGGCCCGCGATTTGACTCTGGCAATCACGCCAGAGCTACTGAAAGGATACCTTATCTGTGTTCAGGTACTTGCGCCAACTGTGGCCAAAAGTTCGCGCGGTATTAGCTTGATATTTGCTGGAGGTTGGTCGTGTTGCCCCGGAAATCCGTGGCTGGCCCGAGCCCAACGCCAGCAATATTCATGCAGGATAGTCTTGTCAAAGCAGCCGAACCGGGCCGGATCCTAATTGCTGTTGGCTGTTCGAAGATAGTGGAGCGCCTGGGTGACGATCATCCGCGCACAGCTGACGCTGGTCTCAAGGTCGAATTCAAAATTCATCCGGTAGTAGCGCCAGCTGGACGCGCTCATGACGTAGCGCAGGTTTGCAGCGGTTTGGATGATCTCGTGCTCTGCGCAGTGGGGAAAGGCATCTGCCAGTACCTGCCGCATCCTCTCCAATCGTTCCTTTCCCGAAGTGCTTAGCACGCGGGGCAGTAAATCTGCGCTCAACAGCATCATCACCCGGCGTGGTTGCGCATCAAGCTTTCTGTACAGCACGTCGACATAGCTCGGGAGCTCTTCCACGCTATGGGGGATATCCGGCAGGTCCAGCTCGCCGTACTCGCGGGTGGTGAATGCATTCAGGAATTCCTCCCGGCTTGTGAAGTGGCGGAACATGGTGCGCTGTGAGATATCGGCCCGTTCTGACACGAGCTTGAAGCTGATGTCATTGACCTCGATCGTTTCCGCGAGCTCGCGCGCGGCGTCCAGCAGCAGATTCCTGGTGAACGCGGCTTTCTTGCTGTTCAGTGTGTTCATCTTAAAATGTCATATGCTATGTCATATTGACTTATTCTATGACACTGCTAGTATTCAAGCCAGCCCCACGGAGAAATTACAGGAGACAGGGTCATGGCGAGTCGATCTATCGTACAGCACGCGAGTGACGGTGACTGGCTGAATGTGCTGGGCATGCAGATCAAATTCCTCTGTACCAGTGAGGATACGCAGGGGCGCTACTCCAGCATGCTCAATACCGTGCCCAAAGATTGCGGGGCTCCGCCGCACACCCATCCCTGGGATGAGGCGTTCTACGTGCTCAGCGGGCGCATTGAGCTCCGTATCGACGATAAAACCCACGAGCTGGGCACCGGCGACTACGTGCTGGTACCGGCCGGTCATGTGCATGCGTTTACCGGGCTGTCCGACGAGGAGGGCCTGTTGATTGCCTATGAATCTCCCGGCAATTCCCATGAGTTCTTCCAGGAGATCAACGATACGGTCCGCTCGCTGCCTGACGATCTGGTCAAGATGCCGGGTATCGGCGAGCGCCACCAGGTGAGTTTTGTGTAACTGGGTATCGGTGCTTTATCGCACCGCTTGAGAAGCAACAGGCCGAGATCAAAGCTCGGAAGGGGACAGCGCCATGTACATCGATACCTTATTGACGTTCAGAAACCCGGTTCGCGAACAGATTCGCGGCAACAGCGGTCGAATCCTGCCACTGCTGACGGCCCTGATACTGGCGTCCCCTGGTGTGGAGGCCTCGGTGATGGCGATGGCTTCAGTTATGCCTCGCATATCCTGTCGGTTAACGCGGCAGGCCCCCGCAGCCCGCTGGTGGCTTTAAACGCTTCTGTAGACACCTGTTTTCGTGTCACCCAGGATACCAACGCGCGCATCAACGTTGCCCTGGAGGGCGATACCAATGCCGGGCGCAATTATGTTGGCTTACAGCTGGACGGGGTGGGTGATGAGGGTGGGTTTGAGCGATTGTATTCCACCCCTTCCCGCTTTGGCCCGGGGGAGCTGTCGGGGACAGACAGTCGGGAAATAACCCTGCGCGAGGGTTTCACTTATGAGCTTTCGGGAGAATCCAGGGGCAGCACCCTGTACAGTGCCCCCACGATGGGCCGGCCCCGCCCTCCAGCTTGAGCTACAGCCTGTTGACTACCCAGTCGTTGGCTGACAACTCGGCAGAGAACAGTCTCAAGCCCGGTGCCAGCAACTATACCGGCGTTCAGGGCACTCACTTTGCCCACCAGTTCCTGCTCGACAGCGATGAGGTGTCCGGCTTGGGGGGTGCTGCCGTCTGGTTGGACCCCGATCTCGGCCTGGATCCGTTTGGACCAGGGTTTACTCTGGGGCTTCGTTTCGACACGCCTGATATGAACACGATCATGGTCACTCAGCAGCCATTGACCGCCATGGTTGGTGTCAGCGCAGTACCCGCGCCTGCCTCTCTCTGGCTGTTATTGATGGGAGTGGGAACGATGTTGCTGGCCGGGCGCGGGCGCCCCTCTGCCAGCGTCTGAATCGGGAATATCCTCACAATCACACATCACTCACGAGGGGCAATCTTATGACCGCCGGCGCCGGTGGACACCCCCGACTCCCAGCATGGCAAGTATGCCGAGGACCAGGCCCCATGTTGTCACTGCCGGTACCGCTGTCGGTGTGGTGTTTCTCAGCGAGAGACGGATATCACCAAAGCAGGACTGATCCTCGCAGGCCCAGAAAGTGTCGGCGAGCGTGCCGAGACTATCGTAGAAGCCGGATATTTGCAGCAGGTAGCTGCTGCCATTGTAGTCGAACCCCGCGCCGGGGAAGCTTTTGGGCGTATAGATATGCGCATCGGGGCACTCGGTGCTTGCATTGGGGTTGCCATCCGAGATGAAGATCTGCGTTGCAGCCGGGTCGCCCGGGCCGGTATTCGGCGATGTTGGGGTGCCGGCCGGAAGGTCACTGGGACACCTGTCCGTGGCCAAATTGGGCACCCACGCGCTGCCGTCGAAAAAGCGGAATCCACCGGGACCGTAACCCGCGTTGTTGGTCTCCCAGTTATAGATGGTGAAAGTGCCTGTGGTCGAGTAGACAGCATTCGCATCGCCCGATGCCTCTGCGTTTACCGCATCGGTCAGGTTGGCGAAGAGGGCGATAGTCCATTCCATATCCGACGAGAGGAGTGCCGTGCCCACGCTGATCGGATCGTTGAAGTGCGTCAATCTGCCAACAGGCACTGCCAGACTGTTGTCCTCTATGGGCTGATCTTCAACGCGTGAGAGCGCATAGCCGCTCTGGCCAGCATAGGGGCCATCCGCTCCGGTGGCCGTGCCCCAGGGAAGATCAACGGTTACACCCATCCCGTTGCGGCCATCAGCGTCGGCTCCGACGTCAAAGGCGCCACCTGTTGCGGTGTCGGCATCGTTGGTGTAGGCGACGCCGGAGCCTCCGACCGCGGTACCCGAAATAAAGCCGCCATAGCCATCGACGAAGAACGTATCTGCTCCTGCTGTCGAGGCGGTAGCCCCCAAAACAAGCGTGCATAGCAGCCTGGCTGGTCGATTCTCTCTCTTCAACATTGTTTTCCACTCCAATGAATGCCCTTAGCATACCCCTGGGTGCCGGGGGTGCCATGATCTATATCAAGGGGTGGATCGGCAGCCTCATGCGCTCCCGGCCTGCAGCAGTCGCCCCATCGCCACGGTGTTCTTCAGCGTTGTGCGATGCACCAGGCGGGAGGCGTCGGGCGGGTTGCCAAACGCGCGATGCATGCTGCGCAGGTTATCCCACAGCACCATGTCATTGGGCTGCCAGTGGTGTACGTAGCTGAAGCGTGAGTCGGTCGCGTGGGCGACCAGTTCGTGTAGCAGTGCATCTCCTTCCTCTGCCGGCAGACCCAGCACCTCGCGCAGATGCAGGGGGCTGACACACAGCGCTTTGCGGCCGCTGATCGGGTGTCGCCAGACCAGCGGGTGGACGGTGTCCGGGAAATGCGGATAGAAGGCCTTTTCCTTTTCCAGGTTGGTTTCGTCGTGGCGCTCGACATCCGGTCGCCCAAAGCGCATTTCCCGAGGGTCCGCGATGAAGCGGAAGCGCGCCTCAAGGTGGGCGATACGCTGTTTGGTGGACTCTGGCAGGGCATCGTAAGCCGCCGCAGTATCGATCCAGCCGGTCTCGCCGCCAGAGTAAGGCATCTCCAGCATGCGCAGCAGCGCGCCGCGGTTGGGGGTGGTGGTGTAAACGAGGTCGCTGTGCCAGGGGATGCGCCCAACCGTCGCCACCCCATCGTAGTGATACACCGGGGCCGTTTCGTCGCTTTTGCGGTTGGAGAGCCAGATCAGCTCGGGGTAGCCCTCAACGCGGATGTTCTCGATAGGGTGCACTTCCAATTCACCGAACGCGCGACTCAGCGCCAGCTGCTTTTCCGGGCTGTCGCCGATGCCGCGAAACAGCAGGATGCCCGCATGCAGCCAAGCGTCCTGCATTGCGTCGCGTGCCGAGTCGCTGATCTCACGGTTGAGATCCAGGCCCCGGACCTCGGCGCCGATACCGCCTGCCAATGGGGAGATGTCCAGCTTCTGCATCTTCTGTCGCCTTATAGGAATAATAGGGACTGCAATCAGCAGGATGGTAGGCCCTTGGTGGCGGCGAATCCAGCGCTGGACGGGTATGCGGTGCCCTATCCCGCGACCTTGGCCGGAGTGGGATAAATAGCTGACCTGCACGCGATTGGGCGCGCCGCCTACGGATTGGCCGTGCAGTGACCTGCCCTCTCGGGGCAGGCTCCGTGTGGCGGCAGCAGTGCGAGAAAGTTGCTTCGCGCCACCTGCGCCTCGACATCCGCAGGCAGCGCTTGCAGGAACGCTGCGAACGCCGACAGTTTCTCCCCCAGCTTGTCGTACTTGCCCAGTAAATCCGAACCGATAACAAACCGGTTTGGATGGCGCGACACCAGTGCCAACCAGTCTCCCTCCGGTTTGTCGTTCCCGTCCAGCAAATAGGGCCTGAGGACGGTCCAGGACAGGTCGATGTACAGATTCGGGTAGGCGTCCAGCATGCGGGTTATGGTGGGCAGCAGGAAATCCATCTTGCCCTGGAATCGGTGCAGGGTTGCACTGGTGCCGGCGTGCGCCCAGATAAAATTCACCTCGGGAAACGTTGCCAGTGTCGACTCGACTTCCCCGGCATACAGGGGATTGCGTTCGCGCTTGGACGTGATGTTGCTGTGCAGCAGCACCGGGAGCCGGTGGCGCGCGGCGAAGCGATACACCCGAAACATCGCCTCACTGTTGGCCCGGGGTGTTTCGCCGTCGGTCAATGCCGTTAAATCATCGTGGCGTGTAATGATTTCGCCGATGCCTTGCCACAGGCCCGGATACAGTTCGGTCATTCTCTGCAGGTGCAGGTCAGCGTTTTTGTCAGTCGGGTTAAAGCCGCTCAGGAACGGGTGCAGGCGCTTGCGCTGCGCCGGTGGCAGGTTTTGCAGCGCTTCGGCCAGATAGCCATCGGTGGCGCTGAACCAGTAGACACTGGCATCGTCCCCGGCATAGGTGTCGGGGCGTTTGGGTTCGTCCTCATGCCACTTTTTCATCAGCGGCATGCCGGCGACCATGGCGTTCCCCACCCCGGAGTCATCCATGGCGCTGATCAGGGTGGAGAGGGGGGCCCCCTGCTGGAAAAAATCTACCGTGTGCAGATGGCCATCGGTATAGCGAGCCTCACTATTGCCAGCCGCATGGGAAATGCCGGCTCCGGGTAACAGCGCACCACAGGCTACGAACAGGGCGCACAGTGTGTTCGAAACAGAGGGCGAATGGGGCACGGGGGTAGGCAATGTGGTCGATGGTCGGGCCCGGCAGTGTAGCAGTACTACTCGGGTACAGAACAGCGCAGTCTTACCAGCTGGAACTCGACATTGGCGAGCGGGAACGGTGCGAAGCGCAGGGAGCTCGCACCATTCCAGTGCGCTCATCGCAGAGGTCCGAAGCCTGCGTTTCGCTACCCTCCACATGCCTGTCACCCAGCAAGGCCCCGTACACGCCGGTGCGCAGGGGTAATCGTTAACGCCGTGCGAGGCGGAACCGGAACGCTGGCACGATTCCTGCAGAACCAGACACAGGAAGCAATTTGTCACTAAGCACTTCGGTGCCTGTGCTGTATTCCTCCGCAGTACGTACTCTGTCTTTGCTCCGGGATTGCTTATTGGCAAAAGGTTCGACTGGCTCAACCGGGTCAGGGGAGTGCGGGCCGTGCTGCATCAGGGAACTACTCAGACAGGACAATGGAATGCTACTAGCGACCGATCTCGACGGCACCTTTCTCGGCGGAGACCTCGACAGCCGAACCAAACTCTACCAACTTGTCAGCGCCCACCCGGAAATCGACCTGGTGTTTGTCACCGGCCGTGGACTTGAATCGGTGATGCCGCTACTGTCGGACCCTGCAATCCCGCGTCCCCGGTACATTATCTGTGACGTCGGTTGTACCGTGGTGGACGGCGAAACCCTGCAGCCTCTGCACCCCTTGCAGGGTGACATCGACCGGCTGTGGCCGGGGGAGCACACCATCGAGCGGGCGCTGGAGCACATCGACGAGATCCAGCGCCAGGAAGTGCCCCAGGAGCACCGCTGTTCCTATTTCTGTGAACCGGAGGCTGTGTCCAGCGAGATCGCAGCTATCGTAGAGGGGCTGGACTGCGACCTGCTTTACTCCGCGGATCGGTACCTGGACGTGCTGCCCCGCGGCGTGAACAAGGGGCGCACCCTGACCGCACTGATTGAGCACCTGGGCATTGATCGCGAACGGGTGCTGGTGGCAGGCGACACGCTCAACGATCTCTCCATGTACCGCCAGGGCTTCAAAGGGGTATGCGTGGGCGAATCGGAACAGGCGCTGCTCGACGGCACAGGTGAGCTGCCGCTGGTGTTGCACGCTGGGCAGCCCGGCTGTGGCGGCATTCTCGAGGCGATCAGCTACTTTGCGTATCTCGGCCCGGCTGGAATCGACGTGGAGGTGCGGGACGATTGCGAATCCGGCAAGTCCGACCTGGTGATTGTCTACCACCGCCTGCCCTACGAAGAGCGTGTCGAAAGCGGCGTGACCGCTCGCCGGCGCCCGAAGTCGCCCAACGGTATCATCCCCACCCTGCTGAGCTTCTTTGCAGACGGACGTGCAGGATCCTGGGTGGCATGGTCCCTCCACGACGGCAGTCCGCAAGACTTCGAGACCCACACCGAGGTCGATCAAGATACCTATCCCAACCTGTCCGCAGCGCGGGTGCCGCTGACCACCCAGGACATGGAAATTTTCTACAAGCAGTTTTCCAAGGAAGCGTTCTGGCCGACACTGCACACCTTCTGGGAACGCGCCAGCTTTCAGGAGGACCACTGGCAGATCTATGTGAAGGTGAACCGCCAGTTCGCCGAGTGTACCGCTGCCGAGGCCGCAGAGGGCGCGACCGTTTGGATCCACGATTACAATCTGTGGATGGTTCCCGCCTTCCTGCGTGAGCTGCGCCCGGACCTCACCATCGCCTTTTTCCATCACACTTACTTTCCTTCCGCCGATGTATTCAACGTGTTGCCCTGGCGCCGTGAGATTGTTGGCAGCCTGTTGCAGTGTGACTACATTGGTTTTCACATTCCCCGCCAGGCGGAAAACTTTGTCGACGTGGCGCGGGGCGTTACGCCCCTGGAAGTGGTCGAGCGGATGAACTGCGCACCGCGCTTCTTTACCTACGGCTGCGCGGTGGGGCTCGACGTCATGACCACCAGGATACGGATCAACGACCGTTATATTGGCCTCGGTGCGCATCCTGTGGGCCTCGACCTCAAGCGCGTCGAGCGCGTGTTGCAGGACACGGGCGCCCAGCAGCGCATGGAGCGACTGCGCCGTGAGCTACAGGGCCAGCGACTGGTGTTGTCGGTGGAGCGGCTGGATTTCACCAAGGGTATCCTGGAAAAACTTGAGGCCTTCGAGCGCCTGCTGCTGGAGCACCCGGAACTGGTTGAGAAAGTGACCCTGATCATGGTTTGCGTACCCGCCGCAGACGGCATGACCATCTACGAAGAACTGCAGTTGCAGATCGAGCAGACCGTGGGGCGGATCAACGGTCGCCTGGCGACAGTCGGCTGGACCCCTGTGCAGTTTTTCTTCCGCGCCCTGCCGTTCGAGGAATTGGTCACCTACTACGCCATGGCCGATGTCATGTGGATTACGCCCTTGCGCGACGGCTTGAACCTGGTATCGAAAGAGTACATCGCGACCCAGGGCATGATAGGCGGCTGTGGCGTGCTGGTGCTGTCCGAGTTCGCCGGTGCGGCAGCGGAGCTGCGCGGTGCGGTACTGGCCAATCCCCACGACCCCCGGGAGCTGGCAGACTCCTGCTACCTGGCCCTGTCAATGAGTCGCGATGAAGCACGCAGTCGCCTCGCTGAGGCGTTCCACGTGGTCAGGCACTACGACATCAACTACTGGGCGCAGGACTTCCTGGCCTCTGTGGCAATGTATGACGCCAGCTATACCGGCACCGTGGAATCCTTGCAGCAGGCGCGAGAGAAGCAGGCCAGGCGGGTGGCCTAGCAGGCCGCTTCGCCCGCAACCGAGACTCACTCCAAACACTTACCAGCCTGACGAGGCCGCCATGTTATTGCGCAACAGCGTCCAGTTGATCTGCTACCCCGATCGCATCGGCAACAACCTGGCGGACCTGTACACCGCCCTGGAGAGCCACTTTTCCGACGCGGTGGGGGGCGTACACATCCTGCCTTTTTACCCTTCAAACGCCGACGCGGGCTTCTCGCCGCTGACCCATCGGGAGGTGGATCCCGAATATGGCAACTGGGAGGACATAGAGCGAATCGCCGCAAAATACGATCTGTGCGCCGACCTCACGGTGAACCACATTTCCGATGCCTCGGTGGAATTCGGGGACTTTGTCCAGCACGGCTTCGCATCGAAGTACGCCGACTTGTTTGTCAACGTGGACAAGTTCGGTGAAATCACGCCGGACGATATGGCGAAAATCCATATTCGCAAGGAAAAGGAGCCCTTCCGCCAGGTGACCTTCGCCAACGGCGACAAGGCCCGGGTGTGGTGCACCTTTACCGAGAACCAGATTGACCTGAACTACGAGTCCGATCAGACCTACCACTTACTGGAGAGCTATATTCGCGAGCTGACCTCGCACGGGGTGAAATTGCTGCGGCTGGACGCTTTCGGCTACACCACCAAGGAAATCGGTACCTCCTGTTTTCTGGTGGAACCACAGGTCTATCGCAACCTGGACTGGATCAACGAAGTGGCGCTGAAGTACGGCGCCGAATGTCTGCCGGAGGTCCACGATCACACCAGCTTCCAGTACGCGATTAGCCGTCGCAACATGCACCCTTACGGGTTTGCCCTGCCGCCGCTGCTGCTCTACTCCCTGCTGGACGCCAACAGTGTTTACCTGAAAAACTGGCTGCGCATGTGCCCGCGCAACATGGTCACGGTGCTCGACACCCACGACGGCATTTGCATCCCGGACGTGGAAGGCGTCCTGCCTGACGACAAGATCCGCGTGTTGATCAACAATATTGACGCGCGCTCGGCGGACCCGATACTGCGCCGCTCCGCTGCCAACATACATTCCGTCGGCGCCATCTACCAGCTCACCTGTACCTTTTACGATGCGCTGATGCGCAACGACGATGCCTATCTCGCGGCGCGCGCCATTCAGTTCTTCACCCCCGGCATTCCCCAGGTCTACTACGTAGGCCTGCTGGCCGGTTGCAACGACAATGACCTGATGCAGCAGACCGGTGAGCTGCGGGATATCAACCGTCGCTACTATAGCCTGGAAGATGTTGAAGATGCCGTAGAGCAACCCGTGGTGCAAAGCCTGCTTGAACTGATGCGTTTTCGCTGCAGCTATCCCGCCTTCGACGGCCACTTCGAACTCAATTATTCCAACGACTCAAGCGTGTGTATGGCCTGGCGCCACGGGGAACACTACTGCCGCCTGTTTGTGGACCTGAATTTCAAAACCACCACCGTTACTTATCAGGATGTGGAAACCGGTACGGCGCGGGTGCTGGATCTTGCACCCTGACGGCGGACGCCTTGTGGGTACCCGAAGTAGGGGAATCGTGTGCAGGAACTTAAATGATGACTGATTCGATCCACCTCAAGCGTGTCACTGACCCAGTGGAAATGGTTCGGCCAGGATACGGACCGCTGGGCCGGGTTCCGCCGCCGCTACCGCGACGAACTGGCTCAGGTACCCGATGCACTTTCAAGGCTGCTCGATGATTGTCGACAGGCATAGCTGCGCAAATTCACCACGGCTAGCGTTTGTAAAGAAGCATATAATATGCATTAATTGTGAGGTGCTTTGAATGTCGTGGGAAAAAACTGGCTCGCACCTGTGATCAATAAGAGTACGTTCGTGCCGGTCGCTTTCGTTTACATGTGGAGAGAAACTATTCATGGCTTTCCGTCAAGTAAAAGAATTGCTGCAGTGGGTTTGCGATTTCCATGAAAGCCTGGCTGTCCGGTATGCGACGTTGGCCAGCGAACAGGACAACGAGCGCATGAAAATGGCGCTGGATTTTCTCGCCAACCGCGAACGGCGCATGCGGCAGAACATTGCAAGATACCTTGAAGATGACAAGACCGGAGCGCTTGATACCTGGCTGATCGACACCTCGGATTTTGTGCATCCTCGTGTGCTGGACAGGATTCCACATTGTGTCGATTGTCGGGATGTGCAGGACATCCTGGCGAATGCCATGGCGGCAAATCAGACGCTCAAAGATATGTACCGAATGCGTGGGGAGCTGGCACAGGTTCCCAGTGAGGCCCAACTGTTTACCGAGCTGATGAACAATCAGGACGCCGAGATGCGACTTCAGGTGCGTGATATCGGCCGACTAGAAATGTACTGAGGCGAATCGTGCCCCCCCTTGATTCAGGTACAAGTCTACCGATCCAACCCGCAGGTGGATACCAAGCCCCGGATGCAGAACTATGCGGTGGAGGACAGTTTCCGGCATCGTACCCGTGATACGGGATCTTGCCGTGGATCAAACTCACTTCTTCGATCAGTATCGTCAGATCCAACCCTGGCTTATCAATGATCATCCTCTACACTGTGCCCAGGTTTGCCCCAAGGGACTCAATCCGACGCACGCGATCAGCGGTATTCGACGCCGTCTACTGTCCGACAGTAGTTGATATGAATTACCTGCCGCTATTCTCGGCTGGCGAGTCTTCTCTGCTCCCCGGCGGTATCCATCAAAAGTGTATCGTATAGCCGATTGCTAGTATGTTCTGGTGCATGCTGAGATCAGCTTCACCGCCACCGAAGGGCACGGGTATGGAGTTTACGCCGCGCACGTTTTTTTCAAATCCGTGTGTGTAGGCGAAATTCCATTCACCCTTGTCGGACATGGCCCAGCTGGCTCCGAAACTCAGGTGGGTCTCAATCACGCCAGGCGCCAGTATGTTGAAGAACGTTTCCGACGCAGGGATAGGCTGATCCATGTGGCTGATACCGGCACGAAGGGTCAATGTATCTGTCACACGGTAGACTGTACCGAGCTTGTAGACATCGCTATCCTCCCAGCCAAACCCGGGCCCATCTGCAACACCCAGCGGCACGCCCATCAGCAGCGGCGCCAGCGGGTTGCCCACGGAATTGATGCTGCTGTAACGAATGCGTTGCCAGTCGGCGGCAACTGTCAGTGCCTCCGCCAGCTCCCAGGCTATGCCCGCGCCGAAGGATTCGGGGATATCGAAACCGCCCTCATCGGCAAAGAGCCCGGCATAGTCGTTGAAATTTGACATGTCGATTTCTGAGGACCAGGCAACGCCGAGCGTGATGCCCTCATTGACTTCGCCCATCCAGCCGAGCTTGATACCCCAACCGGAGCTGCTGTCGTGTCCGCGGTCGGTCACTGAGCCGGGCCGGCTGCTGAAGCCATTAAACGGGGCAATGCCTCGCGCCTCAAAACGTTGATAGGCGAAAGTCGCGGCGGCACCGAAACTGTGTGTCCCCTGGTGCCAGGCAACGGACGGCGTGATGAACGCTTGGGATAGATCGACACCTGCGGTACCGCTAGCGCCAAAGGCGGCATAGGGGTTGTCGCTGTAGCCGGTATTCATGCCACCGTTACCGTAGATTGCCACGCCCCAGCTGATTCGCTCGTTGAGTGCTCTCGTGAAGCCAATATCGGGCAGAAGAAACCGGGTATCGTCATTCCCGTCGTAGTTGCCGTTGGCTCCAGCCAGGTTGCCTGCAATGGACGAGCTCCGATCGGGCTGGAACCAGGTCAGTCCGGCATCGAATCGATCCCCGACCTGGCCAGTGCCAGCCGGGTTCGTGGCTGCGGCCAGAGCATCCTGAGGCAGGGCAAAGCTGACCCCGGCAACAGCCTGGGCTCGTACCCCGGTGCCATGGGTGAAATAGCCGTTGGTGGCGTAAGTATTGCCGGCCGCAATTGTTGACAGTAGTAGAATGCCGGGCAGGCGGAAATTTTGCGGAATCACAGAAAATCACCACTTGTGGTAAAGGATTTGCTTTAGTCGGCCTTGACCGGCGGCCGAGGGCGCATCCTAGGGCAGTGCGGGCGTTGTGCCAAAGATTTTTTCTAAATATGCTTATAATAACAGCGCTGATCAGGGCACAGGTGAGTCCGGCAGCACGCCCCGCTGCGGCAACAGGGCGAGGAAGTTGCTGTGCGCAACCTGCCTGGCGACCGCAGCTGGCAGCGCTTGCAGGAACGGTTCAAACGCTGACATCTTCTCTCCCAGCTTGTCGTACTTCCCCAATACATCCGAGCCGATAACAAAGCGGGAGGGGTGGCGCGACACCAGCGCCACCCAGACCGGCACTGGCCGGCCGTCCTTGTCCAGCAAATAAGGACTGAGCACGGTCCAGGACAGGTCGATGTAGAGATTCGGATAGGCGTCCAGCATGCGGCTTATCGTGGGCAGGAGGAAATCCAGCTTGCCTTGAAAACGGTGCAGGGTTTTGCTGGTGCCGGCGTGTGCCCAGATGAAATTTACTGTGGGAAAGGTTCTCAGGGCCGACTCAAGCTCCTCGGCATACAAAGGATTACGTTCACGCTTGGACGTAATATTGCTGTGCAGTAGCACCGGGAGCCAGTGCCGCGCGGTATAGCTGTAAACGCCAAACATCGCCACACTATTGGCGCGGGGTGCCTCGCCGTCCGTCAGTGCCGTTAGATCGTCGTGGCGAGTGATGACCTCCCCGATGCCCTGCCACAGGCCGGGGTAAAGCTCGGCCATTTTCTGCAGGTGCAGGCCGGCGTTCTTGTCGGTCGGGTTAAAGCCGCTCAAGAACGGATGCAGCCGTCTGCGCTGCTCCGGGCGCAGCGTTTGCAGCGCCTCGGCCAGGTAGGCATCCGTAGCGCTGAACCAGTAGACGCGGGCGTCGTCTCCGGCGTAGGTGTCGGGGCGCTTGGGCTCGTCCTCATGCCACTTTTTCATCAGTGGTATGCCGGACACCATGGCGTTCCCCACGGCGCATTCATCCATGGCGCTGATCAGGGCGGAGAGCGGCTCGCCCTGCTGGAAAAAATCGACCGTGTGGAGGTGGCCGTCGGTATAGCGAACCTCATCATTATTGGCAACCGCGGACGAGATACCGGCGCCCAGTAGCAGGGCACCGCAGGAGCCGAGCAGGGCGCGCAGAGCGTTGGAAACAGAATGGGAGTAGGGCACGGGGGCGGGCAGCGGGGTCGATGGTCGGTGCGGCACAGTGTAGCAGCCTGGCCAGGTTGGAGAATAGCACTTGCGTCTCGCACCTAACTTAGCCAACCCCACGCACATTGAGGTGTCGGGCAAGGAATGCCGCGGCGACGGTCAGGGATTTTGTTGCCTCATCGCTGGCAAAGCGCTCCAGGTGATGTCGCGGGCTGTCCCAGTAGCGTATCTCCGCGTGACCGCCGGCATCACTAATCTTTTCCACCACTCTCAGTGCGTCATCAAAATGCATGTCGTAGCGACTCGTGTGGATGGCAATTGGCGGCAGCGCAGCGAGATCGGCATAGATTGCCGAGGCCTTGGGCTCGGTGACGGGGGTCGAACCAAGATAGGCGCGGACACAAAACGCGGCGGTTTCCATGCGGAAGGGACTATCGGCGCTGGCGCTCTTGGTGATGTAGGACCAGCCACTCAAGCTGAGGTCATTCCAGGGCGAAAACAGCTGGACGGCGGCGGGCAGGCAGTAACCCAGCTCGCGCAAGGTCAACAGGGCACCCATGGTGACGCTGGCGCCGGCGGTGTCTGCGGCCAGCACGATATTGCCGGGGCCATACTGGTCAAGCGCCCAAATATAAAGGGCAACCGTGTCATCAATTGCCGCAGGGTAGGGCGCCTCAGGGCTCATCGCATGATAGTTCAGTACCGCATCGGTTTCCGCCAGCTCCGCCAGGCGTTTCGCACAGGCTATCTGAGCCGTCGAGGGCGGTAGCATGAATCCTCCACCAGCCGTGTAGATCAGCAGGCCCGGATGCTGCTTTTCCCCGCGCAACCAGGCCGCCTGCGCGGGTATGTCCGCGACCGGGTTCAGTTTGCCAACGCGCGGCGGCGACATCTGTAAAGTCGAGGCCTTGCCACTGAGGTATGCTTCCCGCATTCGATGCAGCATGACTTCCAGCTGCCGAGGGTCGTCAAGATGGGTAAAACAACGCTTGATTCGCCCCAGCAGGACACGTTCGATGACACGGTTTTCCATTCTCGCCAGCCAGTGATCCCAGTAGCGCCGTAACAGCTGGTGCTCGCTCCTAATGAAGGTAGCCAGGCCGCGCGACTGCAAGGCATGCAGGCGAACGGCTGTTGACAGTCCTGCAGCTCCCGCAAGGCTATTCGCACTCATTATCCTTATGGTCCCCTATCCACGCATGGTGTTCTATACTAACTGACGTAATAGACGTTCAGAAGGGTCAGGTTCCAACATGACCAACGTGAAAAAGCCGAAGAAAAATGAATGCGCGTGTGGAGTCAGCGCGGAAACGCTGGTCCATATACTCGCCGGTGCCGGTCTTCTGGGTGAGGACAGAACAGGTGACCTGAACCAACACCAGCGGGTCGTGCAGATTCTGAACCAATTTGATGATGACCTGCGCGGGGAAATCCAGCGGCGTCTGGACGTGGATAAACCCGATCTGATCGCCAAGATCATTGAATTCTGCCAGCAACATAAATTGACCCCCGCAGAACAGAAGCTGGTGCAATCGCTGTGCCAGGGGCATTCCCTGGCACAGCATGCAGACCGCCATCACATCAGTAAACACACCGCGCGCACCCATCTGCAGCGCGCGCGGAAAAAGGTCGGCGTGAGCCGCCAGGCTGAGCTGGTTCGTCTTGCTCTCGAGTAGTCACTGAATATACGCCGTTTGGCGTATGGCGATGCCTGGTGGCGATTGCTACGGTTAAGAAAAAGCGGTGAAAGTAGGTGGCTCAGATGGCGTCATTTCAAGGGACTGCCAAAGGCACACTCCTACAGATATTGGCAGTCGCGTGCTGCATAGGTATGAGTACGCCCGGTTCCGGGGCCGGGGTTGTCGGCTGGTCAGACAAGAAGCCACCAAAAGGCTGGTCGGAAGCCGCCTACGACTCGGGCAAGACCGAGCCCGCCTTCGGCAACAAGTTCACGGGCGACAAGAACGAACCCTATAACTCTCTCACTGATCCCCACCACCCCCTGAAAAACCCCAACAAGGAACCGGACCGGGGCTGGCAGCGTGCCCCGGGCAGTCGCAAAGACGACAACAGCCCGGGATTTTTTCCGGTTGCGGCTGACTGGGACTGGGGAGAGCGGTTTTTTGAGCAGGAATTTCCGGTGGTTCTGAACATCAGGAATCATTGCAAAACGACACAACAGGTCAGCATTTTTATCCGCGGTCTACCTTATCTCACGCTGCCTTCGCGCGTCTCCGTACCGCCCAGTAGACAGGGTGTCGATGTCCCGGGCAAGGTCAAGCTGCCGGGACCGCCGTTTCCCTCTGGGCGCCCCGGCGAGCCGGCCATGGGCTGGGTAGACATGGACCCAGGCTATATTCCGCCGGGCATGCCGCCACCCAAATTACACCAACCCAACTATGTCAGCATCATGGGTGAGGTTGTGGTATGGCACCCGTGGTCAGCGGACGCCAGGGGTGAGGAATGCCTGCCGGTGCGTACCAGCTATGCGGTAGGAGGACACATGCACTGGCGCCCGCCAGAGCCCGACTCCGGCCCCGCTGGCCCCTCGGGCTTTGCCGAGATTGATCCCTGCACCGTGTGGTGGAACACCGGTGAGGAGCCGCCTCGGGAGAAAGGCGATTGTACCCGGTCCATGCAACTGCTGGCGGAGCACTTCATGGAAAAAGTGTTGCCGCCCTATCAGACCAACTCGCCACAAGACTGGGCCTGGTTGACCGCGTTCGGCGGTGTTCGCGACAAAACCATTACCGAGTTACTTGAGATGAAGTACCGCGCCAGCGTGCTGATGGGGCAGGCATCGTGATGCGGTTCACGCCATGGTCGGCACACAAGCGTGGTGGCGTGCTGTTGTTTGCTGCCTGGGTGAGCCTTCATTTCCTCTTATTCGCGTTCGCGCAATCCTCGGCTCAGGCAGACCCCACCACAATTGCCGAGGCACAGAGCGACCTGGAGAGATCCAAAGCCTTTTATGCCAAGAGTGCGGCGCCGATAGAGAGACGTCTGAAACTCAACATCAAATTGCTGAGGAATGCACAGGCACGAAAAAAGGCAGCCGATGAGGCGCTCAAGGCGAAGCAGAAGGGCCTGCCCTGGTACCGAAAGCTCATCGACGACGCGGAAACCGACAACCTGCAACGACAACAGGGTGCCGCGGAATCGGAAATCAAAACCTATGTGGCCAAGATCAACAGCCTGCAGGGCTCCCTGGACTACCTGCAGCAGGAGCAGCGCCGCTACAACACCGAGACCAGCCTGAACATTACCAGGGCAGACCCCGCGGCGAAAAAGGCCGAAATTGCGCGCCGGGAAAAAAAAGTGCAGACGCTCAACGGCGAGTATTACACCCAGGCCGCGCAAAAGACAGCGGGCGAAATTGTCTTCGACCAAAAGCTGGCCACGTTTGACCAGCTGATGATTCAGGCGCGCAATGCCGACCAGGACGATGTGGCCAACGCCATCGGTAGGGATCGGGCGCTGGTGGCTCAGGTCAAGGCGCAATGGTTGAAGGGGCAGGAGACGGCTCTTGCCAGCAAGCGTGGCCAGCTGGATCAGGCTTACGCCAGCAACAAGAGGGACGGCCTTGGACCCGCGCACTGGAGCGGCGATAAACGCGCCGATAGTCCGGAATTCATTGACCGCGAAGCGGTGGAATCGACAACGCGCACCGCGACTGAAATCGCCAGTTCCGCGCTCGCTAACACGCGGCAGGATATGTCGGTCACAGCGTTCCTGGAGGACTACGGCAAGACCGCGTTGTTCGATGAGAAAACCGGCAACTTCGACCCCGCGGGCGTTGCAACACGCTACGGGGCTTATGCCAAGGGTTCAGCGCGCGCCGCCAAGGACGCCGTGGTGGATCTGGCGGTGCTCACAGTCGTCGTGGCAGAAACCGCCGTTGAGGCGACACAGGTTGCCATTGAACATCACACGGGGGGAAAAAAGAGCCAGGTCAACCGGGGCAAGATCACCGCCCTGTATGGTGCAGGCAACGCGGTTGCAGACCTTGCGGATGCAGATAGCCCCGAGGCGCAGAAACGCCGCGAACAGATTTCAAAAACAGTTAGCGGTGTGCTCGGCGCCGGGGATCGCAAGTTGGAGAAGCTCGCCGGGATGGGCGAAAAAGGCGTGCTGCAGGCCACGGAATATATCGGCTACGGTGTTACCACCGTAGTCGATCCACTTTTCAATTCTACCGGACTGGTGAGAAAGGCTGACAAGGCCGGCGATCTCGGCAACCTCGGCAAACTCGAAAGCGAGGGCATACTCAAACGCCTGGATACTGACGCGCTGGATGCACGGGCCAAGCTCAACGAACTGCCCGGCGACGAGTTTATTGACACGCTAAAGAAAAATGGACTGGAGCCCAAACGCACGGTCGAGGTGCGCGGTGAAAAATTCCACCTGTCGGAACCCTTTGAGGGCCCTGGCGGCAGAACAATGGTGGTTGCGCTGCAGGAGGGCGCCAACGGCAAGGTCGTGCCGCGAACCTTCTATCTCAGTGGCGAGCACGGCGTCTGGCGCGCCGCGCCTGCGCAGATGTTCGGCGGCGGCGGCACACCGCTGCTGAATAAAGGCCCGACACGCCCCGAGACAGGGCAGTTCGTCAACGAGGGTGTCGTGGACCTGGATGCCGCCCTGCAGGGCAAGCTGGATACGCTAACCAATGACCTGGGGGTAAAAAAGCTGGATGGCGATGCCGCCAGCAAGGCAGCACTGGGCCACCTGGAACTGGCCACCGCGGAAAAGTCGCCGAATAGCCTGAAAGTCGATGCGAAAGACGGTGCCAAACCCATACCACGCGATGCCAACGGTAACCTGCCCGAGGCCATGCGCCCGGACTGGGCCAATGGACTGGTCAGCAACACCGTCATCACAGACCACCCCTTGTACGGCACCCTGGAGCGCTTCGTCTACAAATCCAAGGACGGCGCCACTGACTGGATCGTCAATCGCGCAGAGAACGGCGACGTGTGGATTGCCAGTATGCAGGACGCCCGCGCTGGTATTACCGGCCAGGGAACGCGAGGTCAGGCCTGGCAGGCAGCGGATCTGACCCGGCAGCCGTGGACCAAGGATGTCGACGGCAACTACGTTCCGGCCGAGGGCTGGAAGAATCCGGTCAACGACTATATGGCCCGGAATCTTCCGGGAGCGCCGGAAGGCGCGGCGGTGCGAGCCCCCATCGGCGTTCCCTCGACACCCAACCTGGCTCGGCAAACAACGCACCTCGGGCAGACCGCGGCGCAGCGGGCCCGCGCGATCCAAGAATCGAACATGGTGCCCGAGCACGCCGAGGCATTTCGGCGCATCGCGCAGGAGCGCGGTGAAATCATCATGGTGCGCCCGGTAAACCCGCACTCCACCGGGAAAATCGCCGATGACGCCGCGACCAAGGGCATGAATATCAAAGGCAAGAGCACGGACTGGGGGCCGGACGAAGCGCTGGGGCTGATCCCGGTGGATTCCCGGTACAGCAAGCTCGGTAACCCGGAACTGAAGGTGAAGACCGGACCTGAAGAATTCCGCAAGTACAGCGAGCTGAACAAGAAAGCGCTGGGTGAGCCCTACCACACGCCGATCAAGGACAAGGATGGCAACGTTATTGGCTGGCAGCGGCATGAGCCGGTTGAGGCAATCGCCATGCAAAAAGCCCTGACGGGCAAGGACGGCCAGCCGATACTCGGTCCTGACGGCAAACCGCTGATGGTACTGGCAGAGCGCGTCAGGGTGCTGGGTAAAGATGGCAAGCCGCAGTTTGGTCCGGATGGTAAACCGTTGTTCCAGGCAGGCAATCCGATTACTGCGGACTACGACCTATTTGCGGTGGGCTCGCGTAAACCGAAGAGCAAGCTGATCGAGAACGACCCGGAAATGGGCACGATTTCCGAGCGCGAAGTCGAGACCATGGAAGCACTGAACAAGGCGGTGCAGAAGACCGGTTACAAGGGCGGCAAGGTAGTGCATCACGGACCAGCCAACCGCTTCGCCGACTTTTTCGAGGCCGCTGATTTTCCCATCACCGTGATACTGCCAAACGGGGAAATCATCAATCTCTACTCGGCAAACGAGGTGCTGATCCTTTACCAACGAATGGCACGCTCGGGATTCAATATTGACTCCATGCCGGGCTGGAACTTCGGTATCACCGATCCGCAACAGCGCATCGCCACCGCACGCAAGGGCGCGGCAAAAGGTGCCGACCGGCGTGGGCGGCAGGCACAGGCAGATACAGCACGTGCCGTCGTCGGCGAGGCGGCTGGCAATCTCGGTCGCACACTGACGGGAAAGCCACGCCTTGCCGCCGGCAAAGCCGCCAACTCGGGCAAGGACGAGGATGCCACAGAGCAAGACTTTACGATTGGCATCGGCTCCAATCCCGAACGCTTTGCGCTCGTCGACCCCATCTACTTTGAATTTGGTCCGAACTCCTGGCTGGCGGATATCGAGAGCTGGGTAGCTCCCGGCAAAGAATCGCTCGTCTCGCTGGGAAGTGGCGTGACCTTCGAGGTGGAGAGTGCGATCTCGGTGGCCGGCACCAATACCCACAGCTCGTTCGCCATCGCGGCGCAGATGCTGGCGGACAGTGGGGCAGCAACGCCCGCACCGCCGCCAGCACAACAACCCGTGCGCGATGCCCCTTCGGAGGCCGCGCCGCCACCCGTGCAGGAAACGCCGCCCCAACTGACCGTGGGGCCGCCCGCTGCCCCGACCCAGCCGCCCAAGCCGGTTGCACCAAAGCCCGAGGAAAAGCCGCCGGTGCTTGCGCCACCGGCGCCAGAGAAAGAACTGAGGATTCGCATCGGTACGACTCGAGGTGGCGCGCGACACAAGTCCAGCTTCAGCTTTGCCTGTTTTTCCATTCAGCTTGCGGGTGATACCGACGAGGCCGAGTCGGCGGAAGTCTCCATCAGTGGGCCTGGTGACGACGGCTTTTACCGGCTCGCCATCGGGCTCAACGCCCGCATCGAGGTGGAACACAAGATCTACAGCTACGGCACCTACAACTTTGAGGTAGAAAGAATCTCCGACAAGCAGGGCCAGAGAATGGAGATTGAAGGCTCTACCCGCGGTAGCTACCAAGTGACAGCCGAGGAGGCTCCATGTTTCTGATCAGGCTTTTGGCATTTTCCCTGGTTTTCTGTGTCGGCAATGTTGCGGCCCAGCCCTCATCCGACGAGGTGGGAATTCGCCCCGAGGGTAGTATGCAGGGCAGTGAGCATCGAATGGCGGGACGCGAAGCGCGGTGCTGGATGTGTGAAAAACTCGCCGCTGAAGTGAACAGAATGCCTCCGCTGCTAAACGCTTTGCGGCTACGAATCACGGAACTTAGGGCTCTGGAAGGAGAGGCAGAGTACGAGCTCGATCGAAGCAAGTATGGCAAGGATGTGGTTCTCTATCCGGGCGTCGACCTGGCAACAGCCGAAGAGGCGACCATTGTAAAGAAAAATATACTGGTATCGTTCGCAAGTCTGATCGTCGGCGCCCGGCAGACCTACAACGAGGATTTCTGGTTGCAGAATGAAGAGCGCTTTCTGCAGGAGATCAGCAAAGATTTGCAGCAGGCGGAAGCTAATTACGTCCTGGCACAGGACCACCTGAGCAAAGTGCTGGCCTTACTGGACGCGTGCGAGGCCCGCTACTGCCCGGGTATCACTGGGCGCGAGCGCTTATTCTATACCAGCGGTGCCGAGGCGTACTTCGAGCTGGAGCAACAAAATCCCTACACCGGATTGGCGATTTTCTCCAGCCAGGCTCTGCGCAGTGCACTGACCAGCGACTTCAACCGCGCGGGGGCACCGCCACCCGCCCCGCCGCAGCCAGGTCCGGGCCCCGATCCAGATCCCGGCCCTGATCCCGGTCCCGATCCTGATCCCGGTCCTGATCCCGGTCCTGATCCTGATCCCGATCCCGATCCCGATCCCGATCCCGATCCCGATCCCGATCCCGATCCTGATCCCGGTCCTGATCCTGATCCTGATCCTGATCCTGAACCCGCGCCTGGAATCCTGCAGGTTACTGGCGCCCTGTCGATCTCCGAGACGCACATCGTGGGTGAAACCGCGTGTCCGCAGGTGCTTGGCACTATCACCCTGCGCAATACCGGCGGTTCGCCACTGGCCTACTCAGTCAGCGGTGTCGCGCCCTGGATGAGCCTCAATGGCGATATGCCCGGCCGCGGTCCAACCGGTGAGCTCGCCCCCGGCGAATCGCTCGCCGTCACAGTTACGTTCACCTGCAATAACTTTGGTGAATTCCCGACCGAGGGGTCACCCACTGAAGTTCGCACCTCGCTGGACTTCAGGGCGACCAGTCTCGGGCAAGACGCGGGGGACGGGATGGCTGCGGTCGATCTCAGCATTCAGGATTCGACGGTGGGAGAGGGGCCATGATGACACTTGATGCACGCCGATCCCGTGGCCGGGTAGCGGTACTGGCTGCCCTTGCGCTCACCCTCTGCTCCCTGACGACCACCGCGCGGGAGTTTCGCAGCCTGAATTCCGTTGAGGCGTCGATGCCCGTACCCGAAGCAGCGGAGCTGGTCGAGACTTTCGAGCCGGTGGCGACGGAGCTGGTTGATCAGGCAGTAGAACAGCTTATGGCGTCCTGGGGGACGCCCGCCATGCAGGATTACCTGAGTAAGAACTTTTTCGACAAGGATCGACTGACCGATGTGATCGACACCATCGTCCCCCGTGATGCCAAAATCCGCATTCTTTCAGTACAGGGCATCCAGACCGTGCAGCAATGGGAAGAGCCGTCGCCGGTGGTTGGTCAGGGCATGCTGCGTGTCAGTCGTGTTTCCGTGGTGGTGCGAACGCAACTGGAGTTTTCGCAGCCGGATGGGACATTGGCCACCTTTCCAGGCACCACCGAGTACATTCTCAAGTTCAAGGAACGTAATGCGGGGGGCAAGTCATGAGTACTCTGCATAGATTTGCAATCGCCGCTTTCGGTATTGCCTGTTTCGCGCTTGAGGCGGGTGCCGACCCGGGCTGGCAGGTAACCGGCTCGAACAGCAGCCGCATAGAACACTACGACGTCGACGGCGCGCAGAACGCCAGTCCTTATGCCTTTGAGGGCGGGCAGGCGTTTAATGAATTCAACCTAAACCTGAACCGCCGCTTCTCTCCCTATCGATCGCTCAAGGGCCAATTGTATGGAGTGCTTAACGATTCCAACTACCGTTTTCCTGACAACGGGTTACAGGCCGAGCGCCTGAGCCTTGTGTACGAGAACGGCGAATCCAATCTGCCCTACCGGTTTGAGGGTGGGGATGTGTACACCTATCTCAGCTACCGCACCGTTCAGCGTTCGATCAAAGGTATACAGCTGGATATGCAGCCCAGGGTGGATGACAATGGCCGCAGGCATTCTTTTCTGGTTTTCTCCGGCGCCAACCAGAATCGCTGGAATGACTTCGAATATTCCGACAGCCAGAGCTCCGGCGCGTCCTGGCTGGTGGAGGACGGCGAGCTCGGCAGCCTGAACCTGAACATTGTCAATACGCAGGAGTCAGCTCGCAGCGTAGGTGAACTGGACCGCGAGCAATGGCTCGCCAGTGTGGCGGCAGAAACCAATTTCAACCTGGGCGCCCACAATATCAACCTGGAATCCGAGTTCGTCTATTTTGATGGCGACCACGACGGCGACTTCGGCGCCGCGACCGGGCAGGGCCGGGACGACCACGGCATTTTCGCCGAGCTGGTTGGCAATGCCTATCAAAACTTCAGTTATCGTCTGCGTTATGAGGAATATGGCTACGATTTCAGGCCCAGCGCCTCTGTCGTGGTGAACGACCGCCGCTCCTACGAAGCACACGCTGCCTGGCAATTTGCACAGGGCTTGCGGCTGCGCGGGCGCCTGCAGACTTACCAGGACCGTTTCGATTCGTTGAATCAGCTGGATACGGACGTGCTTGGCATTGACCTCAGTGGCAGCCTGACTGCGTTCGGTCTGGCCAGGCATTCCGGGCGCTTGCGGGCATACCGCGAGGAAACTGAGGACGAATTCGGAGCGGTAGATCGCAGTAGCGTCGGGCTCGACCTCAATGTCACCTCGCCGCTCTCCGGCAAGCTCAACCTGATGACTGACCTGGGTCTGCTTGACCAGAAAGACCGGCTGGACTCCTCACTAGACGCCATCACCAGCGAGCTGGGCATCGCCGTCTCCCGACAGGTCGCGCTGGGTGAATTTTTTGGTAACGTGAGTTTTGGACTGCAATACCGCGATATCGACGGTGGGCTGCGCGAAGGCAATGAGATCTCGCCACGCATTGCCTTCAACCTGGGCGACGGTACACACACCCTGCGTTTTTCCCTCGATTACCTCGATCAGTCCCGTCGTGAGACGGTGGATCCGGATCTGCGAACAGCGACCGCCTCGCTGCATTATGACCTGCGCTGGAAGCAGCATGAATTCGGCTTCGAGGCAGACTACTTTGACCGCCATGTGGACCTGGCCGACAATACAGCGGCATCGAGAGTAGCGGTGTACTGGACCTGGTACTTCGACGGAAAATCGACCGCTCGACTGGCCGGCGCCGGTGGTGTGAACCTCAATCCCGCGAGTGGCCTGGATGAGCGGCTGGAAATCTCATCGCCGGCCCTGCTTGCGCAGCTGGCGCCAGGCCAGTGGCTGGATCAGGTGGTAGACAAGATGCTGGATGCGTCGGCGCCACAACCGGTAGTAGACACTGACGGCCTCGTCTACGAGTTTCCGGTCCTGGGACGAATTGATCAGCGTCAGCGGCTCGCCGTTACTTTCCGAGCGCAGGTGGTAGACAGAATAGGACTGATTATCGACCTTGAGAACGACGGCAGTCCCCGCTCCGCGGGCCAGCTGTACAGCCGTGTGCTTGAGGACTTGATAAAAGCCTACGGAAGGCCGCAACGAGACTACTCCGAGGGTGAATTCAGTGAGAACCTGGTGATGGACGTCAACAGGGATCGTTTCAGGCGTGTAACCGAATGGGACACCTACTACGGAGTACTGCGATTCGGCATACCCCGTCGCATGGACGGCAAGGTGCGTTTGGAAGTCCAGCATCTCCCCCGCGCGATCGCCGTGAATGACAGGTTCTGGAGCATGGACGGCGTTCTGTAACAGTGAAAGTCTGAAATCCCACCGGCGGATATTTGAGCCATGGCGGTGTCCTTGACGGGGTATCACCTGGTCGTCAATACTCGAATTTTTTTCAAAAGTATGCAGCCGCCGGAGGCAGACAGCCATGGCCAGAGTCAGGAAATTGCCGCTTGAAGACTGGGACCCCGATCTTCGCTCCATGACCCTCGCTGACGAGTGCTCCCCCCTTGAGCAGGGGTTGATGCGTATGTTCGCGCACTGCCCGGAACAGGCGAAAGGATTTGCGGCGTTTGGTGGATCCCTGAAAAGTGGTCGAAGCCTGCCCGAGGGGCTCGTTGAGCTGGTGCGCCTGAGTATTGCGTTCCATAACCAGTGTCGAAGCTGTATGGCGATCCGCTACGCCGACGCTGTAGCCGATGGGGTTACCGAAGACCTGGCGTGAGGAGTCAATCGTTGTACGCTAGAGGGCGTAAGCAGAGCGGGCACGGGGCGATCGGGGTCACCTGGAGTCAAGTGTAGATCAACACCCGTGTTATTGCTGCAAACCGGCACGGGGAGTAGCAAGCACCGATACCACTTCGTGTGGTTTTGAGAGGAGATTTTATGAGGCGGGAAGCATCCGACAGGCTACGTGCCAAATTAGTGGAGTGTGGGGCTGCGGGCATCGTGCTGACCACCACCGACAACGTGGGGTATTTAAGTGGATTTGAGTCGGTTATGGATGGCTGGCGACAGCCAGAGCCAATATCCGCTGTGTTCTTGCCGGCGTCTGCTGATTTACCGGTGACACTGTTTTTGCCGGAAGCCAGTCTGATTAGTCTGGTCGTGGCTGCGAGAGAGGGGCAGGACCTGCTTTTCGACCGGCTGCGAACCTTTGATTTCCTCAATTTCTGTGTCACCGCTCGGTCCCTGGACATGGACCTGGAACTGCCGGCCGACGTACTTGAGGAGCTAAATACGCTGTCGACCCATATTGACGGCAACTGTGCGTCCAACATCATCAACTCGTTGGCGGAGTGTCTGCGCCACCAGGGGTTGGTTGGGGAGACCGTTCTGTTTGATGATATGCGTGTCGCTATGGCGCTCAACCAGGCGAGTGGGCAGCAATATGCGGACGGGCTCGAAACCATCATGGCCGCCCGCTCGATAAAGACGTCGAGTGAAATAGACGTTTTCCGCGAAACCGGGGAAAAAGCAGACAGGGTACTGGAATTCACCGTTGGGGAGTTGCGCTGTGGGCGCAGCTGGGCTGAGATCGAGAAGCGGGTGGCCCACTTCATGATCGATGAGGACATTGACCCCTTGCCCCAGAGCCCGATGCTGTTCGGAGGCAGCTATGACGCGATCTTCAGGCCTGACCTGTTTCGTACGTTCTACGACAGGCCCTTTGCGCCTGGTGATATAGCGATACTGGAAACCCAGGGGCGTTATAAAAACACCTGGATTGATATCAATCGAACCGCGCATTTTGGCAAGGCTCCCCCTGCCTACCGCGAACAGCATGCCCAGGTTCAGCGCTGCTTTTCCGAGATGATTGCGCAACTGAAGCCAGGGGCGAATACCGCGGCAATTTGTGAGTCCGTGCGCGCTTCAGCGGCACAGGAACTGACGGTCCCGGAAAAGTTGCTGATGATCACTCACTCCATCGGCCGCGTACCGTTGGAGAGCCCGGTTCCTTTTCCGTCGACCGGATTACGGGCGGCCACAGAGGGCTTTGAGGTCAAGCCATCCATGGTGCTCAGCGTTGACTGCCTGTATTTCGGCAGCCGCTACGGTCCCTCGCATATGGAGAATGTGTTCCTGATAGGGGAGGACCGGGCGGAGAGTATGTACAGATACCCGCTGGACTTGATTGAGACGGACTAGTGCTCCCCCGGCATTGGCCGGACTCATACAAAGAGGTGTTCTTATCTTTGCCATTGAGACAAGCAAGGACAGAACCCGTGGAAAAGCGGGTTTTCTGGCGCTCGCCGCCCTCATCATAGCCGGTGAGGCCATCTTTCTTCTGCCCTTCGTTCTGTCGCGCATTTTCCGTCCCACCTTCATCAACATTTTCGGCATTACCAACCTTCAACTCGGCACCGCGTTCTCCCTGTATGGGGTCATAGCCATGCTGTCCTATTTCGCTGGCGGCCCGCTGGCGGACCGCTTTTCCGCCCGCAACCTGCTGGTGGCGGCATTGCTGGCGACTTCCCTCGGTGGAGTGATCATGGCCGCCATTCCACCCATTGGCGTGCTGACCCTGCTCTACGGCTTCTGGGGACTGACCACCATCCTGCTGTTCTGGGGGGCCCTGATCAAAACCACCCGGGAACTGGGCAGTGTCCACCAGGGCAGGACTTTCGGCCTGCTGGACGGCGGTCGCGGCCTGTTCGCGGCGGTTATGTCGTCGGTATCGGTCCTGGTGTTTGCGGCCCTGTTGCCGGCGGAGGTGGGAATTGCGACCCTGGCACAGCGCGAGCAGGCACTGGCTGCAATCATTCAGGGATTTTCCGGGATGTGTGTCCTGTCGGCGCTGCTGGTCTGGCTGTTTGTGCCGCCGACGCCGCGGACCGATACCCTGGCCAGTGCCGGGGTGAGCTTGCGGTGCCTGCGGCAGGTCATGGCCATGCGCACGGTCTGGTGTCAGGCGATCATCGTGCTGTGTGCCTACGTTGCTTATAAAAGCACGGATGATTTTTCCCTGTATGCCAGGGACGCCTTCGGCTACGACGAGGTGGAGGCCGCCACTATCGGCACTGTTTCGTTCTGGGTACGCCCGGTCGCGGCCATTGGCGCGGGATTACTGGCAGACCGGTTCAGTGGCACGATCATGCTGTTGTTGAGTTTTGCCGTCGTCATGCTGGGCAGTGGGGCGATCGCGGCCGGTTTGATGATGCCGGGGCTGCCCTGGCTGTTGCTGGCGACCATCGCGGGCACCAGTGCCGGTATCTATGGTTTGCGCGGCCTGTATTTCGCCATTTTCGCCGAGGGGAATGTCCCATTAATACAGACCGGGACAGCAGTAGGCGTCGTGTCTTTTGTCGGATTTACGCCGGATATCTTTATGGGGCCGCTGATGGGCTGGCTGATCGATTCCTCTCCCGGGGCCGTCGGCCACCAGCATGTATTTGGGGTCGTGGCGGGATTTGCTTGTATCGGACTGATTGCGACGGTCCTGTTTGGTCGGACAAGCCGGGCCTTGCCGGCACGCGAACCAGTTTGAGTTCTTCGGTCAGGTTGCCGACGGCTGTGTGACCTTGAGGTCGTCAGGTAACGCCTGCGCGCTGATCCTCACTTTACTGGAGGACCAAGGACCTACGTTGGTTGCCGTTTACAACTGGCCCAGAGGTTCGCTCCACGAATTGCCACCATTGCTTGATAGTTTCAATCGGAAGGGGTATCGTCCTCCGACTTATAACTACAGTAAATCATCGGGGAAGACTAATGGCGAGATTAAACTTAATTGTTGGGAACTCTGCGCTTATTGGGCTTGCCTTTGCCTGTACCCCAGCGCTCTCCCAGACGACGGACCCAGCAACAGCAACCGAAATAACGCTCCCCTTCTCCACTACAGTAGACACAGGCGCCTCAACCATATCAGGTGACAACAGCACCGTGCCTGCTCCTTTTGATGGGTGCTCCGTTGACGATCAGGGCGTCTTTTACAAGTTTAATTCTGGGGCGGTTACTGAAATTGATTTTTTTGCAATCGGTGAAGATACAGAGATCACAGTATCGCCGGCCGATGACGCTGATCCCTGTGCGGGAGGTGACGACGACGCCGACCCACTATTTGCTGACGTTGGCTTATCCCAGCCAAGCGGTTTTCCGCCGGCACCGGATATCGATAACAGTGAATTGTTTACCGGAATTACACTCGATGCCAACACAGACTATATCGTGCTTGTTGGTCATAACGGCGATACTAACGTTTACGACTGCATCGCTTGGGGGATAGCTCCTACCGGCACCCCCTTTGCAGGCTTCACGCAGGAAACATGCCCTGCATTCGCTAATGCATCCATTGGCAGCCGCCCTGCCACTCCAGTACCGGCCTTACCGCTCTACAGCTTGCTCGCGCTTGGTGGACTCCTCGGTTTATTCGGTCTGCGTAAACTCAAGCGGTAGCTGAGCACAAAAACCTCAGAAGCCCCGCGAATTTGCGGGGCTTTTTTGTTTCTAGCCAAGAAAAACAATAACCTGGGCCACTACTGTGCAAGCGGTTATTGAACCACAGGGTCTGTGGCGGGCTGTGACATCAATGAACCGCGCTGAGCTATTTCAGTTTCTGCGGCGCGACGTCGACCACGTTGCCCCTCGCGACGTCTTTGATTGGCGAGAGCAAGTGCGGGGAGATATTCCAGCGTTGCCCGTTATCCGTCACCACGGTCACCGTCTTACGGTTGAACTTCATGAGGGTGCCGGTAAGACGCCCGTTTTGTGGTGATTCGAAGCTCACCCGAGCGCCCGGGTGGAACTGCATCATGGATTGGTGTGCCTGCAGTGATTCCAGCATCTTCAGGCGTTCAACAATCCGGTG
>NZ_JAVKCQ010000067.1:0-32697 GCF_040222615.1 Haliea sp.
GGTCAACGTCAACCGCCTGGTGGACGACGAGGAAGACGAGAACGCGGGCACCGCTGCCGAGCAGCTGGAGGAAATCACCCTCAGCCCGCACCGGCAACAGGCGGCGGCGCGGCTCCGCATGGAGCTGGACCTGCCTCCGGGGGAAGTGACTGGTGCCCCCGCGCAGGCGGCAGTGACCTACCCGGAGTGGAATTATCGCCTGCAGGCGCACCTGCCCGACCATTGCACCGTGCTCACCGGCCAGCAGGAAGCCGCGGCCGAGCCCTGGCAACCGGACGCGGCCATGCAGCAGCGCATTCGCCGGGTGCGGCGCCAGTTCGAGGCCCTGCGTCCGCGGCGGGTCTTGCTGCGCGGCCAGCTCGATGGCGGTGAACTGGATATCGACGCCGTGGTCAGGGCCCACGCCGACCAGCGGGCCGCGGGCAGCAGCAGCGACCGCCTGTTCGCCGATGCCCGCACCCTGGAACGCGACCTGGCGGTATCGATCCTGGTGGATGTGTCCCTGTCTACCGAAGCCTGGGTGGATGACCGCCGGGTGATCGACATCGAGCAGGAAGCGCTGCTGGTGCTGGCTCACGGGATTGCGGCCTGTGGCGACGAGTACAGCATCCACAGTTTTACCTCGAAGCGCCGTGACCGGGTCTGGCTGACGACCCTCAAGGACTTCCGCGAACCGATGGGGGGCCAGGTAGAGCAGCGCATCGCCACCCTGCGTCCGGGCCAGTACACCCGAATGGGCACGGCGATCCGCCACCTCACCCGCGGTCTCGCCGACTGCGGCAACCGCCATCGCCTGCTGTTGCTGCTGACCGACGGCAAGCCCAACGACACGGATTACTACGAGGGCCGCTACGCGGTGGAGGATTCCCGGCGCGCGGTGCTGGAGGCACGCCGGGCGGGGGTGCGGGTATTCGCCGTGACCATCGACCGCGAATCCCAGGGTTACTTCCCGCGCATCTTCGGCCGCGGTGGCTACGCGGTGGTGTTCCGGCCCGAGCATCTGGCGACCGCACTGCCGGCCATCTACCGGCAGCTGGTTAGGCACTGAACCGCGGGCGCGCTCCCCGGGGTGGCGTCAGCCGAACAGCAGGCTGTGCGGCCTGGCGATGGGCTTGTTGCCGGTCAGGCGGTGAACGCCGACCCCGCAGCGACCGATAAACCAGGCGACTGCGGCGGTGATATACAGGTAGCCGAAGGTCCAGGCCGTCAGTGGCGGTACTGCCAGCCGCCCCAGCAGCTGCCACAGCCCCACCGCTGCCGCCGACGCCAGTAGCAGCAGCCAGAAGGTCACGACCTGGAAGCGTAGATGGGAATCGATCCAGGCGGCGCCACGCCCCAGTTTGTAGTGTGCCAGCAGCGCCCCCAGGGGCAGCGTGACCACACTCATGATGGCGCCCAGGTAGAGGCCGTAGATGATGATCGCCGCGCCCCGGCCCGGTGCGTCCTTGTCAGCTGCTGCGATTCGGTTGCCTGTCGGGTCCCGGGGAGATGGAGTCACTGGATACGCTTCCTCTGCTCAGTTGATGTTCCAGGTGGCCTTGAGCGAGATCCCGCGGCCGGGGGCCAGCAGGTTTTCGCTGGACTCGCGGTAGCGCCGGTCCAGCAGGTTGTGCAGTTCCAGCGCCAGCAGCAGGCCGTCTTCCGGCCCCAGGTTCATGCCCAGTGCCGCGTTCAGCGTGGCCCAGCCGCTGCGCTCGCTGACGATGATTCCCCGCGAGCCGGGCTCCTCCAGTCGGGAGGCGCTTTCTCCGCGCAGATAGAGGTCTGCCCACAGTGAGGACAGGGGGCCCTCCAGCCCCGGCTCCAGCACCACCCCGGCGCGCCCGGCCACGGCCGGTATGCCGGTGTCCGAGGTGTCGAAGTCGCCGAAGTCATTCTCTCTTTGCATCCAGGTCAGGTTGAGATAGGGGCGGGCCCCTCGTCCGGGGCTCTGCCAGGCCAGGTACAGCTCCAGACCCCTCGCGCTGGAGCTGCCGATATTGCGATAGACCTTGTCGTTTGCTTCCAGGCACTGGTCCTGCGGGCGACAGAACAGGTGGTCGATGTAGTCCCGGGAATCCGAGTAGAACAGGGCGGCGTCCACGGTCCAGGGGCCAGTCATCAGGCGCCAGCCGAGCTCGTGATTGACGCTGGTTTCCGGCTCCAGGTCGCGCGCCGGATTGACGAAGCTGGAACCGGCGTAGGCCCCGGTGGCGAGTTGCATCAGCGAGGGGTACAGGTAACCCTCGGACACATTGAGGCGCCAGACACTGTCCGGCTGCAGGGCCCAGGTCAGCCCGGCGGAGGCGACCAGGTGGCGATCGGAATCCAGCGTAGCCGCGACCAATCCCGGGCGATCACTGTAGTCCAGCTTGCCGTCAACCCGGTAGTAGCGGGCGCCCACGATGGCCGTCAGGCGATCGCCCAGGGCCCAGCGGTCCTGGACAAACCCCGCCACGGTGCGAATGGTGGCGTCGTCGTCTATCCGCTCCGTGCCGCTTGTCGCAATGGCCGGTACCCAGGAGCGCGTCGCCACCGAACGCTGCTGGCTGACCCTGTCGTTGCTGTACTGTACCCCGGTGATCAGGCTGTGGTTGCCCAGTGGTTGCCAGTCCGCTTGCAGCAGTAGCCCGTCACTGCGCAAGCTGCTGCGGGTGTCAATATCGCGCTGGTACCAGATGGTTTCGGTATTGCTGATGAAAGTGCGCAGGCTTTCCTGGCGGAAGGTGGACAGGGTCAGCAGGTCCAGTGGACCCTGCCCGGGCTCGAATTGGTAGTCCAGGCCGAAACGCTCCCGGTCGCGCTGCGGTGTGTTGAGCGCAAAGTCCGTCAGCGGGAAGGTGGTGCGGGCCGCCTCCTCCACGTATACCTCGGAACTGGACTCGAAGCGGTCCCAGGTCAACCCGATATTCTGGCTGCCGGTGGTCCGCTCCAGGAAGCCATAGTGGCCGCGATGGTCGAAAGCGGTATCCTCGGCCCGTCCCGCCGCAGTTCGGCGCTGGCCATGTTCACTCTCGGCCGCCGCCAGGCGGTAGCTCCAGCCGCCGCTGGCGCCGTGCACGCTCGCAAACAGGGTGTCGCCGCCGGTGGTGCCGTCATAGCCGCCCTTGATTGTTGCCTGCAGTGGCGCGCTGCCGCCCTTGAGCGTCATCAGGTTGGTCACGCCGCTGAGGGCCTTGGAGCCATAGAGGACCGAACCCGAGCCGCGGATCACCTCGATGCGCCCCAGCATGTCCGGGTGAATGGTCAGCGGCGTCCCGACCTCGCTGTGATCCGACAGTTCATGGCCGTCAACGAGGATGGCGCTGCGCCGGGACGCCTCGCCGCGGACGCGAATGCGCTTGAGACCGGCCTGGCCGGAGTCGGTGACCTGCAGCCCGGGTACATCGCGCAGGAAGTCCGCCACCCCGTTGCCCGTCATGCGGGCGAGATCCTCCGCGGTCAGTACGCTGATGCTGGCACTGCTGTCCAGCAGGCGCTCCTGGACCCGGCTGGCGGTCACCACCACCTCCTCCAGCAAGTTGTCGGTGCTGGCGGCAGCGCCCAGGTCAGGTGCCAGCAGCAGTGCCGAGGCCAGTGTCAGTGCGCGTAGCCCGGGTGCATGCGCGCCGGTTGCTCGCTCAGTCATGTTGGTGGTCACCTGCGGGTTGTGGATCCTGGCATTGCTGTGCGCGGCAGTCGACACCCCAGTGCGCCTCTTTGGCTGCAACCGATGCAGTGAGACGCTCGTTCACCAGCTCACTGGCCGCCGTGTTCAGGTGGGCGCAAAGCATGAAGGCAAGCCACGGTGTCATGCGCACAGTAAACCCCAGACTCTGCTGCAATAAAATGATGCACATCATTTGCATCTTAAAAGAGCCTGTCTATGATGGCTACAGCTTGTTCATGGAAGGTTGCATGCGGAATCATTGGCAAAGTGTGCGTGTCTGCCTGCATTTGTCAGCCCTGCTGTGGCTGTTGCTGGGGTCACCGTGGTCACTGGCGGCGCTGACGCTGGCCGATGCGCGCGAGGTGCTGCCGGCGGCGGCCGCGCTGGAGCCGGTTGCCGCTGTTTCCGGCCTGTACCGGGTGGCGGATGTCAGCGGCGCGCCTGCGCTGCTGTTCCAGACCGACGACTTTGTCCGCATCCCCGCCTACTCGGGCTCACCGGTCAACCTGCTGGTCGCCCTCGCACCGGACGGCCTGATTCGCGCAGTCCGGGTAAGATCACATCAGGAACCGATTCTGGTGGTGGGTATCACCGATGCCCACCTGCAGGCGTTTGTCTCCCAGTTTGACGGCAAGCGGGCGGATGCTCGCATCCGGGTGGGGGCGCACGGGCGAACAGGCTACGTCGGCATCGACGGCCTGAGTGGTGCCACCATCACCGCGATGGTGATAACCCGCACCGTAACGCAGGCGGCGGAACGTGTGCTGACAGCGTATCGGGAACAGTTGCCGCAGCTCGCTGCCGAACCGGCAGCTGGCTCCGCATCCGAAGCCGCAGCCGCAGCCGCAGCCGCAGCCGCAGCCGCAGCCGATACCGGTCCGGCGGCTGCCGCGGTGCCGGACTGGCACTGGAGCTGGCAGCAGCACCAGCTCAGGGTGATCGTGCTGCTGGTGGCGCTGGTGATATTGCTGCTGGTGCTGTTCCTGCAGGACTGGCTGGTGCAGCGCAAGGTCTTCTTCCAGCGCCTGCGGCTGGCGTATCTGCTGTTCACCGTGGTGTTCATCGGCTGGTTCTGGCATGCGCAGCTCTCGGTGGTGAACCTGCTGGGATTCGCCCGCAATCTTGCTGGCGGCTTCTCCTGGGACAGCTTGCTGCTCGATCCGGTCGTGTTCCTGCTCTGGGCCTTTGTCGCCCTCAGTATCCTGCTGTGGGGGCGGGGGGTCTACTGCGGCTGGTTGTGCCCCTTCGGCGCGGCCCAGGAGCTGCTGTCAAAACTGTCCCACCGGCTCGGATTTGCCGGCTATATGCTGCCCCAGGCACTGCATGAGCGCCTCTGGGCCATCAAATACCTGCTGCTGATCGCGATCTGTGGCCTGGCCCTGAATTCGATGACCGATGTCGCGCGGTTGGCGGAAATCGAGCCCTTCAAGACCGTGTTTGTGATGAATTTCGAGCGCCCGCCACCGTATGTGTTCTACGCGCTGGCGCTACTGGCAGTCACCGTCTTCAACAGCAAGTTCTACTGCAAGTACCTGTGCCCACTGGGTGCCGCGCTCAGTTTTGCCACCCGCTTCCGGGTTTTCGATTGGCTGCGCCGGCGGGTGGAGTGCGGCCACCCCTGCCAGACCTGCGCCAACGAGTGCCAGATCGCGGCGATCCGGCCAACGGGTGAGATCGTCGACAACGAGTGCCACTACTGCCTCGAGTGCCAGGTAACCTACTGGGATGAACACCGCTGCCCGCCGCTGGTGCGCAAGCGCAAGAAGCGCAGCGGCAACCGCGCCGGGTCCGGCCCGGTGATCGCCACGGATGCCGGGGAAAGGACTCCGGTTTGACCTGCATCATGTCCTGAACTAAAACAGGACTATAAAATGCATCTTAAAGCGGTGGGACTGCCATTGCGGAAAAGGAGAGCTGGCAATGAGGATTTCTGGAAACGACTGGAAGCAACGCGCTGGTGTCTGCCTGCTGGCAGCAGCACTGGGGCTGGGAGTGGCTGTGGTGGCACAGGAGCAGGAGGAGTCCGATCACCCCGGTGTTACCCCCGGCGAGATGGCCTATAAAGGCGCGCCGGTACCGCTGGGCGACGTCAAGCGGGTCATCTCGCCCGGAGCGCCGGATATGACCCAGGATGAATATGACCACGCCACGAAGCTCTATTTCGAACGCTGTGCTGGCTGTCACGGTGTGCTGCGCAAGGGCGCCACCGGCAAGCCATTGACACCGGACATCACCCAGCAGCGCGGTACCGAGTTTCTCAAGGTGTTGATCAACTACGGTTCTCCGGCGGGCATGCCCAATTGGGGGACCTCGGGTGATTTCACTGACGAACAGATCGATATCATGGCGCGCTTCCTGCAGCATGAGCCGCCGGCACCTCCCGAATGGGGCATGCCGGAGATGCTGGAAAGTTGGAAGGTCCTGGTTCCTGAGTCGGAGCGGCCCGACCAGCCGCAGCACAGCTACAACATCGACAATATTTTCTCGGTAACCCTGCGCGATTCGGGCGAAATTGCATTGATCGACGGCGACAGCAAGGACATCATCGCCGTGCTGCAGACCGGCTACGCGGTGCACATCTCCCGCGCCTCCCATTCCGGACGCTATGTCTACACCATAGGCCGTGATGCCAAGATCGACATGATCGATCTGTACATGAATCCACCGCGCCAGGTCGCGACGGTGAAAGTCGGGCTGGAGGCGCGCTCGGTAGAAACGTCAAAATTCGAGGGTTACGAGGACAGGATTGCCATCGCCGGAGCCTACTGGCCACCGCAATTCGTGCTGATGGACGGTGCTGACCTGAAACCGCGCAAGATCGTCTCCACCCGCGGCATGACGGTGGATACCCAGGAATATCACCCGGAACCGCGGGTGGCGGCGATCGTCGCTTCCCACGAGCACCCCGAGTTCATCGTCAACGTGAAGGAAACCGGCAAGATTCTGCTGGTGGACTACAGCAACCTCGACGCCCTGTCGGTGACCACTCTGGAGGCCGCGCGCTTTCTCCACGATGGCGGCTGGGATTCCACCCACCGCTATTTCCTGACCGCAGCCAACCAGTCCGACACGATTGCGGTGGTGGACTCCAAGGAGCGTGAAATAGAGGCACTGGTGGATGTCACCAAGATTCCGCATCCCGGTCGTGGCGCCAATCTGGTCGATCCCGAATTCGGGCCGGTCTGGGTAACTTCCGCCTTGGGCAATGAAAACGTCACCTTTATCGGCACGGATCCGGAAGGCCATCCCCAGCATGCCTGGAAAGTTGTCAGGACGCTGTCGGCTCAGGGCGGCGGTTCCCTGTTCGTGAAAACGCACCCCAAGTCACGCAACCTGTGGATAGATAACACGCTGCATCCGCAACAGAGTGTCAGCCAGTCGGTGGCGGTATACAACATCGACGACTTCGGTGCCGGCTACGAGGTGCTGCCAATTGCCGAGTGGGCAGGGGTAGGCGAGGGCCCTGCGCGGGTCGTGCAGCCCGAGTTCAACGCCGCCGGCGATGAGGTCTGGTTCTCGGTCTGGAATGGCATGGAGCAGGTCTCCGCGATCGTGGTGGTCGACGACAAGAGCCGGGCCCTCAAGCATGTGATCAAGGATCCTCGCCTGGTGACGCCCACCGGCAAGTTCAACGTGTACAATACGCGCAAAGACGTATACTGACAGGAGACCCGGCAAACAGGTCTGACGCTCCGGCGGCAGACCTGTTTGCTGCACCATGCTGACATTCAATCATTTCCTGATGGCTGCGGTCCTGATCGCCACCGCAGTGGTGCACTCCCCTGTCCGGGCCGATACCAGCGGGCTGGAGGACATGGTGCGTAACGGTACTGTGGCGGTCAGCTTTCGCTACCGCCTCGAGCATGTGGACCAGGACGGCCTGCCGGAATCAGCGCTGGCGTCCACCCTGCGTTCTCGGGTCAGCCTTGCCTCCGCGCCGCGGGCAGGGTTCGCCGTTGAGCTGGAGCTGGACGACGTCACCGCGCTGGGCAGTGATCGCTACAACTCCACGGTTAACGGCCGCGGCGACTATCCGGTAGTGGCGGATCCGGAAGGCACCGAGGTCAATCGCGCGCAGCTGGATTATCGTCGCGGCAGTCTGCACGCCACGGCGGGCCGGCAGCGTATCCTGCATGGCAGCCAGCGCTTTGTCGGCAATGTCGGCTGGCGCCAGAATGAACAGACCTACGATGGACTGCGTGTACAGTGGCGGGGGGCCGCCGCAACTCTGGATGCCAGCTACGTGAATCGGGTGCAGCGGGTATTCGGCCCGGATGACGGCGCCCAGCCCGCCGACTGGGACGGCGATTTCACTCTGCTGCGCGGTAGTTGGAGTCCACACCCGCAGCACACCGTCGCGGCCTTTGCCTATCGTCTGGATATCGACCCCAGTCGCGCTTTCGGTAGCGGGCTGACCGTTGCCAACGCCAATCAAACCCTTGGCCTGGAATACAATGGCCAGTGGCGGGCGCTGACCTTTGCGGCCAGCTGGGCCAGCCAGCATGACATTGGCGACAACCCCGGGAATTTCCGCGCGCAATACCACAACCTGGAGGCAGATTGGGCGTTGCCCGCCGTGAACCTGCGGGCCGGGTATGAGGTGTTGGGTGGGGACAACGGGGTGGGGTTTCGAACGCCTCTGGCGACGCTGCACAAGTTCCAGGGTTGGGCGGACGCGTTCCTGGTGACCCCGGGTGAAGGCCTGCGCGATCGCTGGCTGGGGATCTCAGGCAACCGGGGTGTCATCAGCTGGGCCGCCGTGTACCACGATTTTCGTAGTGACCGGCGCAGCCAACGGCTGGGGCGGGAGCTAGACCTGCTGCTGGGCTGGAAAGTGAGTCCTCGACTGTCGCTGCAGTTCAAGCTGGCCCGGTTCGATGCCACCGATTCCGGCTACCGCGACACCGACAAGGCCTGGCTGATCGCCGAACTGCGCCTGTAGACGCTATTTCAGGTCGGCGGCGAGGATGAACGCCTCAAGGTCCTTGTCGATGCCCAGCACGTGGCGTTTCAGCCATTCGGTCAGAAAAGTCGAGACCGCGGCGCGGAACGCCGGGTCCGCTTCTCCCAGTTCCAGCAGTGAGCTGATTTCCTGTCGAAACCGGTCGTGGGCCTTGATGTGGCTGGCCGTCATGGGGTAGTCGAGCGCGATCATGTAGCGCTCTTCGAGGGCGAAGTGTTGCTCGCTGTAGTCGTGCAGGTGACGGAGAACGTCCTTGCCCGCATTCGGTTCGGCAATCATGTCCAGAATCTCGAAGAGTACCTGATGCTGGGCATCTTGCCAGAGGATCGCGCTGGTCTTTTTCATGTTACAAGAATAGCTGCTTTCGCTGCGCGTGCCCGGAATCCGGTATGATAAAAGCTACCAGCCAGGGTTGATCAACTACGGAGCTGTCAGTGACCCGATTCGTCAATAGCGCCGCGGAGGCCGTCGCCGGCATTGGCTCCGGTGAGTTTCTCTGGAGCCACTCCATGGCGGCCACGCCCACTGTGCTGCTGGAAGCCCTCGTTGCCCGGGCGCAGGAACTGCAGGGCGTCACCATTCTGCAGCTGCATCTGGAACATGCCGAGTCGCTGGCGGCAACGGCACTGGAAGGGCACCTGCGCAGCCGCTGTTTCTTTGCCGGCAAGGTGACTCGCGAGCTGATCAACCAGGGCCGCGCTGACTATGTGCCGATATTTCTCTCCGAGATCCCGAAACTGTTCAGGCGCGGGGAACAGCGGGTGGATACCGCCCTGATCCAGGTCTCAAAGCCGGACCAGCACGGCAACTGTTCCCTGGGTATATCGGTGGAGGCGACAGCCGCGGCCTGCGATATGGCGGGCCGTATTATTGCCCATATCAACCCCAACATGCCCCGCACCCACGGCGACACCTTTATCAATCTCAACAGGATCGACTATGCCTACGCCGAGGCCGCGCCGCTGCTGCTGCACGAAAATCGCGAGACCTCCACGGTGGATCAGCGCGTGGGGGAGCACGTCGCCAGCCTGGTGGAGGATGGCAGCTGCCTGCAGATGGGTATTGGCGCCATTCCCGATGCGGCGTTGGCCTGCCTCGGTGACCGCAAGGACCTGGGTGTGCACACAGAGATGTTCTCGGACGGTGTTCTCGACCTGCTGGAGAGCGGGGTGGTCACCAATGCCCGTAAAAAGATCGGCCGGGGCCGGGTGGTGACGAGCTTCGCCATGGGCTCGCAGCGCCTGTACGACTATGTCAATGACAACCCGGAAGTGGCGTTCCTGGATGTGGAGTATGTCAACAGTCCGGTGGTGATCGCGAAGAACAAGAATGTCATGTCCATCAACAGCGCCATTCAGGTGGACCTCACGGGCCAGGTCTGCGCGGACTCCCTGGGCTACCGTATCTATTCCGGTGTCGGGGGGCAGGTCGACTTCGTCCAGGGCGCCATGTATTCGGAAGGCGGCAAATCGATCATCGCCCTGCCCAGTACGGCCCGGCACGGTGCAGTGTCGCGTCTCGTGGCCGCGATTGAGCGCGGTGCCGGGGTGGTCACCACCCGCGCCCAGGTGGACTACGTGGTCACCGAATATGGCGTGGCCGAACTCCGCGGCCGCTCCCTGAGCGAGCGCGCGGCGGACCTGATCGCTATCTCCCATCCGGATTTCCGCGAGTCGCTGGCCCGTGAAGCGCGGGACTCACTCGGCCTGCGGGTGTAAAGTCGAGGCGCACACGGCAAGCAGGGCCGCTCTCCCATACTACAAGAGGCACTACCTATCATGAGTAACAATGTCGATCCCACCCGCGAGCAGTTTGACCAGTTCAAGGCACTGCCGCGGGATACTCCGGTCATGATGCTGAATCTTATCCGGCTCAATGCCAGCAGCAGCTACCCCGACGGAGAAACAGTAACCGGCGCCGAAGCCTACGCGCGCTACGGGCGCGCAAGCGGCCCGATCTTCCAGCGTCTGGGGGGCACGATCGTCTGGCGCGGCCGGCCCGAATGTGTGGTCATAGGGCCCGCGGAAGAACGCTGGGATATCGCTTTCATTGCCCGCTACCCCAATGCCGGCGCCTTCATGGCGATGGTGACGGATGAGGACTATCGCAAGGCCGTGGTGCACCGCCAACTGGCGGTGGCGGACAGCAGGCTGGTGCGAATGGCCGACGCGCCCGCAGGGGAAGGTTTCGGTGGCTGAGCGCCCCGGTGTGAGTCATGTTGACCAGGCAGATAAGGAGCTGGGCGGATGAACTGGATTGCAGCAAATGCTGATCGCGAACAGACCATGGGCCGCCTGCCCGGCATAGGCGTGCAGTTTCAGCGCCTGTACGCGAGTTTCTACCGGTTGCCGCAACTTCCGCCGGAGATTGTGGAAATGTGTCGCCTGCGTCTGGCGCAGTTGCATCGCAGCGAGGCGGACTTCGCGCTGGAGGAATATCCGCTGGCCAGCGACAGGCGCGAACAGTTGCAGCACTGGCACCGTGCAGCATCGTTCTCGGCGGGGGAGCGGGCCTGTCTCGAACTCGCGGAGGTGTATGCAATGGACTGCGGAGCGGTGACCGATGCCCAGGCCGACGCGGTCAAGGAGCACTTTGGCGAGGCCGGCCTGGTGGCGCTGCTACAGGCGCTGGGCGTATTCGACGGCTTTATTCGACTTGGTTTGATCTGGCGGGCAGCGCCAGTGGGAGGCAGGCAGCATGACTAGTGCGGCAAGGGTGAGCCCGCCTGCGGGCAATACCGGCAATGTCATCCGGGATTCGGCACTGGGTATCGTGCCCGAGACTCTGGACCATTACCTGGCGCTGAATGCGGCGATCTGGGACGCGGGGCCGCTCGGCGCAGCGGAGGTTGAGCTGGCACGCCTGCGCAATGCCCGCCACACCGGCTGTGTGCTGTGCCAGGCAGTGCGCTACGATGTGGCCATTGCCGACGGGCTCACCGAGGACAAGGTGCAGGTCATTCGCGGGGACGATCCCGCCGCCGGCCTCAGCGAGCGCGAGCGGCTCATCGTGGCTTTTGTCGACCAGTACAATCTCGACCCTGGCGGAATTCCCGGGCATTTGCAGCAGGCGCTGCTGGCTGCATTTCGGGAAGATGAGTTGCTGCATCTGTCGCTGCTGGTGGCCTGGTTCAACGGCTCATCGCGCTGCGCGGTGGCGCTGGGGGGGATGCCGGAGGCAATGCCCCGGCTGGAGATCAGTGTGCCCCGCTAGGGGCGCGCCGGAAGGGCGCGCCCCTGGCTGGACGAGGCTTGCAGCTTACGCCTGATCGAGGAAGTGGCCGTACTTCTTCATGGCCGCTTCCCGCTGGGTGGGCGTGTGGTAGGTGGGGAACAGGCCCGGGGCCGGCTTGTAGTCGCGCAGCACGGTGCGCGCCACGGTGATCTTGTGGACCTCCGAGGGGCCGTCCACCACGCCCAGCTCCGGAATGTTGGCCCACATGGTCATCAGCGGCACTTCATCCGACATGCCCAGGCTGCCGTGCAGGTGCATGGCGCGATAGATGACTTCCTGCAGCACTTTCGGCGTCGCGGCCTTGATCGCGGCGATTTCCTTGCGCACTTCGCGGTTGTACTCCTTGTACTTGTCGATCAGCCAGGCGGTGTAAAGCACGTGCAGGCGGTACTGCAGGATCTGGGTATAGGAGTCGGCAATCTTGTCCTGGGTCATCTGCTTGCTGCCCAGCGGTTCTCCCTTGGTGGTGCGGCTGAGGACGCGCTCGCACATCATGTCCATGGCCTTCTGGAGCACGCCGACGCTGCGCATGGCGTGGTGCACGCGGCCGCCGCCCAGGCGGGTCTGGGCCACCAGGAAGCCCTTGCCCTCTTCGCCCAGCAGGTTGTCCGCGGGTACCCGGCAGTTGGTGAAGCGGATGTAGGCGTGGACGCCGTCACCCTGCTCGACATAGGGGCCCACTGCAGAGTTGCGCAGGATTTCCATCCCCGGGGTGCCTTTCTCCACCAGGACGATAGAGGCGCCTTCATGGATGGGAACATCGGTGTTGGTGACGACCATGACCAGCAGGAACTCGGAGAAGCGGGCATGCGAGGCGAACCATTTCTCGCCGTTGATGACCCACTCGTCCCCGTCCCGGGTCGCGGTGCAGGTGAATTCCGCTGGATCCGCGCCGGCCTGGGGCTCGGTCATGGAATAGCAGGAGGCGATATTGCCGTCCAGCAGGGGCTGCAGGAAGCGCTGTTTCTGGTCCGCGGTGCCGAAGTGGGCGAGAATTTCCGCATTGCCGGAATCCGGTGCCTGGCAACCGAAGACGCTGGGGCCGAAACGACTGCGGCCGAGTATCTCGTTCATCAGGCCCAGCTTGACCTGGCCATAGCCCTGGCCGCCGAGCTCGGGGCCGATATGGCAGGCCCACAGGCGCTTCTGCTTGACGATTTCCTTCAGCGGCGCCATGGCCTTTGCGGCAGGGGAATTCGGATCCCAGGGGTCCCCGGGGCCACGGAAGACAAGGTCGAGTGGTTCAATTTCTTCCCGGGTAAAGGTTGCAATCCAGTCCAGCTGCTGCTGGAATTCAGGGTCAGTCTCAAAGCTCCAACTCACGGTGGTATCCTTTTATTGCGGGTTTGTAAGTGCGGGCGTCGGGGGGCTCTGAGCCTCTGACGCCAGTCCTGTGACCGGTGTAATGTCGCCGGCAATATTTCTTTTGCTTGACTTGAGCGGGGCCTAGTTTAGACTTGTTAGATGCAAACAAGCAAATAATAAACTCACTCAGGTTGACTCGATACAATGGTAGACCAAAAAATCTGGTTCGTTACCGGGGCGTCGCGCGGCATTGGCCGGGCGATTGCCGAAAGTGCGCTTGGCGCAGGTGACAAAGTGGCAATTCTCGCCCGCGGCGCGGATGTCGAAGGCCTGGCAGATGAGCTGGGCGAAAACTGCATGGCCTGTCGTGCCGATGTCAGTGATGCCGAGGCGGTGAACGCGGCGGTGGCGGCGGTGGTCGCCAACTGGGGCACCATTGATGTGGTGGTGAACAACGCCGGGCTGCACCGCGGCGGCCGCATCGGTCGCATCGCCCTGGATGACTGGGACAGCGTGCTCGACGTGAATCTTCGCGGCGCAGTCAATGTCATCCGTGCCGCGGACCCCCACCTCGGGGCCGGCAGTGCCGTCATTAATGTCGGCGCCGTGGTCGGCTTCCGCGGTTTTCCGGGCGACTCCGCCTACGCGGCCTCCAAGGCGGGCCTCGCGGGTTTGACACGGGCGCTGTCGGTGGAATTCGCTGCTCGCGGCATCACCGTTAACCTGGTGATTCCCGGTCTGGTGCTGACGGAGATGACCGGTGGCCTGTCCGAGAAGGCGCTGGAAGCCATGCGCAAAACCATTCCCCTGGGGCGCTACGGCGAGCCCGGGGAGATCGCCCAGGTGGTGGAGTGGGTGGCCCGCTCCCGCTATATGACCGGTGCCTTCGTGCCGGTGGATGGAGGCCTGCTGAGCAGCTTCGGAGTCCCGGGATGAGTGAGCACCCGTTCGACAAGCCGCTGGCGGCGTGGATCGCCGCCGAAGTGGGCATGCCGGGCGCCAGGGTCGCGCGGGCGCTCAGCGGTGGCAATGCCAACCTGACACTGCTGCTGGAAACGGAGAGCGGCCCGCTGGTGCTGCGTACGCCGCCGGAAAATACCATATCGGCCACGGCGCACCGCGGCATAGAGCGTGAGGCCACGGTGCTGCGTGCCATCCAGGGGCATGTCAAGGCGCCAAAGGTCATGGGCTGGTGCGAGGATCCGGCGGTTATCGGCCGGCCGTTCCTGCTGGTATCCCACGTCAACGGCGTTGCCATTACCGATATCCTGCCGCCGGCTTATCCCGACAGTGCCGCCAGCGTCAACCGCTTGGGCGAGGACCTGGTCGATGAGCTGGCCGCCATCCACCGGGCGCCCTGGCGCGACATCGGGCTGGAGAAATTCGGCAATCCGGACAATTTCCTGCACCGCCAGATCACCCGCTGGCAAGCGGTTCGGGCCGAGGCGCCGGTGCGCGAGCTGCCCCTGCTGCAGGAGCTCGCGGAGTGGCTGCTGGCCAACCTGCCCGCCGACGGCCCCGTCGGTCTCGTACACGGTGACTACCATCTCGACAATACCCTGTCGCATCCGGATCGGCCCGGGCTCGCTGCGGTGATTGACTGGGAGCTGGCGACTATCGGCGACCCTCTCGCCGACCTCGGCCTGTTCCTGATGTTCTGGGGCCCGCGCGATCTCGACCCGCCCGGGTTCCAGCATATCCAGGCGGTGAGCCGGCGCGCCGGGATCACCAGCCGGCGAGCGCTGGCGGGGCGCTGGGGAGCAGCCACGGGCTACTCCCTTGCCAATCTTGATTACTATCTGTGTTTCGCCTTCTGGCGTCTGGCAGCGATTGTCGAAGGCGCCTATGCGCTCTACCGCCAGGGCAAGGTGGACTCCGCCTATGCCCGCGGTCTTGAGTACGATGTGCCGGCCCTGCTGGCCGAGGCGGAAGCGGCGGCCAAGGGTCGCTGGTAAGGAGACGTTTGAACATGATGGCGACAATGATGCACCTGCCAATGACGGTGCGGATGATCATGGAGCACGGCGCCGCCGTGTTCCCCGACAGCCGGGTAGGTGTTTTCGACGGCAACGAGACCCACTGGACCCCCTACCGCCAGGTGGCGCAGCGGGCGGAGCGCCTGGCCCTGGCGCTGCAGGCTCTGGGAATTGAACGGGGCGATCGCGTTGCCACCTTCAGCTGGAACAACCTGGCGCACATGGAAGCCTATCTGGCGATCCCCTCCATGGGCGCAATCATGCACACGGTCAATATCCGTCTGTCGCCGGAGCAGATTGCCTATGTGATCAATCACGCCGGCAACCGCGTGGTGATCCTGGATGCCAGCCTGGAGAAAATATTCCTGCCCGTGGTGCCCCTGCTGGAAACGGTCGAGCACATTCTGCTGGTAGACGGACCGGACGGCGCTGTGGGCGGCATAGCCGCCAGTGACTACGATGCGCTGCTGGCGCGCCAGAGTGGCAGCTTTGACTGGCCCGAACTGGATGAAACCGCCGCGGCGGCGGTCTGCTACACCAGTGGCACAACCGGCAATCCCAAGGGCGTGGTCTACAGTCACAAGACGACTTTTGTGCATTCCCTCGCCTCCCGGGCGACCGACACCTTTGGCATCAACGAACGGGATCGCATCCTGCTGCTGCCACCGATGTTTCACGCCAATGCCTGGGGCCTGCCCTACAGCGGCTGGATGAGCGGCAGCGACTTCATCATGCCTGGCCCGCATCTGCAGGCGGCAGGTATCGAGTCCATGATCCGCGCCAACCGTCCGACCTTTACCGCCACCGTGCCCACGATCCTCGGTGATCTGTTGCGCGCGTCCCAGCAGGGCGGGCTGGACATGAGCAGTTTCCGCATGCTCGTCTGCGGCGGCGCCGCGGTGGCACCGTCGCTGATTGACGCCGCCCGGGATCGCTGGGGCGTGCCGGTGCTGCAGGGCTGGGGGATGACCGAAACCAGCCCTCTGTGCCACCTGTCCCATCCGCCCCGGGATCCGGGGCCAGGCGGCGAAACGCCCTGGCGCGCCAAGAGCGGGCGTCCGGTGCCCGGCATGCAGGTCCGCGTGGTGGATGCAGAAGGTCGGGCATTGCCCCACAATGGCCGCGATGTGGGTGAGCTGCAGCTGCGCGGCCCCTGGGTGACAGGCGCCTACTACAAGGACAGTGCTCCGGACTCCTTTACCAGTGACGGCTGGTTGCGCACCGGCGATGTCGGTCACATCGACGACCGGCATTTCGTCCAGTTGACCGATCGGACCAAGGACGTCATCAAGTCGGGGGGCGAGTGGATCTCGTCTGTCGATCTGGAGAACGCGCTGCTGGCCCATCCCTCGGTGGTGGAAGTCGCGGTCATCGCCACGGGTGACGAGCGCTGGCAGGAACGGCCGCTGGCAATCCTGGTGACCGACAGCGAAATAGGCGCCGCCGAGCTGCGCGCCTTTCTCCATGATCGGGTAGCGAAGTTCTGGATTCCCGAATACTGGGCGTTTGTGGCGGGGATACCCAAAACCAGTGTCGGTAAAATCGACAAGAAACTCCTGCGCCTGCAGCACGCCGCCGGAGAGTTTGAAATAGAAACAATAAAATAACTGCAACCTTTGCCCTGAAGGTTGCCATCGGGGAGAACAGTTGATGAGACCACAGGCAAAGGGGCCGGAGTCGTCGACCCGGCGCAGAACCCAGGCGGAGCGCACGGCGCTATCGGACAAGCGCATGTTCGAGGCCGCCATTGAGCTGATTATTGAGCGCGGCACCGAGCGCACAACGCTCAAGGAGATCGGTGAGCTGGCGGGTTACAGCCGCGGCCTGGCCCACTCCCGCTTTGGCTCGAAAGAGGGCTTCCTGAACAAACTCTTCGTGCGCTTCGATGGCCGCTGGAAGGAGCACCTGACGAGCTATGTCGGTGGCAAGACCGGGATTGAAGCGGTACTGGCGGCGCTGGACGCGCTGCGCGATTTTCTCACCGCAGAGGCAAACTACATGCGCGCCATGTACATCCTCTGGTACGAGTCCCTCGGCCACGACTCCAGGATTCGCAGCAAGCTCGCGGACCACCACCGGGTCTACCGCGAGGACGCCGCCCGCTGGGTTCGCGGCGGCATCGAGGCCGGTGAGATTGACCCCGTTATCAACCCGGAACAGTTTTCGGTACAGTTCAACGCGTTTATCTTTGGCATCATTTACCAGTGGCTGGTGAATGCCGAAGCCCTGGACCTGCCGGCGATATTCAATGACTACGAGTCCAACATAAAACGGCTTCTCAGCAAGAAGGAATAAGACTATGGCTTACCTGACGACCGAGTGTGGCAAGAACGTCTACTACGAGGACTACGGCAGCGGCAGCAGCGCAATCCTGCTGATCCACGGTTGGGGATTCAGTTGCCGGGCCTGGGACAACACCCTGCCGGCTCTGCTGGCCGCGGGGCACCGGGTGGTGATGATCGACCATCGTGGATGCGGGCGCTCCGACAAGGACTTCGCCGACATGGGCATTCTCGCGATCGCGGGTGATGTTGTGGCGCTGGTGGCAGAGCTGGGTCTCGAGTCGGTAGTACTGAACGGCTGGTCCCTGGGCGGCGCGGTGGCGGTGGAGGCGGCCGAACGTCTGGGCAAGCGCTGTGCCGGGCTGGTGCTCACCGGTGGTGCGACGCCGATCTACACCCGCAAGCCGGGCTTCGAGGCCGGCGGCACGGACGAAGACATGGCGGGCACGATAGCGGCGCTGCAAGCGGACCGCATCGGGTTTCTGGCGGGCCTGTCGCACGCAGTTTGCGCGAAAGAGGTCGGCGAGCCGCTCGTCAACTGGATGTGGCAGGTGTTCTGCGCGGCGTCGCCCATGGCACACGTGACACTGGGCCAACTGGCGCAGCTCGATCAGCGGCAGCAACTCGCCGGTCTGGAGCTGCCGATTTTGTCGTTCGTCGGGACCGAAGATGTATTTGTCGCCCCGGATATTTGCCGCTGGGTCGGGGCGAACAACGCCAATGCCCGGGTCGTGGAATACGAGGGAGTTGGCCACGCGCCCTTCATCGAAGAGACGCAGCGCTACAACAGCGACCTGCTCGCCTTTCTTGCCGAAATCGCCTGATCCCCGGAGAATTCAATCATGACCTCATCTGTCAACTATGGCCTGTGGTACGACTTCCGCAATCCCGCGCCCTGGCGTGAGGACTTCGAACAGTTCTACGCCAGCCGGCTGGACCAGATTGCCGCCGCTGAAGAGCTCGGCTTCGATTCGGCCTGGCTGACCGAGCACCACTTTTGCGACGATGGTTATACCCCGTCGCCGCTGGTGCTCGCCGCGGCAATTGCCGCCCGCACCCGCGACATGCACATCGGCACCAACTTGATGCTGTTGCCGCTGCACGATCCGGTGCGCATGGCCGAGGACTGCGCCACGGTGTCGCTGCTCAGCGGCGGCCGCTTCGATCTCGGCGTCGGCATCGGCTACCGGCAGCTGGAATTCGACCAGTTCGGGCGCCAGCTGTCACATCGTCCCAGCCTGGTGGAGGAGGGTATTGAAGTCATCCGCCGCAGCTGGTCCGGCAAGCCGGTGAACTTCAGCGGCAAGCGCTTCACGGTGGGGGACCTGAGTGTGACGCCCGCACCGGTGCACGCGCCGAAAATCCTGCTGGGAGGAATGGCGCCGCCAGCGATCGAGCGGGCGGCGCGGGTTGCCGACGGTTTTCTCTGCACCGGCGGCCTGGGAATCGACAACTACTGCGAGGCGCTGCTGAGCCAGGGCAAGACCCTGGAGCAGGGCAATGTGGTCATGGGCTGCTGGGCGATCATCGCCGAGGACCCGGAGGCCGAGGCGCGCAGGATTGGCGATCACATCCTGTATCAGACCAACGAGTACATCAAATGGGGAGCCTTCGGCCCACCGGAAAAAGCCACCCTGTTTGACGATGTCTTCACTGCCATCGAGAACGGTCTCTACCAAATGTGGGACGCGGATATGGCGGTTGCCGAGCTGAGCAAGCTGGTGCGGGACTACCCCTTGATCAGCGACATTCACTTCTGGGCGCAGTTTCCCGGGGAGTCGCTGGAGTCCGGCAACCGCCGCTTGCGCTACATCGCGGAGAAGGTGCTGCCGCGCCTGCGCTAGTGGCTCAGGCTCCGAAGCCGCACATCCTGTTCACGGCGTTCGTGAACAGGCGGTGGGCGCGGTCGAGGCTGATATCCTCATCGAAGTACACGGCGGAGCGCAGACCGATCATCATCGAGTAGGCGATTTCCGCCGAGTCGCTCTCGTTGTCGAGTACCAGGGCCGGTGCGGCCCGGAAGACCTCCATCAGGTGCGCCTTGCAGCGGCTGTCGAAATCCGCTTTGGTGACGCGGAGGACGTCGTCGTTTACCGCGGCGCCGAAACATTCCAGCATGAACCCGATCTCGAGACGGGTGCTGGTCTCTCCGCGGAACCAGAAATCCGCCAGCATCTCCACCTGTTCCCGAGGTGGATGCTGTGAGAAGGACTCTATTCTTTCCAGGAATCGCACCGCCACGTTGGCGAAGTACTGCTCCAGGATCGCTTCCTTGCCGTTGAAGTAATACAGCAGGTGACTGGCAGTCATGCCCGCACCCTCAGCGATATCGGCGAGGGTGGTCTTCACATAGCCCTTGTTGATGATGCAGTCGTGAAGGGACTTGTAGATGCGTCGGCGGCGCTTTTCGCCGCGACCGTCGCGCCGAGCGGGAGTGTCTCCCGGCACGGGGTTGGCTGAATTCCGGCGCGCTGTTTTGGGAGAATTTTCCATGGCCGGAAACTGTAGCAGCTAAGCCCACAGGCGGCTACGGATTTGTCCAGATTTGGCACGCCATTTTTTTCTTGAATAATGTTCAAAAGGGAACTATGATTTCGCATCAGGTTTTTTGGACCAACAATAATGAAAATAGCGGGCACACATTTTCTTGTCGCGGGCGCGATACCCCGGATGTGCCTGCAACGGGAGACAGTCTATGACCGCTGCACTCGACAGCAACGAAAAACTCGCGATTCACGAATTGCTCGCGCGGGCGGCCTACGCCCTGGACGAGCGCGACGTTGAGATGCTCGCGGCGAGCTTTGCCGCGGACGCCTCCTTCAGCATGCGCATCGCCGGGGGTGACCTGATCGGTCCCTTCGAATCCCGCGAGGGCATCATGCAGCTGATGACCGGATCCATGGCGGAGCAGACCGACAAGCGGCGCCACGTGGTGTCGAATATTTTCTTCCCGGCGGATACCGGCGCGGAGGAGGGCATCGCCGTGGTGTCCAACCTGACCCTGTTCGCCACCGAGAATGGCGCGATTTCGCTGCTGACTGCAGGGGTCTACCACGACCGGGTGGTCCGGCGGGAGGGCGCCTGGGAGCTGCTGCAGCGCCATCTTGAACTCGACAAGAGCTACTGACGGGGACGCCTGGTGAACATTGGAAAAATTCCCGCGAAGACCGCCCGCCTGGCACCTGACCGGGAGGCCCTGATCGATGTGCCGAATGATCGGCGCATGACCTATGGCGAACTGGACGAGCGTGTGCGTCGCCTGGGCAACGGGCTGGCAACGCAACTGCAGCTGGGCAAGGGCGAGCGCGTGGCTGTGCTGGCGAAGAACTGCATCGAGTATATGGAGATCTATTATGCCTGCGCGCGCATAGGCCTGATCGTGCAGCCGCTGAACTGGCGCCTCGGTGGCCCCGAGCTGCTCAAGATCGCCGCCGGGGGCGAGCCCCGGGTGCTGGTCTGTTCCAGCGAGTATGCGGAACTCGCGGCAAGTCTGGCGGCGGAGGCGGGCATTCCCCGCTGCCTCGGTTTCGGTGCGGGCAGCGATGGCAGCTACGAAGCCCTGCTGGCCGCGGCCAGCGCCGGGGAGCCCCCCCAGTCCGCCTCGGTCGGGGGCGACGACCCGGTGCTCATTCTGTACACCGGCGGTACCACCGGCGAGTCCAAGGGCGCCCTGCACACCCATCGCTCCCTGTTCGCGGGCATGATCAACCAGACCGTCGCCGAGCGCATCGTGCCCTCCGATGTCTATATGCTGACCGGTCAGATGTTTCATATCCCGGTCGGGCTGGCCATGAACTACATGGCCCACGGCTGCCCGCTGGTATTGATCAACTTTGATGCCAAGCTGGCGCTGGAGGTGATTCAGCGCGAGCGGGTGTCCGCCTTCCTCGGTATCACTACCATGCTCAACTGGATGATGGCGGTGGACAACTTTGCCGACTACGACCTCAGTAGCCTGCGTAATATCCAGTACGGCGGCGGTCCCATGCCGCACAGCGTGGTCAAGGCGGCGCTGGAGGCGTTTCCCTGTACCCTCATCCAGGGTTACGGCCAGACCGAAGGCATGACCATGAGCTTCCTGTCCCAGGAGGACCATGCCAACGCCATTGCCGGCATTCATCCCGAGCGGCTGAGCTCCTGTGGTCGGGAAGGGTTCATGACCACCATCAAGTTGGTGGGCGCCGACGGTAACACCGTCCCCCGTGACAGCAGCACGCCCGGTGAGGTCCTGGTGCAGTCAGAGGCCAATATGATCGGCTACTGGCAGCGACCGGACCTGACCGCGCAGACCCTGCGCGATGGCTGGATGTATACCGGGGACGTGGCGGTATGGGATGAAGACGGGTATGTATTTATCGTCGATCGCGCCAAGGACATGATCATCTCCGGGGGTGAGAATATTTACAGCACCCAGGTCGAGGCGGCCATTCACCAGCACCCTGCGGTACTCGAATCCGCGGTATTTGGCATCCCGGACGCCGAGTGGGGCGAGTCGGTGAAGGCCGTCGTGGTGCTGAAGCCGGGGATGAGTGCCACAGAGGCCGAAATCATCGCCACCGCGAGCCAGCACCTGGCGTCCTATCAGAAACCGCGCTCGGTGGATTTCGTCGACAGCCTGCCGAAAGCGCCGACGGGCAAGATCCTCAAACGTGAACTGCGCGACCCTTACTGGAACACGGGAGACAGAAAAGTATGACCACGCTGCTCAGTGACGAGCTGCTCGCCAACATCGGGCGCCAGAGCGCGCCGCACCGCGAGCTGGTGACCCGGCGGGACATCCGCAAGTACGCCATTGCCACCGGCAACCGTCAGCGCAAGTACCTTGACGGCGACCAGGCGCCCCCCATGTTTCACGTCGCCCTGTTCTGGGACGTGGTGGAGCTGGAGGACCTGACCCCCGACGGCGTGTCCATCGACACCCTGTTGCCGAAATTCCCGCTGGAGCGGGCCATGGCGGGTGGCCTCAAGATCGACTACCTGAAGCCGGTGTATCCCGGGGACTGGCTCACCGCGACCCGGACCCTGACCAATATCTACGAAAAGCACGGTCGCTCCGGACCGCTGATTTTCTATGAAACGGACTTGCGGATTGCCAATGACGCGGGTGAGCAGGTGATCCGCGAGCAAACCACGAGAATTCTGAGGTAAAGACTGTGGCACTGACCGAGAGACTGGCGGGAGCAAATGTGCAGGTGGGCGACGAGCTGCCCGGGCGCGAATTGAAACCGGACAACGTACAGCTGTTCCTCTACAACGCGGCGCTGTGGAACGCGCACCGGATCCATTTTGACCACCCCTATGCCACGGAAGTCGAAGGCTATCCGGGGCTGGTGATTGCCGGCCCCATGCTCGGTGACTGGTTGAACCAGTGCGTGGAGGAGTGGCTCGGTAACGCGGGCCGCCTGACCAGCATCGAGTATTCCAATCGCGCGGCCAGCTACATTGGCGAGACACTCTACTCCGGCGGCAAGGTCACCGCCGTGGACCCGGCGAGCGGAGAAGTGCAGATTGAGGTATTTATCAAGAACGAGGCCGGCGAGGTCATTACCCCCGGGGTAGCCACCGCGATGATGGAGCGCTGATGGACAGTCTGCGTGGCAAGGTGGCCATTGTCGGGGCCGCCGACACCAGGGTCGGGATTGTGCCTGACGCCACCGCAACGGAGCTCTGCGTCGAGTCCATTCTGCTGGCACTGGCGGACGCCGGTCTGGACAAGACCCAGGTGGATGGCCTGGTGACCTGCAACAGCATGTCCCAGCCCATGCTCTACCACGCGGAGGCCATCGCCGAGTACCTGCAGATCTTTCCCCGCTACTGTTTCGCCGCCGGCGCCGGTGGCGGCACCACTTTTTCAGTCCTGCATCACGCCGCGTCGGCGATCGCTACCGGGATGGCGGACACCATCGTGATCGCGATGGCGGACAGCCTGCGCAGCGGCCTCACCCGCGACCAGGCCATGCTGATGCAGTCCGCCACCGGGCACCCGCAGTACGAGCAGCCCTACGGCCCGACGGTGCCCGCCTACTACGCGCTGATCGCACAGGCGCACATGGCCCGATACGGCACCACAGCGGAGCATTTCGCTGCGGTGGCGGTGGCCTGTCGCGCGCATGCCGCGCGCAATCCCGCGGCACAGATGCGCGACCTGATCAGCGTCGACGATGTGCTTGCCTCGCGCATGATCGCCGACCCGCTGCACCTGCTGGACTGTTCGCTGGTGTCCGATGGCGGCGCCGCCATCGTCCTGACCTCCGCCGAGCGAGCCAGGGATTTATCCCCGGCGCCGGTGTACCTGCTCGGGATTGGCGAGGGCCATAGCCACGAGCACATCAGCCAGGCTCGCAGCCTGACCACCTCGGCGGCGGTGGAATCGGGCCAGCGCGCCTACGCCATGGCCGGGCTGGGACCACGGGATATGGATTTCGCGCAGCTCTATGATTGCTTCACGCCCACCGTGCTGGTGGAGCTGGAGGATCTCGGCTTCTGCGCCAAGGGCGAAGGCGGCGACTTCATCACCAGCGCCGGCATCGGCCCCGGGGGAGCCCTGCCGGTCAATACCCACGGCGGGCTGCTGTCCCACTGCCACCCGGGTAATCCCGGCTCCATGTTTGCGCTGACGGAATCGGTCTGGCAGCTGCGGGGCACCGCGGCGGAGCGTCAGCTTGCCAATGCCGCTGTCGGCCTGCTGCACGCCCAGGGCGGGATCATGTCCAGCCACAGTACACTGATTCTCGGCAGGGAGGTCGGCTGACATGAAGAAAATCCAACCGGCACCGGGCACCCTGGCGGAAGCTTACATCGCCGGCTGCCGGGTGGGCGAACTGCGCCTGCAGTGCTGCGGCAGCTGTGGCAGCTACCAGTTCTATCCGCGGATCATGTGTGCCGAGTGTCACGGTCGTGATCTCAGCTGGACCGCCGCCAGCGGGCGTGGATGGGTCAGCAGTTTTACCGTGGTGCGGCGAGCGATTTCGGCGGCCTACGAGGCGCCCTACGTGGTTGCCTTGATCGCTCTTGAAGAGGGGCCTGCGCTGATGAGCCACATCGTCGACTGCGCCCCGGAAGATGTGGCGGTGGGGGCGCCAGTCCTGGTTGATTTCGCGGCCTGGTCGGACAGCATAACCCTGCCGGTTTTCACACTCGATAAAAAATAGAGGAGAGCAGCCATGAATGCGAAGGGAATTCCCATAGCAGTCATCAACCCGGATGCCCCGGTGGAGTCTCTGGAATCGAAACAGCCGGAACTCGACAACGGCGTGGATATCGCCAGCAAGGACGGCTATTTCAGCCGCGATTACATGGCGCTTGAGTGGGACAAGATCTGGACGCGCAGCTGGCTCATTGCCGGGGTAGAAGCAGATATTCCCGGGGTCGGCGACTACTTCCTGTTCGACATTGGCAACGAGTCCATTATCGTGACCCGCACCGAGGAAGGTATCAAGGCCTTCTACAACGTGTGCAGTCATCGCGGCGCGCGCCTGGTCCACGAGGAGCGCGGCAATCGCAAGGTCTTTGTCTGCCCCTTCCACAGCTGGAGTTTCCACCACACCGGCGAGCTGCGCCGGATTACCGACGAGGAGTACTTCAAGCCGGAAGTGATCGCCCACCGGCCCGGCCTCAAGCCGGTAGCCTGCGACAGCCATGCGGGCATTGTGTTTATCAATATGGACGCCAATCCCGGCCCGCTGCGGGAGGCCATCGGCCTGCCCGAGGGCTACCTCGAGGCCTATCGCCTCGACCAGATGAAGGTGGTGCGCCATGTCCGCAGCGAGTGGGGCGCCAACTGGAAAGTGGGGGTGGAAGCCTTTTACGAGAGCTACCACCTGCACGCGGTGCACCCCGAGACCCGCGGCGTCATGGGCGACTTGAACGTGCAGTACGACCTGTATCCGAACGGCGCCAGCCGCATGATTGTGCCCCTGGGGCAGCCCAGCCCGCGCATCCACGACCAGACCACCGTGAGCGAGGGTCTGAAGATGATGCTGGAGGACGCGGGTATTGATCCTTCCGGCTTTACCGGCACCGCTGCCGATGTGCGCCGCGCCATCCAGGAAGGCAAGCGCGCCCGGGCCCAGCGGCTGGGGCTGGAATACGAGCGGTTTGTCGATGGCCAGCTGTCGGACAGCTGGGCCACGGGGATCTTCCCCAATGTCCAGATCGGTTGCCATCCGGAGGCGGTGTTCCTGATGCGGTTCCTGCCTCACGAGACGGACCCGGAGCGCTTCTACTACGACACCATGACCCTGATCTTCCCGGTGGCGGACGGCAGCTACAAGCCGCCGGCCTGGATGGGTCTGCCCGAGGGTACCGACACCACCGGCAAGCAGCGCCCGGCAAGCGAATATTACAGTATTGAGGAGAACGCCAATCTGGGGCTGGTGCTCAGCCAGGACGCCTCTTTGTTGCCGATAGTGCAGCAGGGCATGCGTTCCCGGGGCTTTGACGGTCAGCTCTGGAGCGAGCAGGAGCAGCGTTTGCGGCATTTTCATGTCGAGCTGGAACGCCGGCTGGGCAAGTAGAATCGACAGGCGGCCGGTCGGAGCGTGGAATCCGGCGGCGTCCGGGTTGGTGTTTGCGGTGCTTGAGGGCCGGCTTTGTCGGCCCTTTTTTTGCGGTACCAGTTAAAAAATAAAGGATAAACACAGCCGATGGATTACATCCTGCATCACTTCGACATCTCGCCGTTTGCCGAGAAGGTGAGGCTGGCCTTTGGCCTGAAAGGCCTGGCCTGGCACTCGGTAGAGATTCCGGTGGTCATGCCCAAGCCTGACTTGACCGCGCTGACCGGCGGCTATCGCAAGACCCCGGTGCTGCAGATCGGCGCTGATATTTACTGTGATACCCAGCGTATCGCCAGCGAGCTGGAACGGCGGCATCCGGCTCGGCCGCTGTTCCCGCAGGGCAGCAAGGGCCTGTGCCTGGCGCTGGCCAGCTGGAGTGACGCGGCCTTTTTCCGGCCCGGTGCGGGCCTGTCGATGGGGACCAATACCGACCTGCCGGAAGCGATCCTGAAGGATCGCAGCGCATTTTTCAGTTTCCTTGATTTTGCCTCCCTGCCCGGCGACCTGCCGCACCTGTATGCCCAGTTCAGTGCCCAGCTGCAGCTGCTGGAGACGATGCTGACGGACGGGCGCGACTACCTGCTGGGTGCCGAGCCCTCCTGGGCCGACATCCTGGGTTACTTCCCGGTGTGGATGTGCAGGGGCAATATACGCAATGGCGATAACCTGCTGTCGGGTTTTCCCCATATCGGTGCGTGGGAACAAAGGGTCGCCGCGCTGGGTCACGGTGACCGCCGCGAACTGGATGCCGGTGCCGCCCTGGCGATTGCCAGGGAGCAACGGTCCACTGCCGAGATACTGGTAATGGAAGAGGCAATGCCCGGCCTTGCAGCCGGGATGGAAGTGGCGGTAACGCCGGAGGATTATGGCGCGGTGCCGGTTGCGGGAGAGCTGGTCAGGCTCACCCATGAGGATATCGCCGTTCGTCGTACAGATCCCAGGGCGGGAGAGGTGGTGGTTCACTTTCCCCGTTCGGGCTATCGCGTGGAGAAGACAGCATGAAACACCTGCAATGGATTTTAGCGGCTTTGGTGGCAACTGGCAGCGCGGTTGCCGGTGCCGCAACCGGAAGCGCGTCAGAGCGCGATGGCGCCACTCTTTACCAGCAATACTGCGCCAGCTGCCATGAGGGCGGGGTGGCCAAGGCGCCGCAGTTGAGCCTGCTGCAGATCATGCCGCCGAGTTCGATCCTGCGCGCCATGCAGGGCGGGGTCATGCAGACCCAGGCGGCAAACATGACCGCGGCTGAGCAGCAGCGGGTTGCGGAATATCTGTCCGGGCAGAGCCTGGCCGAAGCCCACCTGCAGAGCGCAGCGCCCATGTGCAGCGCCGAGCGTGCACGGTTCGATTTCGCCGCGCGCCCGGATACCCGGGGCTGGGGCGTAAACCCCGGCAACCGCCGCTTCTATGATCGGGAGCTGGCGGGGATGAGCGCGGCGGACCTCGACAATCTGGAGCTGAAGTGGGCCTTCGCGTTCCCCGGCGCCCTGCGCGCCCGGTCCCAGCCCGCGATTGCCGGCGGCGCCCTGTTCGTCGGCAGCCAGGACGGCACCGTCTACGCCCTGGATCGGGAAACCGGTTGTATCCGCTGGCGCTTCGCCACGGTGGCGGAAGTGCGCAATGGTATTGTCGTGGCGGACTGGGAAGAGGGCGCCACCGCAGCGCCGCTGCTGTACTTTGGTGACCTGGTGGGCAACGTCTACGCGCTCAACGCGGTCACCGGCGAACTGGTGTGGCGCGACCGGCCCGATGATCATCCCAGCCTGACCCTGACCGCGTCCCCTGCGCTTCACGGCGACCGCCTGTATGTGCCCCTGTCTTCGCTGGAAGTGACGGCTGCGGCAGACCCCGGCTACGCCTGCTGCACCTTCCGCGGCGGCGTTGCGGTCTACGCAGCCCGCAGCGGTGAAAAACTGCACACCAGCTACACGATTGCGGAGAAGCCCGCCGTGGTCGGGAAAAACTCGGCGGGTACGGCGCGGATTGCGCCCTCGGGTTCGCCGGTCTGGAATACGCCGGCACTGGATCCCGCGCGTGGTGTCATGTATGTCGGCACCGGCGAGAACTATTCCTCGCCGGCCAACGACACCAGTGACGCCATTCTGGCACTCAGTCTCGACGACGGCAGCATCGTCTGGAGCCAGCAGATGACGGCCGGTGATGCCTGGAACATGGGCTGTGAAACCGAAGACCGGATCAACTGCCCGCCGGAGGACGGCCCCGACTACGACTTCGGCGCCGCGACCATCCTCGCGACCAGCTCGGAGGGGCGGGACCTGGTGCTGGCGGGGCAGAAGTCCGGCGAGATCTTTGCCCTGGACCCCGACAAGGGCGGGGAAATTGTCTGGCGCAAGAAGCTGGGGCGCGGCGGTATCCAGGGCGGTGTCCATTTCGGCATGGCGCTGGACGGGGATGTGCTGTACGTGCCGATGTCGGATTTTGACGGCGGCCCGCGCTGGCCGGGGGAGATGTTCCCGGGCATGTACGCGGTCGATATCCGCAGCGGCGAGGTGCTGTGGTTCAACCGCAACGCGGATATCTGCGAGGGCCGCGAGTTCTGCCAGCCCGGGCTGTCCGCTGCGGCCTCGGCTATCGATGGCGCAGTTGTTGCCGGGGCCATGGACGGGGTGTTGCGCGCCTACGACCGGAACGACGGCGAGGTGCTGTGGTCATTCGACAGCGTGCGGGAATACCAGACCACCGATGGCGGTACCGCCAGGGGAGGCTCTTTCGGTGGTGCCGCTGGCCCGGTATTCAGCAACGGCATGATGTTCGTCAATTCGGGCTATGGGATCTACTTCCACATGCCCGGGAATGTGCTGCTCGCCTTTGGCCCGCGGGACTGAGTTCCGGGGCGGTGGCGTGCGATACGCACCCACCGGCGACTCCGCAGCCTTGCCGCTGTGCCAGGGTCGTCGCCTGATATTTGTTCCAGCCTGAAACAGGCTGCAACCGGTTTCGACCGCCCTGGGGCCCGGCATTGTGCCGGGCTGATGGCTTGACTCGGCCTGAAATACCTCTACACTTGCTAGACGCAAACAAGCGAACTCGGTTAACATTGCTCAGCCGCGGTTTGCTGCGGATATTTTAACGATAACAATGGTATGAGGTGGGACGTATGGCTGACGACAGCGTGATGCTGGCAGCCCTGGTGGCAAGAATCGACGAACTGGAAAGTCGGCAGGCCATTATCGACCTGACATCGGATTACTGTCACGGCTTCGACAAACGCGATTTCGACCGTTTCCTGTCCATCTGGAGCGGGGACTGCGTCTGGAATATCGGCCCGCCCTTTGGTTCTTTCAGCGGCCACGAAGGTATCCGCGAAGCGGTTCAGGATATCCTCTGGCCCGCCTGGCAGGAGTCGCACCACCTGTCCACCAACCACGTCATCCGGTTCCGCGATGGGGACAACGCCAGCTGCGTCTGCGACGTGGACTGCGTGGGCACCCTGACCGGCGATACCGACTGCCAGATCGTCGGGGCGACCTATACTGATACCGTGCGACGCGAGGACGGACGCTGGAAGATCACCCGGCGCGACGTCAAGATTCATTATTTCAACCCCATACCCGGTGCTCCGCTGAGGGCACCGGAGGGCTGAGAGAGGCCCTGGCAAAATACTGCAAGCCGCCAATAACTATTAACAATATCGTCGAGGAGACGCACCATGAAAACACAACGCAACATCATGTTTGCCGCCATCGCCGCGGCCTCGGTGGGCCTGTCGGCCCCGACCGTGGTCAACGCCCAGGCGGGTATGCTGGAAGAGATTACCGTTACCGCCCGTAAGCGGGAAGAGAGCATGCAGGACGTGGGCCTCGCGGTCAGCGCGCTCAGCGAGACGGAAATCCAGCGTCAGTTCGCACGCGACATCCAGGACCTGGCCAATATAGCCCCCAACGTGATCATCGATGACACCGGGCAGGGCCCCGGCGGTACCGCGGCAATCTACGTACGTGGCGTGGGCATCGCGGACCTTGAAAAGAACTTCGATCCCGCAGTTGGCGTCAGCGTCGACGGCGTGTTTATCGGTTCAACCGCTGGCGCACTGTTGCGCGGTATCGATATCGCCAGCGTGGAAGTGCTGCGGGGCCCGCAGGGCACTCTGTTCGGCCGTAACACAGTAGGCGGTATCATCAACATCACGCGTAGCCAGCCAACCGGGGAACTCGGCGGCCGCTTCCGCGCCGGCGTTGAAAACTACGACACCTGGTACCTGGATGGTGTGTTCAACTTTGCCGTTACTGATGACCTCGCGGTCAAACTGACGGCGTCAAAGCGCGACCAGGGCGAGGGTTACTACGACAACGTCACCCGCCGCGGCGACCAGGGTCGCCAGGACTACGAGCAGCTCGGGGCCAATTTCCTGTGGAACGCCACCGACACGCTGGAGCTGGAATACTCCTATATCCGCGAACGCCTGGATCAGGACACACCAGCGCTGGTCAATGCGACGCGCCCGGATCAGGCCTTCTGTATCTTCTACAACTACTGCTCGCCCAACAACAACACCACCATTACCGGTGACCGCAACGGCGTCGCCGGTGGTGGCGGAGAGCCGGCTCCAGCGCCGGATCTCACCACGAACGTGACACTGCGCGATCAGCTGAACGACAACTTCATGGAAGCCTTCTTCGACACGGACACTCACATTGTCGAGGCGCGCTGGGAGATCAGCGATGCGCTGCGGTTTGACTATATTTTCGGCCGCTGGGAGTCTGATGAAGACAGTCTGCAGGACTGGGACGGTACCCCGGACCTGCTCTATCACACTCGCCGGCCGGGTGAGTGGAAGCAGGATAGCCACGAAATGCGCCTGACCTGGGATGACGGCGGTGCCTTCAGCATGGTGGGTGGCCTGTTCTTCTGGGATTCCGAGTACGAGAGCCGCATGCGTTCCTACATTGGCTTCCTTGATCTTGCCAACGGCGCTCCCCTCGATCCTGGCTTCACCAGCCTGATTGCGGACATCCCGCAGACAACGGTGCAGAAGACCGAATCCATGGCGGCGTTCTTCGAGGCCGATTACCGTTTCACTGACCAGTGGACCCTGACCCTGGGTGGGCGCTGGACCGAGGATGAAAAGGAATCGCAGCAGTACGGTGAAGTGTTCACGGTGGCTGATGGCCGTACCAGTCACCCGAGCGAAAAGTGGGACGAGTTTACGCCCAAGGTCGGGCTGCGTTACGCGATGGATGACAACATCATGCTCTATGCAACCTATTCCCGCGGGTACCGGGCAGGCGGTTTCAACGGTCGCGTGGCCAGCGTGGAGGAAGCCTTTCAGCCCTACGATCCCGAGACCATCGACAACTATGAAATCGGCATCAAGTCCGAACTGCTGGACAATCGCCTGCGCCTGAACGCGACGGTGTTCAACATGGACTACAAGGACAAGCAGGAGGAGCTGCAGTTGCCCTCCAGTGAAACCGACACCGGCCAGAAGACTGTGGTGGCCAACCCCTCCACGGCGACCATCCGTGGTATTGAGCTGGAAGCCATGGCCTACCTGAACGAGAACTTCAGCGTACGCGCCAACCTGGGGTATCTGGACTCCGAGTACGATGATTTCGTGTTCCTGGACGCGGAAGGTTCCACCGTGGACTTCAGCGGCCTTGAATTCCGTCGAGCTCCCGATTTTACCGGTACCATCGATGCCACCTATGAGTGGGATGTCGCGGGCGGTAACGCCTGGATCCGCGGTTCCTACCGCTATATTGGTGCGCACCATACCAGCGTTACCAATAATGATGAGCTAGAGAATGACAGCCAGGGCATTGTTGACGCCTCCATAAATTACGAGATCAACAACCTGCAGTTCAGCCTGTTCGGGCGCAACCTCTCGGACGAGGATGGCTATACCCACGGCTACGAAGTGGCGGGCCTCTGGTCCTACGCCGCTACCCGTCCGCCGCGCACTTATGGCCTGGAAGTGGTTTACAACTTCAACTGATCCTCGGGGCTGACATGAGCGACCAGTTGCAGTCCCTGCTGGCGAAGCAGGCGATCACGGAAGTGATCGCCCGCTACGCCCGCGCTCTGGACCGTTTCGATGAGACGCTGCTGCGCAGCGTCTTCCATCCGGACTCGGTGCATCATCACTTCTATCAGGGGCCGTCCTCGGCGCCTGACGCTCCCCGGCCCGCCGACGGCGGTCCGCGGGATTTCGTTGAGTTCGCCCTGGGGGTGCTTGCTACCCATACCCGCACCCACCACCAACTCGGCAATACCCTGATTGAACTCACGTCCCCCGACCACGCTGTGGCGGAGACCTACTTCACGGCATACCACCGCATGCGTCCGCGTGGTGATCCGCAGGCGGCTCCCAACGCCTGCGATACCGAGATGGACTATTTTGTCGGTGGCCGCTACCTGGACCATTTCGCCCTGCGCGACGGCGAGTGGCGCATAACCCGGCGTACCGGCATGACTGACTGGACACGTCTGGAGCCCCCGAACAGCCAGGGCTTCGACGATATCGCCCCCGAGACCATTGGGCGTCACTATCCTGACGACCTGCTTTACCACTGGGTCGGCAGCGACTGAGTCCAAACCGGCCGGGCTTGTCCCGGCCCTTTTTTTACGAGGAGACAACGATGCGCTTGCAAGGAAAGGTAGCCCTGATTACGGGCGCCGCCAGTGGTATTGGTGCTGCTGCGGTGGCGCGCTTTATCGACGAAGGCTGCAAGGTGTGCCTTTGTGATATCCAGGATGAAGCCGGCCAGGCCCTGGCTGCCAGCTACGGTGA
>NZ_JAVKCQ010000068.1:0-11076 GCF_040222615.1 Haliea sp.
GGCCGATGATGCGGGCGAAACGCAGGCGCGCACTGTTGCCCAGCGCATCCCCGAGATCCGCCCCCATCAGGTGCCTGATACCGGTGGGCTCCACATACTGGCGATAGTAATCGGAGCTGTAGTAGTCCTCCGAGGCCATGAATTCATCCACGGTAAAAACCTGCCCCGGGGGCAGGTTGATGAACGGATCCAGGGCGAAATAGTTCTCATTGTAGGCGGCGTACACGGACGGTGACAGCACCACGGAGTTGATCACCAGGCCGGCATCGCCTTCCCTCGGGGCGCGCAGGATCAAGGTGACAAAGTCCGCGGACAGAGCCTGGCCCAGCAGGCGCAGGAACTCTTCCCAGGGCGGCTCCGCGACCGGACCGCGGGACAGCGCCAGCAACAGCTCGTTCATCGACTCTGAGATCTGGTAATTGCGCATGCCGGGTCCAGCGTTAAAGCGGTGATTGTCCTGCCTCGGTCCGTGGCGGTCAAACGACCCGGCGCAGCAGGCGGAGTCAGCCGCGCAGGCTGGCGATGGCCGCAGCCGCCAGCGGGTCGTCCGCGGGATCCTCGGGCATGGGAAAGGTGATGCTGTGGGCAAGGCCCGCGTAGCGCTCGCGCAGCACATCGGCAATCTCCGGGTAGGTGCCCCGGGGGACAAACTGGGCCAGCATGTCGTCGGTGACGATACCGGCGAGGTCCTGCCAGCGACTCTCGCGGGTGAGCTCCAGCAGCTGCCGGCCCTTGTCCTGCCAGCCGAACATGTCCAGGCTGGGCCAGTAAGCGGGCGTGGAATAGAGAAACCCGAGCAGGCGCCGCTGTTTTTCCCAGGACGCCGTCACTGCCTGCTCATCGCGTCCGGTCGCTATCAGTGGTCCCAGCACCAGCCGAAAGCCGGCCACCGGGCGCCCGGCCTGCTCCAGCCCGCCCTGCAGACGGGGCAGGCACACCGCGCGAATATAGGCGGGAGGCGTGTTGGTGGGATGCGTAATCATGCCGTCCGCCACCCGTCCGACCATACGGGTCATGGCGGGCCCTACCGCGCCACAGAGCACCGGGATATCCGGGTGCGCAATCGGGCCGGGATTAAAAAAGGGCTGCAGGCGGGTGAAGCGGTAGTGCTCGCCTTCGAAACGCAGCCGCTCGCCGGTCTGGAAACTGTGGAAGATGTCCTTCAGCGACTGCACGTACTCACGCAGCTGCGGTACCGGGGACACCCAGCGCGCCGAGTAGCGTTCCTCGATGTTCTGCCTGATCTGGGTGCCCAGTCCAAGCTCGAAACGGCCGGCGGACATCTGCTGAAGATCCCAGGCCGCGATGGCCACAGTCATCGGGCTGCGCGGGAATGCCACCAGTACCGCCGTGCCCACCACCAGGCTATGGGTGGCCTGCAGCGCCATGGCCGCCAGCAACAGGCCATCGTGCACCGCGTCTGGCACCTGCAGGCCGTCGAAACCCATGGCCTCGGCGCGCGCCGCGTGGGCGCCGATGGCAACCGGACCCATGGTTTCAGGCGTCGTGGCATAAACCCGGAACATGACTTGACCTCACTCCACCGCAGCGGATAACTTGACTCAGGTTAGCTTACTAAAGCCTGCCCCACAGCTGCGGCAGCCCGGCTTGTACTACCCATCACCTCCGCCGCGAACTCTGTTCACCCTGACAGGAGCACAGCCATGACCCAGCGCAAAGTCGCCTTCATTACCGGCGCCAGCCGCGGTATCGGTGCGGTCACCGCCGTCGCGCTGGCCCGGGCCGGCTACGACCTGGCGCTCACAGCCCGCACCCTGCGCGAGGGCGAGCAGCACGAGCACGGCGCCTGGGCGTCACAGGAAAGCGCCCTGCCCGGCAGCCTGGAAGCCACCGCCGCGGCGGCCCGCGAATTCGGGGCGAACACCCTGCTGCTGCGCTCGGACATCCTCGACACCGGCAGCGTACTGGCGGCGGCCGACCAGGCCCTGGCGCATTTCGGCAGCGTCGACCTGCTGTTCAACAACGCCTGTTACCAGGGGCCCGGCAATCTGCAGCGGGTACTGGACGTGACCCTGGAGCAGGCGGAAAAGGTCTACCGCGGCAATGTGCTGACGCCGCTGGCGCTGGTGCAGAAACTGCTCCCCGGAATGCTGGCGCGCGGCGCAGGCAGCATTATCAACATGGTCTCCGGTTCCGCCCTCGCAGACCCACCGGCTCCCGCCGACCAGGGCGGTTGGAGCTTTGTCTACCCTTCCTCCAAGGCCGCGTTGATCCGCATGGTACCGAGCCTGCGGGTGGAACACGCCGACAGCGGCCTGCGTTTTTTCAGCGTCGAACCGGGTTTCGTACTCACCGAAGTCATGAAGGCCAACGGCTTCGGCGTCGACATCCCTGCCCTCTATAAACCGACCGCGCCGGAGGCCATTGCCGATGTCGTGCTGTGGCTGGCGGAATCAGCAGAGGCCCTGGACTGGCACGACAAGGGCGTCATCCGTGCGCCGCAGCTGCACCGCAAGCTGTTCCCGGAGCCGGTGGCGTAAATCTCGCCGTACGCGCCGGTGGCAGGGGCTCACGTACCCTGGATCAGGGTTTCCAGGGCACACCGTTGATATGACCGCCGCCGTCGACATAGAGCGTATTACCGGTCATGTAGCGCGAGCCCTCGCTGGCGAGGAACAGCACGACGGGGGCAATATCCTCCTCCGGGTCGCCGCTGTAGCCCATGGGAATCATTTTCTGGATGCCGGCCATCATCTCCGGCATTTCCGCCATCCGCGCCTTGAAGGCCGGCGTTGCCGCGCCCGGACAGATCGCGTTGCAGGTGATGCCATCCCTGCCCCACTCCACCGCCGCCGTGCGGGTAAGCGCACGCACCGCTTCCTTGGCGCAGTTGTAGTCCACGGTGCCGGCGTGGGCATTGACGCCGTTCAGTGAGCACATGTTGATGATACGGCCCCAGCGCTGGGCGGCCATGACCGGATACACGGCCTGCATGGCGGCCAGTACCGCGTGGAACCCCGCGGTCATTGACCCCGCCAGCCGCTCATCGCTGACACCGCTGACGCTGGTAGGATCGCTGCCGGTGGGATAGGCGTTGTTCACCAGTACGTCCACCCGGCCGAACTCACCCAGGGTGCGCTCGACCATGTCCCGCACACTGGCCAGGTCGCGAATATCGGTCTCGATGAACAATCCCTGGCCGCCGAGAGCGGCCAGCGAGTCGGCGACGGCCTGGCCGCGCTGGCGATCAATCTCCGCCACCACCACGGTCCAGCCAGCACGGGCAAAACTGCGGGCGACGCCTTCGCCAATGCCGCCACCGGCACCGGTGATAACAACAATCTCGGGGTGATGCATGATTCAGCTCCTGATCAAGAGGATGTCACTGCCGCCGGCATACGGATCATCGGCAGCAGCACCAGGCCCGCGAGCAGCGCCACCACGAAGCCGAGAAAGGCGCCGGTGTAGCTGCCGGTGGCATCGTGCACCAGTCCCGCCAGCGGCGGCCCGAGCAGGGTCATCGGCATGATGACGGGGTTCATCATGCCCATCACCCGGCCGTAGTTGGCCGCACCGAACAGCACCGCCAGCAAGGCGCCCCAGACCGGCAGCATGCCGCCTGCGGCAAGACCGAGACTGATACTGCCAAACAGCAGCATGCTGTAGCCGTCGCCGACGACGTAGAACACCACCCCGGTGATCACCAGGGCCATGGACGCGGCGAGTCCGGCCCGCAGGTCGACCCGGTCAGCGATAGCGCCAAAACCCAGCTTGCCGGCGATGCCGGCCAAAGCCATGGCGGAAATCAGAAAGGCGGCCCGGTCCGGTGTCGAACCGGTGTCCAGGGCAAAGGGCACCAGGTTGGCCAGCAGCGCAGAATAGACGCCGAACAGCAGGCTGATGGAAAGTGCGACCAACCAGAAATTGCGCTCCCGCAGCAGCGCGGCCGTGGACAGGGGCGGCGGCAGCGGGCCGCCGCTGGGCGGTGGCGCATCGCCGTCCGGATGCAGGCCGCGGTCGGCGGGCCGGTTCGCCACCAGCCAGATCGCGGGCAGGGTCAGCAACAGGGAACCGAGACCGAGAATCCGCAGCGCGTTGCGCCACTCGAAACTGTCGATCAGCCACTGCACCAGCGGGGGAAACACAAAGCCGCCGACCGAGGTCCCGACCGCGGCAACGCCCAGGGCCATGCCACGGCGGCGACTGAACCAGCGCGCCAGCAGGGTCGAAGTGGTCAGCGGACCCAACAGATTGATGCCCAGCATCATCAGGGCCGCATAGATAATCGGTACCTGCCAGCTGGCGGTGGTGAACGACAGCAGGAGATAGCCCGAGGCGAGTCCCACCGCACCCAGGAACATCATCCGGCGCAGTGAACCGCGATCAATCAGCCCCCCCATGAACGGCGACAGCAAGCCGCCGGCCAGGGTCATGCCGGTGATACCCAGCATCATGGTCATGCGGCTGGCCTCGAAGGCTGCCCCCAGCGGCACTGCGACGACGCTGTAGGAATACATGATGGAACCACTGCTGACCATCAACACCAGAAACGCCACACCGACCAGCAACCAGCCGTAGAACATCAGGAAACTCCGTTCAAACGGGCATGTACTCGCCACCGTTCACATCAAGCCCCGCGCCGGTAACCACGCGGGCATAATCCGAGGCCAGGAACACAGCGGCCTTGGCGCAGTCACCGTCGTCGGGGATGTGCCCGAGGGGAATGCTGCGGGTCACCTCGGCGATCAGATCCTCCTTGGGCCGACCACTGGCCTGCGCCTGCCAGTCAAAATAGCCCTCGACTGCCGGACCCCACATCCAGCCCATGTGGCAGCTGTTGACCCGTATATTGTCCTTGCCGAGTTCCAGCGCCAGGTGCTTGGTGGCGTTGCGCAGGGCCGACTTGGAGGCGCCGTAGCCGCCCTGGGTCGCCAGCGGCTTGTGCTCCACCATGGTGGCTATCATGACAATGGCGCCACCGCCAGCCGCGCGCAGGTGGGGTATGCAGGCCTGGGTCAGCTGCATGGTGCCGAAAAAGTTGACCTCCATGCTCCGGCGCCAGCCGTCCAGGTCCGCCTCGGCAATAGGCTCGAAATTACCGGGGTCATAGGCGCTGTTGAAGAGCACATCGATGCGGCCAAAGGCCTCAGCGGTCGCGCCGGCAAGGGCCTCGCACTGGGCGCGGTCGGCGATGTCAGTCACCACCTTGAGCGTGCGGGTTCCAAGACCCAGGGCCTGGATCTCGGCTTCGGCGACGTCCAGCTTGGCCGGCGTACGCGCCGCCAGCACCACGCCCGCGGCACCCTCGCGGGCGGCGAGGGTGGACAGTTCCTGGCCGAGACCCGGGCCGATACCCGAAACGATGACAATCTTGTCCTTTAACAGCATGGCGAGCACTCCTCGGTTTTTATCGTTGCTAGTTAACGGGTACCGATTCTGGGCGCTGGGGCAGGCCGGCGCAATGCGACGGCGGAGGTAGCGGAGGATAGTGCAGCAGATCGAACCGGCGAGGACGCCGGTTGAAACGGACGGAGTCAGGCGTAGTGCAGCGCCACGCGGTCGTTGCCGACACACTCCCGCAGCTGTTGCAGCAGGTCGTCGCTGGGCACGACGGACCAGCGCTCTCCCAGCCGCACCCGCGCGCGATTGCGGGGCTGGCGATAGAGCAGCGACACCGGGCAGCTGCCGCCGCCGGCGCCGGCCAGCGTGCGGGCCAGGCGCTCGGCCAGCTGATCGTCCAGCATCTCCTGCCAGACCTCGATGGTGAGCTCGGCGGCGAACGACTGCCGCGCCTCCAACAGGCTGCGCACCTCTTTCGCCCGCACCGACAAGCCGCCGGAATAATCGTCATGGGCGACACTGCCCTCGACGATCACGATCTGGTCCTTGGCCAGGATATCCCGCTTCTCATTGAAGGTGTCGGCATAGACCGTGACCTCGATCCGCGCGCTGCGATCATCCAGCTGGAGAATGGCCATGGTGTCGCCGCGCTTGGTCTTCATGGTGCGGGAGGCCACCACCAGCCCGGCCAGCATCTGCGTCCCCTGCTTGTCCGCGCGCAGGTCGGCAATGCGGGTCGGCGCGAATCTGCGCACTTCCTGTTCATATTCGTCGATGGGATGGCCGGTCACATACAGGCCCAGGGTGTCCTTTTCGCCGCCCAGTCGCTCGCGACCGGTCCAGGGGTGCACCGCGCGAAAACCCGCGTAGACGTCTGCCACGCCCGTAGCCGGCCCGGGGACGACATCACCGAACAGGTCCGCCATGCCGCTGTCCCGGTTACTGGCGCTCTGCTCCGCGCTTTTCAGGGCATCGTCAAGGGCGGCCATCAGCACCCAGCGCTCCACCCCCAGGGTGTCGAAGGCACCGGCCCTGATCAGGGCTTCTATCGCGCGGCGGTTGACCTTGCGCGGGTCGGTGCGGGCGCAGAAATCGAACAGGTCCAGGAACGGACCGCCCTCCTCCCTGGCCCGCAGCAGGTTCTCCACCGGGCCCTCTCCCAGCCCGCGGATCGCGCCCAGGCCGTAGATAATGTCGTTGTCGGCGTTGACGGTGAACATGTACTGGCCTTCGTTGACATCGGGCAGGCGCAGCACCAGCTGCATCGCCCGACACTCTTCGACGAACACCACGATCTTGTCGGTGTTCTGCAGTTCCGAGCTCATCACCGCCGCCATGAAATGCGCGGGATAGTGGGTCTTCAGCCAGGCGGTCTGGTAGGAGACCAGGGCGTAGGCTGCGGAGTGTGATTTGTTGAAACCGTAGCCGGCGAACTTTTCCACCAGGTCGAAGATCTTGATCGCCAGTTCGCCGTCCACACCCTTGTCACCGGCGCCCTGCTCGAAGACCGCGCGCTGCTTGGCCATCTCCTCGGGCTTCTTCTTGCCCATGGCCCGGCGCAGCAGGTCCGCCTCGCCGAGGCTGTAGCCGGCCAATTCCTGGGCAATCTGCATCACCTGCTCCTGGTAAAGGATGATGCCGTAGGTGGGTTCCAGGATAGGCTGCAACAGCGGGTGCTGGTACTGGGCGTCCGGGTAGGAAATGGCCTCGCGGCCGTGCTTGCGGTTGATGAAGTTGTCCACCATTCCCGACTGCAGCGGGCCCGGGCGGAACAGGGCCACCAGGGCAATGATGTCCTCGAAGCAGTCCGGCTTCAGGCGCTTGATCAGGTCCTTCATGCCGCGGGATTCAAGCTGGAACACGGCGGTGGTTTCCGCCGCCTGGAGCAGCGCAAAGGTGGGCTGGTCATCCAGGGGGATGGCCGAAATGTCCAACGCCGCCTCGCCCTGGGAGTCGCGCACGGCGTTGATCATGCGCACCGCCCAGTCGATGATGGTCAGGGTACGCAGGCCGAGGAAGTCAAACTTGACCAGCCCGGCGTCCTCCACGTCACCCTTGTCGTACTGGGTGACCAGCCCGGCACCGGTTTCATCGCAATACAGGGGAGAGAAATCGGTGAGCTTTGAGGGCGCAATCACCACCCCCCCGGCGTGCTTGCCAACGCCCCGGGTGATCCCTTCCAGCTGCAGGGCCATATCCCAGATTTCCAGGGCCTGGCTGTCCTCATCGAGGAAGGTGCGCAACACCTCCTCCTGCTCCAGTGCCTTGGCCAGGGTCATCCCCACTTCGAAGGGAATCATCTTCGACAGCTTGTCCGCCAGACTGTAGGGCTTGCCCTGTACCCGGGCCACATCGCGCACCACCGCCTTGGCGGCCATGGTGCCGAAGGTAATGATCTGGGAGACGGCCTCGCGGCCATAGGTCTCGGCCACGTAGTCGATAACCCGGTCGCGCTTCTCCATACAGAAGTCGACATCGAAGTCGGGCATAGACACCCGCTCGGGATTGAGAAAGCGCTCGAACAGCAGGTCGTACTGCAGCGGATCGAGGTCGGTGATCTCCAGCGCGTAGGCCACCAGCGAACCGGCGCCGGAGCCGCGCCCGGGGCCGACCGGGATATCGTGCTGCTTGGCCCAGCGGATGAAGTCCATCACGATCAGGAAGTAGCCGGGGAAGCCCATCTGGATAATGGTGTCCAGCTCGAAATCCAGCCGCGCCCGATACTCGGCCTGCAGCCGGGCGAACTCCGGGGCCGCCGGGTCGAACAGCGTGGCCAGGCGCAGCTCCAGCCCCTGGTGGGAAAGTTGGCGGAAGTACTCATCCATGGTCAGCCCGGGCGGCACCGGGTAGTCGGGCAGGAACGGTTTGCCCAGCTCCAACACCAGGTTGCAGCGCCGCGCTATCTCGACACTGTTGGCCAGCGCTTCCGGGATATCGGCAAACAGTTCTGCCATTTCTTCCGGCGAGCGCAGGTACTGCTGCTCGGTATAGGCACGAGCCCGGCGCGGATCATCCAGAGTCCTGCCCTCGCGGATGCAGACCCGCGCCTCATGGGCCTCAAATTCGCTGGCATCCAGAAACCGCACATCGTTGGTGGCGACCACAGGGCACTGCAGCCTGGCCGCCAGCTCCACAGCCGCGTGCAGATGGGTCTCGTCGCCTTCGCGACCGGTGCGGTGCAGCTCCAGGTAAAAGCGCCCGGGATACAGCGCCAGCCAGTACCTGGCACGCTCCTCTGCCAGCGCCGGCCGCTCCGCGAGCAGCGCCTGCCCGACGTCACCCGCCGCCCCGCAGGACAGCGCGATCAGGCCTTCGCTGCGCTCGGCCAGCCAGCTCTTGTGCACCCGTGCCACGCCCAGGTGCTGGCCCTCGGTGTAGGCGCGGGAAATGAGTACGGTGAGGTTGCGATAACCGGTGTCATTCATGGCCAGCAGGCACAGCGGATAGGCGCGCTCGGGATCGTCCTCGTCCAGCACCCGCAGGTCGACCCCGAAGATGGGCTTCACCCCCGCCGCGAAGGCCGCCTTGTAGACCTTGACCAGGGCGTAGAAATTGCAGATATCGGTGATCGCGACTGCCGCCATACCCAGTGTCGCCACGCGTTCGACCAGCGGCTTGACCCGCACCAAGCCGTCGACAAGTGAGTATTCGGTGTGAAGTCTGAGGTGTACGAAGTCGGCCATGCGGGCAGTTTACCCCGCGGGCGTCTGCGGCAACAGGGCCTTGACCGGCGCGAAGCTGCGCCGATGCACCGGCGTAACCCCGAGGGTCCGCAGTGCCTGTAAATGGGCCGCTGTGGGGTAGCCCTTGTGCGCCGCAAAGCCGTAGCCGGGGTACTGCGCGTCGAGCGCGACCAGTTCGGCGTCCCTTTGCACCTTGGCCAGGATGGAAGCGGCGGCAATGGCGGGCACCCGGTCGTCGCCCCTGACCACCGGTTCCGAGCGGTAGTCCCAGCGCGGTAGCCGGTTGCCATCCACCAGTACCCACTCGGGCTGCGGATCCAGCGCCTGCACTGCCCGATGCATGGCGAGGAGCGACGCCTGGAGGATATTGAGCGTATCGATTTCCAGCACCGAAGCGCGCGCGACAGCCCACGCCAGGGCGTGCTCGCGAATCTGCCCCGCCAGTTCCTCGCGGCGGGCGGCGGACAGCTTCTTGGAGTCACGCAAGCCCGGCACAGGGCGGGCCGGGTCCAGGATGACCGCCGCGGCGACCACGTCCCCCGCCAGCGGCCCGCGGCCCACTTCGTCGACACCGGCCAGGCCGGGTGCATGATAATCGATGCCGAACAGCATGCTAGCGGTGACCACTCCCCAGCACTGCGGCAACGGCATCGGCACAGCGCTCGCCAAAACCCAGCCCCAGGGCCTGGTGGATTGAGGCAAAAGCCTGGCGCTGCTCCCGGGCAACATGGGAGTTGTAGAGCAGCGGCTGCACAGCGGCCACCAACGCCTCCTCCGTCGCCGCGCCCTGAATCAGCTCCGGCACCAGGGCCCTGCCCGCCAGGATATTCGGCAGTCCGGCAAAGGGCGTCTTTACCAGCCGCGACACCAGGGCCCAGCTCAGCGGCGCCATGCGGTAGGCCACAGCCATCGGACACTGCACCAGCAATGCTTCCAGGGTGGCAGTGCCGGAAGCCAGCAGTACCGCATCCGCCGCCATCATCACCTCCCGCGAGCGTCCCTCAACCAGGGTCAACGGCAGGTCCGTATACGCAGCCAGCTGCGCCCGCAGCTGGACCATGCGCTCGGGGCTGGCTGCGGGCAACACCAGGCGCAACTCGGGGTCGGCGCGGCACAGCCGCCGCGCCGTCGCCAGGAACAGGGGTGCCAGCAGGCTGACTTCGCCACCTCGGCTTCCGGGCAGAAGTGCCAGCAGCCGGCCGCTGGCAGGCAAACCGAGAGCCGCGCGGGCGGCACTGTGGTCTATCTGGACCGGGATTTCGTCCGCCAGCGGGTGGCCGACAAAGTCCGCGGCAATGGCGTGCTGCCGGTAGATATCGGTCTCGAAGGGAAACAGGCACAGCATGCGGTCGACCGCGCGCCGGATCTTGCGGATGCGTCCCCGGCGCCAGGCCCAGACCGAGGGACTGACCAGGTGCACAGTGGGAATCCCGACCCGGCGGAGTTTCATTTCCAAGTGCAGGCAGAAATCCGGGGAGTCGATGCCGACAAACAGGTCCGGGGGGTTGGCGAGGAAGTGCTGATAGACGCTGCGCCGGATGCGCAGCAGTTCAGGCAACCGCTTGAGTGGTTCCACGAACCCCATCACCGACAGCCGCTCCATGGGGAACAGGCTGTCCAGCCCCTGAGCCTGCATCAATGGACCGCCAATGCCCTCTATCTGGAGCTGCGGGTAGCGTTGGCGAAGGGCGCCGAGCAGCCTGGAGCCGAGGATGTCACCCGAAGCCTCGCCCGCCAGTACGCCAATGCGGAGGCCGCGGCCGTCCACTAGCGGACGATACCGCGCTCCGAGGCGCGCAGGGAGTCGATCATGACCTGTACTTCCGGCGTATCACTGAGCATGGTTTCCAGGCGCTGGATGGCCAGCTCCAGGGTCAGCCCCTGCCGGTAGATAATCTTGAAAGCGCGCCGCAGCTGACTGATGGCGTCCGAGGAAAAGCCGCGCCGGCGCAGGCCCTCGATATTGATGGTTTTGGCTTCCGCCGGGGCGCCGCTGACCGTGACGTAGGCAGGGACATCCTTGCCAATCGCCGTACCCATACCACTGAAACTGTGGGCGCCTATCTTGCAGAACTGGTGTACCAGGGTGTAT
>NZ_JAVKCQ010000069.1:0-16994 GCF_040222615.1 Haliea sp.
GGGTCATGAACGAGGATACACCCCCGGGAGATATTGTCGACGGCACCTTGCTGGCTATGGTCTGGCCAGTGGAAAACAAGGGTTAATCGAAATTTGAACCGAGCAGGGGGACGCGAACGCCAGTGCCGACCTGCCATTGCCAGCTCCCATCAAGCAAACCCCAAAAGCCCACGGATTAGTCAGCAAGTTGCTTGCGCATCAGCGGACTGTACAGCGCGTCCCACAAATGCCGGAGATTCACTTGCAGACTCCCTGCCTGCCGAACCACAAATGCCTGCAAGGCGTCTATGGCCGCTTGATCATAGAAGTGGCCGTTTTGCATCACCCCGACAATACCTCGGACATTATTTATATCCTCCAGCGGATTGTTTTGCAGCAGTACGATATCGGCCGCTTTGCCAATCTCGACCGACCCAAACTCGTCTTCGAGCCGGCTGAATAACGCTGCGCCAATCGTCGCTGAACGCAGAGCTTCCAACGGAGACAGGCCCGAGTCAACAAGCATTGAGAGCTCATCGTGAAGCCCTGAGCCCGCAAAGACATAGGTATCTCCGACATCTGTTCCAGCCAGCAATTTAACCCCGTGCTGGTTGGCCGTGTTAACGTGAGACAGTGCCCGCGCGTAGAAATCGTGGTGAACATATTCTCCAGTATCGCTATAACCCCGGGTTGCCGCCCGATCAGCGTCGGGATACCAGAGTAAATTCTTGACGATGAAGGGAACAGATTCCAACCGGGAGTCCGCTCGAAAACCGGGCTCTCTGGCATAGGCGCTCATTCGTAGCGTCGTCAGGGTCGGCACCCACCAGGTATCGGAATCCCCCATGGCAGCCATGAGCTGGCGACATTCCTGCTCGTCCTGTTGCGCCAACATCTCCCACATGAGCTGGGGTGTGTAGTGACCAATTGGGTCTTCCAGGCTACGAAATTCTCCAATCCCCTCGAAGCACTCAAAGAGAAAAAGCCTGGCATGCTCAATACTTCTCTGACCGGACTCGATGGCTGTCAGCAATGGGACGACGATGGGTTTGTGGCCGGCTATATCCACTCCGTTTGCCTTGGCGGTTGCTGCCAGGTTGAGATACTGGTCCAGCGAGAGCTCCGAATATACCTTGATAAAGTCAGCCCCGACTGATTTATAGAACATCACCAGGGCGTTCGCATCCGCCTTCGTTTTCAGTCTGAAGTATGAGGGATAAGCATCCGGCACTTCGTTCCCTCCGTTGGTCTGATAGCTACTCTGCAAAATGTACCGGGGTGCTACCCGCGTTCCAGCCAGTGCCTCATTGGTCCAGCGAATCCGGTCATCGATACACGCCCAATAGCTATCTTCTCTACTCATGCAACCCGATAAGTCCCGGGCTGCAGTGACCCCATTGGCTATGAACAAAGGATGGTGGATCTGCGGTGATATTTTCAGGCTGTGCGTATGCATGTCCCACAACCCGGGGATGAGGTACTGATTATCTGCGGGAATGGCTTTGAAGTAAGGGTTTTCCCGGTATTCCTCCGCCGGGAGAATATCCACAATTTCCCCGCCATCAACCAGAACGGTCACAGCGTGATCTATGGCGCCGCTTTCCACATTGACAACATTGACGCGCTCTATGGCAAAAGGCCCGTTTTGCGCCATGAAAGGCGCCGGCTGCAAAGGAAGCAAAAGCAATCCCGCTGCCAACGAAAATATTGTCAACAGGGACGCTAAAACAAAATAACAAAGCTTTTTCATACGAGCAGTCTGTAAACGACAATGGAAGGTCAGTTTTTAAAAAGTGGGATCCCGGTCCTCAATATCTGCCCTGGCAAGTCTACTGCAACCGACCGCAAGTCAGTTTCCACCCGACTCGGTGTCCATATGTATGAAATAGACGGTCGTTCCCACTCCGGCAAGAAATAGACACAGCGCGACGCTGCCTGCAAATACAGGCCCTGCGACTGCCACGCCCCTGCCCGCCAACAGCGCAACAATCTGGGCATTACTCTCGGCAAGGTAGAGCGTCATAGCAATCACCATCAAAGAGGCAAGCAAGTACAGCAGCGTCACCAACCACCTCATCAATCTGTTGAGCAGGTGCTTCCCTACGAACACCGAAACGATACTCGCAAACGTAATCGTTAGCCATGTCTCGAACTGCGTGGACATCGCCTCCTCATTTATCCTTATCAATTCCAGAGCTTCAGCGACCGTAAGAGCATCCATGAATCCATCCGTCATGTCGTACAGGAAAAATGTTTACTGAAAAGCTGCGATTTCAACTGTTCAGCGTTGTCCGGCATTCGAAATGCGGACATTCAACACACTAATCATACTACTCCAAACTGATGTTTGAGCCCATTTCGCCCAACCGCCTTGGCTGGCCCTGGCTCAGTTCTCCAACTGGAACGTCAGCCCCGCATTTTCTTGCAGGCGCTCCACCAGCAGGCCGCCCATAGCCGGGGCCGGGGTGTAGATGCCGCCGGGTACATTGCCGGGGTTTTCCAGCAGGCACACGGCGCTCTCCGCAATCATCTTGGAGGTTGAGCCATAGCCCGGGTCCTTGTCGCCCTTGACGCTTGCCTTGATGGTTTGGCCCTGCGCATTGGAGCCCACGAACAGCACGTCGTAGTGACCGGCGTCGCGCTCTTCCTTCGACGGACCCTCGCCCGGCTGGCGCGGGTCGTTGGCCATGGACTTGTCGGCGGCGACCGCGCGCGCTATCGCCTCGCCCTGCTCTCCGGGGCCAGTCAGTAGCATTTCGTCGTAGACAAATTCGGCGCCGTACTGGTGGCCCAGCAAGAAGTTGGAACGATGGATGTTCTTGGTGTTGATGGTGGCCATGACAAAGGGCGCCGACCAGCTCAGCAAATCCTCCTCGTACACGGGCGCCATACCCGATGGCTGTATGACCCCGGCATGCCCCTCGGTCAGGGCAAATGGATCTGTCAGCACCTTGATTACCTCCGGCTGTTTGGCCGCAGCGGCCATGGTGGCCTTGAAACTTGCCAGGGTGCCGCCGGAGAAGGTGCCCTTCATCACCCGCACCCGCCCCTTGACCCGGGGCAGCGGCGCACCGAACTTTTCCATGGCAGCTTGCTGCAGGAACCAGACACCGAGGTCGAAAGGGATGGAATCGAAGCCACAGGAGAACACAATGCGCGCGCCGCTGGCTTTGGCGGACTCACCGTGAGCGGCAATCATCTCGTGCATCCACGCCGGTTCGCCGCAGAGGTCCACGTAATCCGTGCCGCCATGTGCGCAGGCCGCCACCAGGTCTGAGCCGTAGAGCTGGTAGGGACCGACCGTGGTCAACAGCACTCTGGTCCGCGCGACCATATCCCGGATGGAATCCGGGTTGGCGGCATCGGCAACCACGAGGGGTATACCCGCGGCGATACCCAACTCATCGCGCACGGCAACCAGCTTGTCCCTGCTGCGCCCGGCCATGGCCCATTTGACGTCACCGTCGACGCCGTACTGCGTGTTCAGATATTCGCATACCAGGCGCCCGGTATAGCCGGTGGCGCCGTAGACGATAATGCCAAGTTCACGGGATTCGGACATGGTAGTTTCCTTTTCCAGAATGTTTGATTGATCGCATGCGTGGGTCCCGCCCTGTTCGGTAAAGCAGACCACACCCGTCATCCGGACTTGTTGAAGTTCGGGGAAATATACGGCCACTGTACCCCATCGGGTCGGCCGCGCACTACCGCAGGCCTGGCCCGCCAGAATCTCCCGTTTGACGGTCTCGTTCACGACTGGAATCGCGACAGCCTTACAGGCTATCCTGCCAATCCCGATTCAGGAGAAATACACGATGTGGGTGTACAGACTGTTGTGGAGCGCAGGTCTGGGCTTGCTGTTGGCAACCAACGCGCAGGCGCACTCGGCCGCGGAGATCGGCGGCGGCTTCGTCAGCGGCTTGCTGCACCCGGTACTGGGCTGGGATCACGTGGCCGCCATGGTCGCGGTGGGACTGTGGGGCGCGTTCCTGGGCAATCCTGCTCTCTGGCTGCTGCCAGTGGTATTCCCGCTGGTCATGGCGCTGGGGGGCGCAATTGGTATCGCGGGCATCAACATTCCCAGCGTGGAGATCGGCATAGCGCTGTCGGCGCTGATCCTGGGCGCAATGATTCTGCTGGCGGCGCGGCCACCCCTGTGGCTCGCGGGCTTGATTGTTGCGGCCTTTGCAGTGTTTCACGGGCACGCCCATGGTACGGAGTTGCCCACGGCTGCCAGCCCCCTGGCCTACAGCCTCGGCTTTGTGATCGCCACCGGCCTGCTGCATCTGGCGGGGATTGGTTTCGGGCTGCTCGTCCGCTGGCCGCTGGGGCGCGTTGCGGTGCGCGCCGGAGGCGCCGTCATCGCAATCGCCGGGGCGCTGTTTCTGGGCAGCGCCGTTTGACCCACCGCTTCACCCCGCGAGCGGCAGCGATGACTGCCGCCCTGCTCTGTGTTCCAGACCTGGTGCAGGCTCACAGCCCGATGCAGGGTATCGGCGACTTCTACGCAGGCGTGCTGCACCCGCTGCTGGTTCCGGCACACGCCCTGGCACTGGTGATGCTGGGCCTGTTCTCCGGCCAGGGTGGGCTTTATGCCATGCGCAGCTGTTACCTGGGCTTTCTTCCAGCCCTGGTAGTGGGCCTCACTCTGGCAGGCACCGGGCTGGACCTGGGAGATGGCCTGGAACCGCTGCTGCTCCTGCTCGCGGCCCTGACCGGCATGCTGGTGATACTGCAGTTCAGCCCGCCCCACCCTCTCTTTGCTGCCGCGGGAGCCGCGGTTGGCCTGCTGCTGGGACTCGACTCCGCACCGGAGGCCGTGGCGCCGGGCCCGATTGCCGCCGCGCTGCTGGGGGCCAGCCTTGGGGCTTTCGCCTGCCTGCTACTGATCGCAGACCTGTGTGAACGCGCGCGACATCATTGGCAGCAGGTCGCGGTGCGCGTAATAGGCTCCTGGGGCACAGCCAGCGCCACACTGGTGTTTGCCCTGGGTTGGCTGCGCCCTGACTGAGGGCTAGGTTTCGCGGTAGCCGGTGATAGCCTTGGCGGCCTGGTAGGCGAAGGTCATGGCCGGCCCCAGGGTGGACCCCGGGCCCGGGTAGCAGGGCAGCGTCGGCGCGCTGCAGTTGCCGATGGCATAGAGGCCCGGGATCACCGAGCCGTCCTCCCGCAGTACCTGGGCATCGGCGTTGCAGACCATGCCGCCCTGGGTACCGAAATCACCCGGATCGACCTTCATCGCGTAGTACGGTGGTTTGTCGATAGGGGCGAGGCAGGGATTCGGAGTCACCCGCGGGTCGCCGTAATAGCGGTCGTAGGCTGAGTCCCCGCGCTGACAGTCCAGATCCACGCCGGTGCGGGCGTACTCGTTCATCTTCGCCACCGTGGCCGCCAGCCCGTCCGGGTCGACGCCGATCTTGCGGGCCAGCTCGGGGATGGTGTCCGCCTTGGCGAAGAAACCCTCATTCTCGTAGCGCTTCGGCAGCGCCCAGTCCGGCCGGAAAGCGCTGTTGTACAGGGGCCCGACGAAGTAGCGGGCGCGGAAATTGGCATCGAAGACCTGCCAGCTCGGATTGCAGGGCTTGTCCTCGCTGTGTTTCTCGAAGGTCTCCTGCTGGAAGGCCATGTAGTTCTGGGATTCGTTGCTGAAACGCTCCCCGGCGGGATTCACCACGATGGAACCCGGATAGGACTTCTCCATGATGCTGAGGCGCGGGATCTCCTCCCCCGGCACGGAAATCGTGTTGCACCACCAGGCTTCGTTGAGCCGGTGCATCTTCGCCCCCAGACGCAAGCCTTCGAGAATCGCATCACCGGTATTGTCCTGGGTGCCTGCGCTCCAGCGGTGGTCGGTGGGCTGGGGCAGGTACTGCTCGCGCATGGCCTGATTATGCTCGAAGCCACCCGCAGCCAGCACCACGCCCTTGCGGGCCTGGATACGCAGGGTTTCACCGTTGCGCGTGACCTCAATACCCAGAACGGCGCCGTCCTCGTCGACGACCCGGGTCATCGCGGTGTTGAGCCACAGGGGGATGTCCCGGTCGTGCATTGACGCGCGCAGGCGGGCCACTCCGGCACAGCCCGTGGCCAGGCGGCGGTGGTACTTGTCCTTCAGGCGCCAGGGAATATCGGCAACATAGGCCGCGACCAGCTTGACCGCGGTTTTCCACCAGCCCGGCTGCTGGCCAATGAGCAGGGCAGCCTCGACCTGGGTAAAGCCGATCAGGCCACCCAGGTGCATCATCGGATGGGTGCGGCGAAGGCGCCGCCACTCTTCGCCCAACTCGCTGGCGGCGAAGGTTTCCGGCTCCATGGAGCGGTGGCCAACCATGGCACCGTCGAGATTGGTGTAGTAGTCCGGGTAGTGGGCCAGCGTGACATAGCGCACCCGGGTACGCTCGTGAAGGAAGTCCACCATCTTCGGCCCATTCTCAAGAAAGGCCTCCAGCTGGTAGGTGGGCACCTCCTCCTCGGTAATCAACTGGCGCAGGTAGGTGCGCGCCTGGTCGATGGAATCCTCGGCACCCGCGGCGCGGGCGTAGCGGTTGCAGGGAATCCACACCCCCCCACCGGAGATGGAGCTGGTGCCGCCATAGAGGCCGGATTTCTCTACCACCAGTACATCGCGGGTGCCCATTTCATAGCTGCACAGCGCCGCGGTCAGCCCACCGTTGCCGGACCCGACCACCACCACGTCAAAACTGTAATCCCACTGCTGCGCGCCCATGTGCTACCTCATTGCGTCAAGGGGCCAATGGTAGCCCACCCCGGGGGCATTTCCCCACGCCGCCACCGTGTAACCCGGGACAGGTTCAAAAAATTGGTCGGCACCCGCACACATAACGTATAGTCTGCTGGGGGCGATCGCGCACCTCGTCCGTGCACAGTCCGCCACTCCACAGGATCAAACCTCAGCAAGGAGACTCACCCATGCCCAACCCGCTCCGCAAGCGCGCCGCCATCCTCGCCTCGGCCGCTGCCCTGGCGATATCACCCCTGGCCCTGTCCCATCTGGATGAGAACGAATTCCACCAGTCCTACCGCCAGTCCTATTTCGCCCTGCTCGGCGCCAACTTTGGCCCCATCGGCGCCATGGTCAAGGGCGAGATGCCCTGGAACCAGGAGCAGTTGCAGGGGTTTGCCAACGATTTCGCGGCGGTGTCCACCCTGAACATTCTCCGCGGTTTCCCCGAGGGTTCAGAGAAAGGTACCACCCGGGCCCAGCCGGAGATCTGGAGTAACATGGAGGACTTTGCCAGCAAGTTCGATACCCTGAAAGCGGAAGCCGCCACCCTGCAGACCACCGTTGCCGGTGGGGACCGCGGCGCGATCGCCCAGCAGGTCGGCGCGGTCGGCCAGGCCTGCAAGGCCTGCCACGACGAGTACAAGTCGAAGGACTATCTCTACTGAGTGTGCATGCGGGCAGTGCCGGTGGCGGCCTGCCCTACCACATCCGCGGTGGCGGTGGCGCCTGCTGCAACAGCCACCAGCCCAGCCCGACCACCGCCGCCAACAGCAGCGGCGCCAGCCACCAGGGCGCCGCTGCGCCGGTTCCCGACTTGCCTTCCGCCCTGCCCCTGAGCATGGCCTGCACCAGCTTTTCCCGGCGCCGGAACTGGTGCCAGGCAACCGCCAGCAGATGCAGCGCGATCATGGCCAGCAGGGCATTGAAGGCCCACTCGTGTACCACTCCGAGAAAGTCCCGGGTCTCGCTGCTGACAGCGTAGTAAAACGGGCCGTTGAACAGGATCCGGTCGCTGTTGAAGAGACCGCTGCCCGCCTGCACCAGCAGCAGCGTCAGCAGCACCACCACGGACCAGCCGCCCAGCGGGTTGTGCCCCGGGCCCGATGCCACGCGACCACGGACATAGCCCAGCACGGTGCCAGGCCCCTTCAGGAAATCGCGAAAGCGGGACTGCGGGCTGCCGACAAAGCCCCAGCAGATGCGAAACACCACCAGCACGATAACCGTATAGCCGAGCCACTGGTGGCGCTCCATCTGGCCCTCCTCCGCAGTCCACCAGGACAGCGGGATCAATACCACCAGGGACCAGTGGAACAGCCGGGTGGGCCAGTCCCAGAGGGTCTGCGATGCTGGCCGTGACAACGGTTCGGTACTTCGTGGCATTGCGCTCTATCTCGCTGGACGTATCAGGGGCCAATCAGGCAGGGAAACTCGGGCGCCACACTCCGGTGCTCGTAGTGCCAGCACCCGTCTCGCAACGTGGCCCGGTGGCGGGCGCCGGGAACCGAGCCGTCGCCGCTGGCGTAGCCGGCATCGCCGCGAAACATCACGAACACCGTGCCATCACCGTGGCAGAAACGCGGCAACACCTCGGGCGCTGGCCGCTCCCGTTCCCGTGCCAGCAACTCAGCCACGGTCTGGTAGTGAGCAACGTGGCACAGGGTGACAAAGGTGGGGGGCAGCACACCCAGCGAGCCATTCCTGTGCTCCGCAACCGCGGTCGCCACGTTCACCCAGCGTGCGTCGTGGATTTCGCTGCCGTCGATCACCACCTCGGTGCCGCTGTCCACCGGTGCCGCGTAGATCCAGGTGGAGAAACGCTTGGGCTCATCAACCGGCGTAGTCCAGTGGCTGATCAGCACCATGGCGTCGGGGTCGGGTTTCAACCCCGCCTCCTCGCCCGCCTCGCGGGCCGCGGCCAGACGCGTGGCGCGCAGTTCGTCACCTTCGGCCAGCTCCCAGTCCCCGGGCTCCAGGGCGCCGCCGGGAAAGACCCAGTAGCCACCGGCGAACAGCAGTGCCTTGTTGCGTCGCAGCAGCAGGGTCTCCAGACCCTCGGGTGAGTCGCGCAACAGCACCACGGTGCTGGCGGGGCGCGCCTCGACCTTGCCGGCGGGCTGTTCATCCGGGCGCGGAAAAAAGGTTTTGCGGTTCACGGTGCGGGTGCCTGCAGCAATTCTTGCAGGGCCACCACGGTCGCCTCCACCCCGAGGGTGACAGCGGGCTCAGCCACCACCCGGAACAGCGGGGAGTGGTGCGAGGGCACCGGGGCAGCCCCCTCGGCGGCGCGGACAAAATCTTCTGCGGGTGTACCACCCACCGCAAAATAGGTGCTGGGTATGTAGGGGTCTGTGGTAAAGAAGCCGAAGTCCTCCGCACCCATCCCCTTGCGCTTGCCCTCCTTGAAAACCTGCTCGCCAAAGTGGGCGCTCCAGACACCCCGCAATTGCCGGGTCAGCGGCGCATCGTTGACGGTGGGCGGCACTGATTCACGCTCGGATACAATCACTTCCGGCAGTTTGTCCTCCGGCAACCCGGCCACCCGCCCCATGTTCTCCGCCACCCGGCGGATCCCGGCCAACAGCAGTTCGCGGTTCTCCAGGTCGTCGTTGCGCACAGTGAGCTGCAGGTGGGCGCGGTCGGATATGATGTTGTGCTTGCTGCCGGCATGAAAGGCGCCGACGGTAATCACGCCGGCATCGCGGGGGGCGAGGTCCCGCGAGACCACGGTCTGCAGGGCCAGCACGATCTGGCTGCCCAGCACCACCGGGTCAACCCCTTCGTGGGGACTGGCACCGTGGGCCCCGATACCGTGGACGATGATGTCTACCGTATCGGCGCCGGAATACGGGGACTCCTCGGTCACTCCGAGCTGGCCGGCGGGCAGCTGCGCCGACACATGGAAAGCCAGGGCGTAGTCAGGCTGGCCGAAACGCTGCCACAGATTGTCCTCCATCATCGTCCGGGCTCCGACAATGCGCTCTTCCGCCGGCTGACCGACCAGCATCAGGGTCCCGGACCACTGTTCCCGCTGCGCCGCCATCAGCCGCGCCGTGCCCACCAGGCTGGTGATGTGGACATCGTGGCCGCAGGCGTGCATGACGAAGACCTCCTCCCCGGACGGATCCACCTGCTGCGCCCGCGAGGCATACGGAAGACCCGACTTTTCCTCCAGCGGCAGTCCATCCATGTCCGCGCGCATCATCACCAGCGGCCCGGGGCCGTTGCGCAGCAGTGCCACCACCCCGGTGCCTCCAACCCCCTCGGTTACCTCGAATCCCGCGTTGCGCAGTTCAGTGGCCAGGCGCGCGGCGGTCTTGTACTCCATGCCGGACAATTCCGGATTCTGGTGGAAGTGAGTGAAGAGCGCGCCGAGATGGCGCTCGTAGTCCGCGGCCACCAGGCTGGCGAGTTCGCCGGCTCTTGCGGGACCGGCAAGCGAGACGAGGGCCAGCAGCAGTGAAATGGTGGCCAACAGGGAGCGACAAGGCATGGGGATATCCAGTCAGTGGGTCAGCCGGATAGGCTACCCAGCGCTGGCGCAGATGGCAACCTCAGCGCTGGCCCACCATGGACAGATCGTAGCCCCGGCTGCGCGCCCGCTGCAAAGCTTCAGGCAGTTCCTCCGCAGAGCGGGTCGCGAGCCATAAATTGATGGACCGGGTGCCGCTGCGGCAGAACGCGAGCACGGGCCCCTCGGCACTGTCGAATGCGCCTGCGAGCTGTTCGAGGTCCGGGCCCGGGAAGTTCATACCGGTCACCGGGTAGTAGATATAGGTCAGGCCGTGTTGCTCGGCCGCGGCGGCAAATTCGGCCGAGGAAGGCTGCCCTGGCGCCTCGCCATCGGGACGGTTGTTGATTACCACCCTGTATCCGGCCGCTGCCACGTCCGCCAGGTCGACGGGGGATATCTGCTCGGAGACGGCGATATCAGGTGTGATCTTGACGATGTTCAATGGCGATTCCTCGTTTGGCTTGTTGCTTGAATGACCCGCCGCGGGCAGAACGCTCCGGCCGCTAGGCGCCGCGCACGCGGTCAAGACTGTCCCGGAGCAGATCCGCCCAGCGCCGCAGTATGCGCTCGAATTCGGCGCGGTTGGTGACGCTGCTGGTCCACTGCAGCTGGCTGTGCTCTACACCGCGACGGCGGTCCACAACCCGCCCCTGCACCTCGCCGGTCAATGCGTCCACCAGCTCCAGATTCAACGTCATCTCTCCGGCCGATGTGGTGTAGGCCCTGGTACGCACCGCACTCTGGATATCGGGGGCGTGGATGTCCAGGTTGACGATGGACGGCCGCAGCAAGAGTATCTCCTCGCCGTTGGGCGCTTCCTCCACCAGGTCGTAGGCCGGCTCGCGTTTCAACGCCGCGCGAAAATATTCGTTGCAGGCCGAGGCAATGCGCCGCCGGATACGGTCAGCATCCTCCTGTTGAATACGGTTGGCCACGCTCCTGCTGTCACGCTGCTGGTCGCGCAACCAGTTCTTGCGAAAAGCCACCTCACAGCCGGCCAGGGACAGGTGGCGGTAGTGAGTCAGGTCGGCCCCGGGGCGCAGGTAAACGTCGGCAAATTTATGCCCGGACACCCTCTCCAGGCCGTCGTGGGTCAACGCGGGCTGATTCGGGGAACCGGTACCGGCGCAAGCAGAGAGGACAAGCGCTACGCTAACCACGAGGCTGGCAAACAGAGCTCGGTTCATGGCGACACCTCCAGAGATAGGCCTTAGACAGAAACACTATAGGCAAACGCAAGCCGCAACACCACTGTAGACCCGTGAGCAGCGAACAGGTTCAGCGCAGCAGGTCGAATTCGGCGCCGAGCATATCGATGATTTCCCGGCGGGGATCATCCGGGAGCACAAGGGGCTGGCCGATGATCTTCTCCGCGATACCAACATAGGTGGCGGAGACGTCCATCAGCACCGACGCGGGCAGCTCATTGTCCCTGGCAAGGGCGACGCGCTCCGGCATCCGGTCCTTGTTCAGCAGGATGTCGGGGTCCGGGAAGTAATTCAGCAGCAGTTGCCGGAAGCTCTCCTTGGAGTTCTCCACCACACGCCCGTCACGCCAGGCCGGGCCGTCCCAGATCCGCGAGGAGTCAGGCGTACCCACCTCGTCCATGTAGATCAGCTGCTCGTCGCCGGCGGCATTGCGGACGTAGCCGAACTCGAACTTGGTGTCGACGAATACCTGGTCGAGCCGGGCCAGTTCGCCGCTGATGACCTCGAAGCCGTCACGCAGCAGGGTTTCGTAGCTATCCACATCCTCGGGGGAGCGGAACTGGAACGCAGCGTAGTTGTTGCGCAGATCGTCGCGGGACACGTTGACGTCATCCTGGGCCGGGACCCCGGGAATACCCTGCAGAATCCCCTTGGTGGAGGGCGTTATCAACAGCTCTGGCAGTTTCTGGTCCTTGCGCAGGCCGTCGGGAAGGCGGATGCCACAGAATTCGCGCTCGCCACGTGCGTAGGCCCGCCACATGGAGCCGGTAATATACTGCCGGGCAATCGCCTCGATCATTACCGGGCGGGCTTTCTGTACGATCCAGACCAGCGGGTGCGGAACCTCCAGGATGTGGCTGTCCGCCAGTCCCTGTTCCCGGAACAGCCGGAACCAGTGGTTGGAGATCGCGTTGAGCGCCGCGCCCTTGCCGGGAACACCCGCCAGGCCGCCCTCGCCGCGCCAGATACAGTCAAAGGCGGAGATGCGGTCACTGATCACCATGATCGCCAGCTTGTCATCGGCGGCTACAGGGTAGCCGCGCTGACTGATCAGGCGGGCACTGTCGACCGCGTCCAGCCAGTAAACGGACCTCACCTTGCCGGAATGGACCGGGGCGCCGGTGCGGATCGGCAGGTCATCGTTTACCGCCAAGACCTTGTTTACACTACTCATTCCGGGTTCCTGTCATGTGCCCAGCGGGCGGACAACCGGGGGCCAGGGCGGGCAAACCCTGGCGCCGGGAGGGGCGCCGATTCTAGCAGAGACCGGCGCCGCGCGGCACCTGCGGCGTCCGGCCCGTCCCGAACGGCTGTCCCCGGAGCACAGGCTCCGGTAGACTGCCCAACCCCGAACTCGCCGGACAGCAATCGCGTCATGAACGCACGACTTTTCGCCCAGGCCCTGCTGTGGACAGCCCTGGGGACCATACTCCCGGCGCAGGCCGACAGCCTGGGGATCTGCGCCGCCGTGGCGGACGATCTGCAGCGTCTCGCCTGCTATGACCGCCTGGCAACCGGCGCTGCAGCGCCCAGCACCGTGGAAGCCAGTATCGTGGAGACCACTACCGTAGGGCCGGAGGAGCCCGCGAGCGGGCCGGTGCACCTGGTCAACGAGGAACTGCTGCTGGGCCAGCGGCTGGCGGAGGAAACCACCCTGACCAGCAACGCCTGGGTCATTACTCCCCACCAGCGCAACTACCTGCTGCCAGCCACCTACAATGACAATCTCAACCGGGCTGCCTGGGCCGCGCTGGAACCGGACGACCCGATGCAGCACATAGAGGCTAAGTTCCAGATCAGCCTGAAAACCATCGCCTGGACGGATATCCTCGGGGCGGGCAGCAACCTGTGGGTTGCCTACACCCAGCGCAACTGGTGGCAACTGTACAACGACTCCTCACCTTTCCGGGAGACCAATTACCAACCCGAGGTTTTCCTCACCTTCGCCAACGACTGGCGTTTCTGGGGCTTCACCAATACCGTGGTCGGCACGGGTTTCAGGCATGAATCCAACGGCAAGGGCGGCGATCTTTCCCGAAGCTGGAACCGGGCCATGGTCATGGCCGCTTTCGAGCGACGGCGCATGGCCCTCAACGTACGCGCCTGGTACCGGCTCCCCGAGAGCAGCGGCGACGATGACAACCCGGATATTGAGCGTTACATGGGTTACGGCGATATCACCGGCATCTGGAAGTGGCAGCAGCACGAGTTCGCGGTGAAACTGCGCAATAACCTCCGCAGCGAGAATCGCGGTGCGCTGGAACTGGAGTGGACCTTTCCCATCAATCGCCGGTTCAAGGGCTACATCCAGTATTTCAACGGCTACGGCGAAAGCCTCATCGACTACAACCAGAACAACAGCCGCATCGGTTTCGGCGTATCCATGACCGATCTGCTCTAGGAGCAACCACCCCGCCCGGTTCAGGCATTCACTCTGACGGGGAGGAAATCGGGGGCAAAGACGGGTAAACTGGCGTCCCCCAGACAAACCACCAGCGCTCTCATGACTACAGCAAACACGCCCTTTGAAATACTCGGCGAAGACGGCATTCGCCAGCTCTGCGAGGACTTCTACCGCATCATGGACTCCCGGCCGGAGGCAAGCGAGCTGCGCGCCATGCACGCCGAGGACCTGGGCCCGGTCACGGAAAAGCTGGCCGAGTACCTTACCGGCTGGATGGGCGGCCCGCCCCGCTATGCCGACAAATACGGCACAGTCTGCCTGACCGACTCCCACGCGGCCTACCACATCGGGCCCGAGGAGCGGGACCAGTGGCTGTGGTGCATGGAGCAGGCGCTGGCGGAAAGTCAGGCGCCGGAGGAGCTGCGGGAAATGCTGCGTATTCCCCTGCAGCGGATTGCCGACGCGGTGCGCAACCGCGATCAACCCAGTGCTACCAAGAGGGACCCGAATGTCATTGCTGCAGGTTAAACAAGGCGTGCGCGCTATCGCCATCGCCGTGATCGCCGCCACCACGACGGTCGCAAGCGCCGCGGAACAGCGCCTGGAACAGGTGCTGGTCAGCGCCAAGCGCATCAGCGAGGACGCCAGCCGCCTGCCGCTGGCCTGGTCCGCCGTTGACGAGGGCGATCTCACCCTGATCGGCCACACCCACCCCAACGAAATCATGCAACAGGTTCCCGGTTCCTGGATCAGCCGCGGCAACGGCCAGGAAAGCCTGACCGCGCTGCGCTCCCCGGTGCTTACCGGCGCCGGTGGCTGCGGCTCCTTTTTCATGGCCGCCGACGGCATCAGCCTGCGGGCACCCGGGTTCTGCAACGTCAACCAGCTGTTTGATGCCAATATCGAGCAGGCCAGCCGGATTGAGGTCATCAAGGGTCCGGCGGGCGCCACCTACGGCTCCAATGCCATGCACGGGGTCATCAACGTGCTCGGTGCCGAACCGAAACCGGGTGCCGGGCAGCAACTCGCCCTCGAGAGCGGTCCCGATGACTATTTCCGGGGCAAGTACCGCCTCGACCACGTCCAGGGACGCCACGGCGTGAGCCTGCGGCTGAACGGCACCATGGACGGCGGTTACCAGGAGGAATCAGGCTTCGACCAGCAGAAACTCACCCTGCGCCACGATTACGATGGCGCTGTCTGGTCATTCCAGACCGTGGTCGACGCCGCCAACCTGAACCAGGAAACCGCGGGCTTTGTCCAGGGTTTCAAGGCCTACGCAGACAACACCCTGCGAACCAGCAATCCCAACCCCGAGGCCTACCGCGATGCCTGGTCCCTGCGCCTCTACAGCCAGGCCAGCCGCGAATTGAACAATGGCCAGCGGCTCAGTATTACGCCCTATCTGCGGCGCAATCGGATGGAGTTCCTGCAGCACTTTGTGCCCTGGCAGCCGGTAGAAACCAACGGTCACGAGTCCTTGGGGCTGCGCACCAGCCTGCACGGGGAAGCCGGCGGCCTGAGCTGGGTAGCCGGCACCGACCTCGAATACACCGATGGCTGGCTGCGGGAGGAACAGGAAAACCCGTTCAGCCCCAACCAGCCCGAGGGCATCCACTACGACTACGAAGTCGCGGCCAGCATGGGCGCGGCCTACACCCAGCTGCGCTACGCCGCGAACGAGCGCTGGACCCTGGACGGCGGAGTGCGCCTCGAATACACCCACTACGACTACGACAATCTGGCTGAGGATGGCCCCGCCTGTACCCCGGCCGCCAGTGCCTGCCGCTTCTTCCGCGTTGCCGACCGCAGGGACAGGTTCACTGACTGGTCCGTCAATGCCGGCGCCAGCCTGCAGCTGCGCCCGGACCACTACGCCTACCTGCGCCTCGCCAACGGCTTCCGGGCGCCGGACACCAGCGAACTGTATCGCCTGCAATCGGGCCAGGCCGTGGCCGATCTGGACTCCGAAGTAATCGACAATATCGAACTGGGTTTGCGCGGGAACACCGGGGGCGGCCTGAGCTACGACCTGTCGGTTTACCACATGAACAAGGACGAGGTGATCTTCCAGGATGCCGACCGGCGCAACGTCAGCGGCGCCAAAACCGAGCACTATGGGCTGGAGATGAGCCTGGACTACCGTTCACAAGGGTCCTGGTACACACGCCTGGATGTCACCGCCGCCCGCCACCGCTACGCCAACAACGCCCTGCCGCTGGGGGTCAACGACCCGATCGACGGCAACGATATCGACACGGCTCCGCGCCTGTTCGGCAGCGCCCGATTCGGCTGGGAATTCGCCCCCCGATACGGCACGGCCCCGGTGGCGGAGCTGGAGTGGGTGTATATGGATGAGTACTACCTGGAGCCGGAGAACCGCTTCAAGTACGAGGGGCACTCCCTGCTCAACCTGCGCCTCAGTAGCCCGCTGACTCCGCAATTGGCGGCCAGCCTGCGCATCACCAACCTGCTGGACGAGGACTACGCCGAGCGCGCCGATGTGGGTTTCGGCCAGTACCGCTACTTCGTCGGCCGTCCCCGCGGCGCATTCGTCGAACTCCGCTACTCCTGGGGCAAAGGTTAAACCGCGAATCACTACACCGTCACCGCATGGGTGCAATACCCACAGCTTCCCTGACCTGCGCCAGCAGCGGCACGCTGTAAGCACGAGCGCGCTCGGCGCCGCGCTGCAGCACCTGCTCAATGTGCGCGGGGTCGGCCATCAGCTGCAGGTAGCGCTCGCGGGCGGCCGCTAACGTATCGTTGACCAGCTCGAACAGCTGCTTCTTGGCCTCGCCCCAGGCAATACCCTGCTCAAACTCCCGGCGCATGCGCGCGGTCTCCTCCGCCGAGGCAAACGCGGACCAGATCTGGAACACGGTGGAATCATCGGGGTTCTTGGGCTCGCCCGGTTCCAGCAGATTGGTCTTGATCTTGTTGATGGCCTTGCGCAGCTGCTTTTCCGGCAAAAACAGGGGTATGGTGTTGTTGTAGCTCTTGCTCATCTTGCGCCCATCCAGCCCCTGCAACACCGCCACGTGATCCTCCACCTCGGCCTCCTGCAGGTTGATTATCGGCGCGAAATTGTGGTTGAAGCGCTGTGCGATGTCCCGGGCCATTTCCAAATGCTAGATCTGGTCG
>NZ_JAVKCQ010000070.1:0-31243 GCF_040222615.1 Haliea sp.
GGCCTGGTTGTAGAGGTCACGCTCCTTGATATTGATATCAGCGTAGGGCAGGTCGCGCCTTTTTACCCGCATGACCTCACCGAAGATAGGGCGCCAATATGCAAGTTCTTCGGGAGTGAATACGTTCTTGAGTTTGATGAACCCATCGCGGCGGAACGCAGTGATCTGCTCCTTGCTCAGATTGTAGGGCGAGCCGCAGGGATGGGGGCTGAGCGTGCTCATAGCAATGTGCTCCTCTTACGACGTTATGAGTCATCGTTTGTTGTGATCACGATATGATATCATGGCCGCATAGGTAGAAGCTGGCAATGCACTTTACCGAGCGCTGGAGATTCGGGCGCCGATTGGTGTCGTAAGGAGCAGTATTCTGTGGCAAAACTACGCAGTATTTCCGCCATTGCCGGACCATCCATCGGCGTATTCCTGCTGGCCACTTTATCCACCCTGTTTATCATCCGTGTCGTTTCTGACCTTGGTGCCGATGCAGTTGCGGCGGTGACCGCCGGCCAGCGGGTGCTCTTTCTATTTTTCGCCGTGCTCATGGGAGTCAGCGCTGGCGCCACCGCGTTGGTGTCGCGGGCTTGGGGGGCTGGTGACCTCTTACTAGCCGGGTGCTTCGCCCGCATAAGCCTGTTGATGAGTCTTGTCAGCGTCGCCACTGTGGCGACAATCGTGATTGCAATTGCACCGTCAGTTGCTGAATTCTTTCAGTTGCAAGGTGCTGCCAGGGAGCAGGCGATTGTCTATATTCGCTGGGTGTCTGTCTTTGCCATCACACAGTCTGTGGTAATTGTGTTGGGGACCGTGCTTAGAGCGGTGGGTGATGCCATGACTCCGCTTTATATAGGCTTACTGGCGAACGTTGGCAGCGTTTTGGCAGCTTGGGTCCTAACCAAGGGTTTTTGGGGCATACCTGGGCAAGGTGTGAGTGGTGCGGCTATTGGCTGGGGCTCGGCTTACCTGCTGTGCGCTTTGCTGTACCTCGGACAGTGGCGGCGCGGGAAGCTCCGCCTGCCCTGGACCACTGCCGTTCCTATAACCCTGCCGCGGCTACAGCTATTCGCCCGGATAGCATGGCCGGCCGTAACTGAGCAGTTAGTTATGCAGTTCGCCATGCTCGGTTTTGCCTGGTTCGTGGGCTTTCATGGAAAGCATGCCTTCGCCGCTTACGGTATTGGCCTGGCTCTGTTGTCCGTTGCTGCGGTGATCGCTCTTGGTTTTTCTATTGCGGCCTCGGCGATCGTGGGCCAGAGTATTGGCGAGGGCCATCAAGATCGAGCCAGAGCCGCAGCTTGGACCGCCTTGAAGGCCGGCCTTGCTCTGATGTCCACGGTAGCGGTCATTCTGCTGCTGGCTGCGGAACCGGTTGCGGCTCTGATGGTCACGGATCCGCCGGTAATGGAACTGACGGTGCAGTTTGTTCGTGTACTGGCTTTCCTGCTCCCGTTGCTCACCGTCGACCTGATCCTGGCGGGGGCTATGCGGGGCGCCGGTGATACCCGTTTTCCCATGCTTATCGGTATAGGCGCCGCTGTATTCGTAAGATTGCCGCTCGCCACGGTAATCATCATTCAGGAGATGGCGGTAGTCTGGTTGTTTGGCATCCTACTGGTGGATCAGGCGGTGAAAACGTCGGTTCTTTGCTGGCGATTTCGCAGCAATCGTTGGTTGCGCAGATTGCCTGTTGGCGCAGCCGATGGGAACTGACAGTGAAATCGACGCTACGCTCGCCCTATTTTCGTGGCAGGGTGGGCTCGAACTGAAAAGCGGGCTCGTATTGCTGACGGCTCATCGTGTATGCAATCTCCAGCCAGGTGGCGAGCAAGCCATGGTGCGTGTGCGGCAGATCGTGTTTGATCAACGCATGCAGTTTTGGCAGGTTGTAGCAAGGTACGGCCGGATACATATGATGCTCTGTATGGTAATTCATCCGCCAGTAAAGAAAGGTCAGGAGCGGATTCAGGGTTATGGTTCGGCAACAGAGCCGAAAGTCATCGACATTGTCGCGCAGCCCCATGTGTTGCGGCATGCCGACAAGTGTCATCAGCCAGCCGCGTCCATAGAACGTTGCCAACGACACAAGCACCGGGATCATCCATTCTCCAAAGTAAAGGCTGACGAGGACGATGAGACCGTGGCCCAGCAAGAGCAAGCGTGCCCAGTTGATGACCGACCGCTGCGCTTTTGCTCCTGCCGACTCGAAGACTCGCTTCTCCCAGCTGCCTGTTGGCTTGCCCAGGGCCATACGCGAGAAATAACGCAGCTTGTGAAAAAACTCCCGGGGATCCACCAGAGTATTGGCAAGGAAGTTGGCGAGGGTGATTTTTTGGGGGAGCAGGACTTCCTCATCCGCTGGTGGATGCAGTGTGAACCGGTGGTGCGCGCGGTGGCTTAGTTGGTAGAGCGGATAGTCGTACCAGGTAAGGAAGGAAAACAGGCCAAGCATGGCGCGATTGGCTTTGCTGTTGCTGAAGACGCGCTCATGACTCAACTCATGCACCGCTGCAAACATCATTGTCATGACGGTCCCGTGAATAAACAATGCCAGCAGCAGGACATACCAGGCGAAGTGCAAACTGCACCAGTAGGCCATGGCGCCTGTCAGGCAGGCGAGGCCCAGGTGGCCACCTGCCTGCAGGGCCCCGCGAGTATTATCTGGCCGGCTCAGTGATCGCAGTACCTCCGGTGGGACGGGCGATCGATACCACTTTATTTGTGCTTGAGCGGTTTGTTGAGACTGTGCAGTTTGGTCATCCATTGGCTGCTCCTCTTGGCTGTTGGCGCAGGGTGTAATAATGAGTGATCAAATGCCTTGTGGGTTGTCTCCAAATCTGGAATATTTGTCTGCAATGAAGATTTTCGAAGAAAACAGCGGGTATTTTATTGGCGATGTTGTCTATGAACAATATTCGGTGCTGGGTCCCCGTTGGCAGGAAAATCTCCAGCTGGTATATGTCTACAGCGGCGCGATGCGGGTTCGGGTAGAGGATTGCCAGTACGCGCTGGCGGCAGGTGAGATGACCTTACTGGCGCCGAGGCATCGGGAACGGTTCTGGTTCGGCCTGGATGGCCCGACCCGTCATGGCTGGTGTGGCGTAGCAAAACCGAACCTGCAACCCTGGAGCCTGCAGCGTCTCAAGCGGCGTCCGATGGTCTTGCCGTTTTCCCAGGACATGCGTTCGCTTGCCGCGATGGCATATGCGGTCGATCCACGATCTGGCGTCTTGCAGGAGCGATATCGCGATAGTTTGATTCGGGCAATGCTGTACGGTTTTTTGATCGCTGCTGGCTGCATGGACGAACCCAGGCAACCTTTGCACGCAGCGGTGGAACGGGCACAAAATAGTATGGAACAGCGCTTGCATGAACCGCTGACCCTGGCAGGTCTGGCGGGTGTAGCCGGCACCTCGCCTGCGCATCTGATTCAGTTATTCAAGCGCGATACCGGCAGCACTCCCAAGCAGTACCTCCGCAGGCTGCGTATCGCAGCTGCAGAACGGCTGCTGGTCAGCACGGGGTTGAGCGTTGGTGAGATCGGGTATCGTGTGGGTTTTGCGAATCCACAGCATTTCTCCAGGGTCTTCAGCCAGCACTGCGGTGTCTCCCCCGGGGAGTGGCGTCGACGTGCCTGGGCTGTCGGTGCCGCGGTTGAACGCTAGCACATCGTCAAGATGATTTCGCAGCATAGAGCGTGCAGCAGGCCGCTGGATCAATTGGCAGCGGTGGTGTCTGCTAAACCCTGCGGAGTTTGCGATCCGTAGTCAGTGTGGCGGGCAGCAGCGTGATCAGGGAGGCGACAAAGAGCACACAGCAGAGCCAGTAGACGGGTGCAAAGCTGTCCTCCGTAACCAGCATTGCCGCCAGCCAAGGCCCAGCCGCCTTGCCCACGGTCTGCAGGACGATCGAATAGGAAACCAGCTTCGCGGAAGGATCCAGGGAGATACCGATGCCCATGAAGTAGGGGTAGAGCACGCTCCATGTAAATATGAAACCGCAGGCGGCAATCGCATAGACCGCCAATTGGCTCTCGCGTGTCATAAGAAAGGCGCAGGTGGCTGCGAGAAGGGTTCCGAAGGCGACCGGCAGGATACGGTTGCCAAGTCGAGTGCCCAATATGGCTGCGGTCATCGCTCCAGCGGCCCCGAAGAGCTGTGACGTGCCGAGAACCTGTGCCACTTGTTCAGTTGTATACGCAGCCGCGACACCCACCCGTTCCACATACACCCAGAAGGCCATCGCCGCTGTGAAGTACAGGAAGATGCCAGCCAGGGTGGACAGCCTGATCAGCGGGCTGCCCGTGGGCGCCGGTAATTCCTGAGCTTCAGCAGCTCCTGTGCCCGCAGGGTTGAGCACTTCGTTGTCGGAGCTTTCGAGAGCTGCCACGTAGGGCGATTTTGGCGGTAGCAAGGGCACGGCGAATAGCAAGGACAAGTTTATAAGGGCAATCGTCAGGAACATGACCTTGATCCCGGCGGCCTGTTGAATCATGGGAAGCAAATACAGCATAGCACCGGCAAAGAGCATGGAAATGATAGCGATAGAGCCGAGAACCCGTTCTGGCGAGCGCGTACTGGAGAGGCCCGCCGCACCCATGGAAATCAACATGCCGCCCCCGAGACCGGACAGCACCCGCAGCCCGTAAAGAACATAAAGGTCGGTGGCATATGGCGCTAGCGCGTTGGTCACTGCCAACAGCAGGATTGCAAAGGTGGCGAACTTCCTCCAGCTCACTGTGAGTATCACTCGCGAAAAAACGATGGTCCCCATCCCCAGGCCGACCATTTCGGCGGTACCGACAAAGCCGCCCTCGCGGGCATTCAGCCCCAGGCTGTCGACCAGGGCACCGACAATGACTGGCAGGGCGAAAGCCGCGAGGTTACCCACGGTGCCAAGGGTGCCCAGGCTCACGATTTCCCGCAGGCTTGTTATTTTGTGTTTGGCTTTACCTTTCATGGCGGATTTCCTGAATTCCGGACGAGAGTGCAACTTGTTACGGCTACTACGTCAGCAACAGGCCCCCATTAACGTGGAGAGATTGACCGTGGATGTAGTCGCTGTCGTCGCTGCAGAGAAAGGTCGCCAGCTTGCTGACATCAGCGCACTGGCCAATCCTCCGCCGTGGTATGGCGGCAGCCCGGGAGCGGAGAAAATCGCCGTCTTCCAGGCCGTCTCGTTTTTCGACCTTTTTTGCAACTTCCTCGAGCATGGCACTCTCGATGACACCGGGACAGATGGCATTCACGGTAATGCCGTAGGGCCCTAGGTCCATCGCCAGGGAACGCGTTAAACCCAGAATGCCGGCCTTGGCCGTGCAATAGGCCACGTCCCGACCAAATGCAGTAAAGCTCATCTGGGATGCCATGTTGATGACCCGGCCCCAGCCTTTCTCAATCATGCCCGGGGCGGCTGCCCGAACGCAGGACAAGGCGCCGGTGAGCATGATGTCCAGATTTGCCTGCCACAAGGACATTTCCACTTCCAGTGCCGGGGTATCCTTGCAGATGCCCGCGTTGTTGATCAGTATGTCGACAACACCCACTTCCTTCCGAACGTCGGCAAAGACGTCGGTCACCGATGCTGCATCGGTGACGTCAAGGGTTTTGCCGATAACGTCGATACCGAGTTCGCGCAGAGCAGCGACAGCGTCCGCGACTGCTGCGTCATTGAGGTCGCTCACGATGACCCGGTGGCCCACCTGGCCCAGGTGTCGTGCCATGTCGAATCCCAGTCCGCGGGCCGAACCGGTGATCAAGGCCAGTTTGGGATGCCGTTCCATTCAATGTTCCTCGCTGTCGTCAGCCCACGCGACCAACGCGGATTGTCCCCGGCGTGAAGTCGAGGTTGATATGTTTGGTCTGGGTAAATTCGCGCAACCCACTTTCTCCCGCCATCCGTCCGATACCGCTATCACCGTAGCCACCGACTTCGGTTTCAGGATAGAAACGGTTATAGGTATTTACCCAAACTGTTCCTGCTCGTATCTCCCGGCTCAGGCGCATTGTACGATTGAGATCACGGCAGAAAACGGCGGCCGACAAGCCGAAGCTGGTGCTGTTTGCCAGCGCCACTGCCTCTTCGTCCGTAGAGAAACTCTGCAGTGTCAGTACTGGTCCGAAAATTTCCTCATGCAGGAGCGGTGCCCCCGGCGGGATGTCAGTAAAGATTGTTGGACCTACGAACAGCCCGTCATTGACCGACGCTGCCTCAGGAATGTCGCCGCCTGCGAGCAGCCTGCAGTTCTGTTTTGCCTCTCTGATGTGGCGCACGACCTTGTCATATTGCTCGCGGGTCGTCAGGGGCCCCATGGTGCTGTTCTCGTTGAGGCCATCGCCCAACTTGATGTTCGCCACGATGCTGCACAGGCGCTCGGCAATCTCTTCAAAGCAACTCGCTTCCACCAGCGCCCGGGACGGTGCCGTGCAGATTTGTCCGGAGGTGGTGGTGAAAATGGCACTCGCCAGTTCACCCGCGGCCTTGTCGAGATCAGCATCTGCGCAGATGACGAACGGCGACTTGCCGCCAAGTTCAAGCACGACTTTCTTGAAGGTGGGTGCGGCGTCGCGCAGGATACGTTGTCCCGTGGATCCATCACCGGTAAAAGCAATCATGTTGATGCCAGGGTGCTCGACCATGGCCTGGCCTACGCGGCTGCCGCTGCCGGTGACTACACTGAGTATGCCGGGAGGCAAATCCCCGACCTCCGCCAGTGTCGCCAAAAAATCGGCGGTAGCACCGGCGGTCTGCGAAGCGGGTTTGCAAAGAGCCGCATTGCCGGCCGCCAGCGCCGGTGCCAGGTCGCGGGTGAGTAAAGCAATCGGCCAGTTCCAGGGTGAGATAACAGCGACTACGCCCATGGGTTCGACAGTGACCAGACCTGCCACATGGCGACCCAGTGAATGCGAACGCCCTGCGAGCGATCGTGCCAGTCCTGCGTTATAGCGGATGACCTGGATCTGGTTGGCGACTTCAAAGCGTGCTTCGCGCCGAACCTTGCCGTTCTCCAGCACCAGGCGCTCGGCGATCTCATCCACCCGGTCGGCAAGTCGATCGGCCCACTGTAGCAGCACATCTGCCCGGAGGCGGCCATCCCAGGCCCAGTCCGATGTGCGCAGCGCTTCCTGTGCTGCCGATACCGCTGCGTCCACATCCTGGCGCTCCAGTGCCGGCACGCGAGAGACTACGCGGCCGTCGGCCGGGTTGGTGATCTCGGTGTACAACTCGCCAACGGACCGCCAACTTCCCGCGAGGGGTATTCGATGCTCTTTCATGGGGACCTCTCGACCGTCCGGCCTTCGCTTTCTGGATTGATGTGCCGTCGACTGCGGCGATCATGGGTCACGACGGGACCGTGACGCACTGGCCCTGGCCGAAGCCGGATTCATCGACCTCGCCGTCTTCAAAGACTATCCTGCCGCCGGCTACAGTCAACCGTGGCCAGCCCTTGAGCGCCATGCCTTCATAGATACAGGTTCCCTTGCCGGTGTGTGTCACCACCCGTTCCGTATCCATATCGAGCAATACGAGGTCGGCATCGGTGCCCACTTCAAGGGAGCCCTTGCGGGGGTACATCCCGAAACGCCGTGCGGGCCCAAATGAATTGACCTTCACCAAATCTGGTAATGACAACCCACGTCGCAGCACCCCATGGGTGCCGAGCAGTGGTAACTCCCAGGGAAAAGAAACCACGCCCGGGAATTCTGTCCAGAGGTCCTCACCTTTTTTGGGCAGGAAGGGCACGTGGTCACTGCCGATATTGCCGATGCCGTCGCTGAGCATGGCTTCCCACAGCCCGTCCTGCTCTTCCTGTGCCCGCAGCGGCGGCGAAATCTTTGCGCGCATGTCCAGGTCCTCGTCGTAGCAGGTGCGGACGAGGTAGTGTGGACAGGTCTCTATGCTGACGTCCAGGCCTCGGGCCCGGGCGTTGCGCGCCAGTTGGGGACCTGCCGCTACTGAAGTATGCACGACCTGCAGGGGACAGCCGGTCCGCTCGGCGAGGAAAATCATGCGCTTGATGGTCTCTTCTTCGCAGAAGGCCGGCCGCGACTCTGTGTAGGCGCCCAGATCCTGGCGTCCGGTTGCCATTACCTCCTTCTTGATCCAACCGGCTATGGCTGTGTTTTCACAGTGCACTGACACCACGCCCTTGGGCAATTTCGCGACTTGACGCATTGTCGCGTATACCCAGCCGTCAGTCGCTGGAACAATGCCGATGGGGTTTTCGACTTCGTAACCGAAGTAGAGTTTGAAAGACTGAACGCCCGTCGCTTCGACGATGCGCGGAATTTCCTGGATGTGTTCCTCTCGCTGAATGCCGAAGTGGAACCCAAAATCTACCAGCACGTTGGCCTCGGCCAAGGCCCGTCGCTCAGCATAAAAATCGATATAGGAAGGCTGCAGATTACGAATATAGAGAAGAATGGTAGTGATTCCTCCACGCGCTGCCTGAGCGGTCTCGCTGCGCATGTCCTCGGCAAACGGATAAGCTACGCCAAGATGACAGTGCGGATCTACGAGTCCGGGCATCAACACATGTCCGTCTGCATCAATCTCGCGGTTAGCTGGTGGCAGGTCCTCATTTTGCGCGACACAGGCGATCTTGCCATCTCTTACTGCAACACCGCCGAAGAATTCGCCGCGATGATCGACGACCCGGGCGTTGCGGATACTCAAGTCAGCTTTCATTGTCGTTCCCCCACAGAGCGGAAGTGATGAGCTTGCGGATGCCAAACCACTGGCTGGCACCCACAGTAACTGGTGCTCGTCGACCCAGTGCTCTGGCCCAGATTGCGCGTAAACCGCGCCGCTCCGCATAGGAAAAATCGATGCTTCCCGGCGGCGCGGAGAGGTCTACCAGCAGTGTGTCCTGGGTCAGCGAATCGATGACCTGATGGTTGATTAGCGGTGCCGGTACCGAGGAGATGATGATAGGGAAGTCACGGGCGCGTGCTTCCAAGTCATTAGTATGCATGCTCTCCGCTCCCATCGTATAGGCCATGGCCCGTTGTACCGGGTTGCGTGCTGCGACCGTTACGTGTGCGCCCATGGCCACCAGCGTCCTTACCAGCACAGATCCAATGTTACCAAAGCCGACGACACAGATTGCGTTTCCATGCAGGGTTATCCGGGTGTTCTCGATTAGAACGCGGATCGCGGCCTCGACGATGGCGGGGGCTCGCAACAGCATGAGTTCGTGGTCTGATTCGTATTCATGGAGCGCGATACCCAGTTCCCTGGCTGCTGACTTCAGCCCGTCGTCCGCGGTGCCAAGTATTATCCGGGCGCCCGGCCTGAGGTGCGCAAGAAGCGCGCGATCCGGGACGATTTTCTCCGTGGCGAAGATCGCCCCGTCCATGGTCATGCCTGGAATCGGGAACAGGACAATATGTGCGTCCTGCAGGGCGTCTGATGCTGAGGATGCCAGGTTCACGCCGCCGATGCCCTCATCAGGAAACGGAAAGCCGAATGCGCTTACCGACGCTCCGGTGTCGGCTGCGAGGCGAGCGATTTCCTGCTCGCGCTCATCTCCACCGACGATGGCTATTGTCAGATCCTGCCAGCTTTTAGGGGCTTTCATGCTGCTGTCTCCACGTAGCGTTGTAAAGCTGGCAGGTCCATTCCTTCGATACCCATGCTGCGGGCGTCGCGGCCAGCGGGCGCCGCGCCGGCCTTGGCTGCGTCGGCCAGCGCCAGTAGCGCCTTGGCCGTTGGCACGTCCACGTCAGCGACAGCCGCGAGGGCAATAAAAGGCTTGAGACCAAACCAGAAATCCTCAATGTAGTATCTGTGGGCCAATGAGTCGGGCGCCATGATTTTGCGGTTTGGTGTACCAGTGCGTATCAGCGTAGCGAGATCCAGGTCTGAAGTCTCGTTGTCTATGGTTCCGATAGCCCTCATTTCCTGCTCAAGGTCGGGCAGTTCCTGTCCAAAGGCCCGGGCCAGCGTCAGCCGTTCCCGATCCAGCGCCTTGATGACCCCGGCGACAGCGGGGGTCATTGCGTCGACGTAAAAGGTAAAGTTACCCTGCGTGGCCTCGACCCAGGCTGCCGCAAGCATCGCCCCCGGCGGGTGTAATACCATGTTGACGTTGGCCAAGCTGCTGCCCAGCACAGTTGCCAACGGTTCGGCGTTCGGGAACAGCTCGCAGGCCAGGGCAAGCGCGTCCATATGTCCGGCCATGGGTGCCGCCCAGACGCGGCCGGCTACGCCAGTAATGTCGACGGTGGCGGGGTCGCTCATGCGAGCGACGTATGACAGCGTTGAAAACTCCACCAGCGGCGGGCAGGGCTGCCCTGTCGACTGGTAGCCATGCCGGAAGGCCAGCGCGCCTCCGGTGTGTCCGGGGTTGAGTATCACGGGGATATTGGTGATGCCGCGCGTGGCAAGCAGGTTGGCCACGCCCTCGTGTGCGGATGTTGGCAGGCTGATGACTATGGCTTCCGCGTTGCCGACCGCAGCGTCCAGGTCTGTGCCAATATAATCGGGCTGAATCCAGCCGCTCCCCAGAAGCCCTCGATACCCGATTCCTGCAGGCCGCAGAGGATCGAGTGTTTTTTCAGAGCGGTTCCAGAGCGCTATCTGGTGTCCTGCGTGCGCCAACTGAACGCAGCAGCTGAGACCGCCGTTGCCTGCCCCGATGACGCAGATACGAGTCATACGCGGTATTTCTCCAATTTGTCGATGTCGACCTCAATACCCAGGCCGGGTCCTTCCGGCACCAGGACACATCCATCTTCGAATCCGAATGGCTGGGTCACGATGTCATCGAGATAGTAGCTCCCGCAGATCTCCGGGCCAATTGCGCCCGCCGGCCGTGTAGTCGGTGTGACCGAGGGCAGTATGGCAATTGGCAATGCGGCCCCCAGGTGAAGATTCGCAGCATTGCCGATACCCATCTCGATCGAGCCACCAATATCGGAATAGAAGCCCAGCGTCTGCGCGAGGTCAGCCTGCTGTTTGGCCCGATACAGGCCTCCGGGCTTGGTCACATAGCAGGAAAAGCAGGAAGCAGCCTTGAACTCATGCAGCTCGAGGATGTCGTCCACGTTCCACGCAGATTCATCCGCCATGACCGGGGTCTCGATACGCTCGGCAACCATAGCCATGGCGCGGGCGCCCATAACCGGTTGCTCACAGAGGAAAATGCCGAAGGCCTCCTGGGCTCTCGTAACCTCAATGGCTTCCCATACCGTTCGATAGCCCTCGTTACCGTCCACGCGAATCTTGATGTGTTCACCAAACTTCTCTCGAAGTTCGCGTACCAGTCTGATATCGCGTTCCGGTTCAAGGCCAGTCTTGCACTTGATGGTTTTTGCGCCCTCCGCTATGGCTTGCTCTGCTTCTGCGATGCACTGCTCTACAGGCATGATACCCAAGGAGTGAGCGACCTCGATACGGTCCCGGAACTGGCCGCCAAGCAGCGTATATACAGGTACTCCGGCGGCCTTCCCGGCTATGTCGTAACAGGCAATGTCGAGGGCGGCTTTTGCATATGGGTGACCTTTCACGGCTTTGTCCATCATTGCATGCAGCAGCCCTATCTGCCTTGGGTCTTGCCCGTGGATTGCAGGCAAAAGGTGCTGCTCGATAATGTGTTTTACCGTTTCAGGTGATTCGCCATAGTACCGCATTTGTGAACCACCCCAGGTGATTCCCGCAGGCGCTTCACCCCAGCCGCTAATGCCAGCATCCGTATCCAGCCGGACGATAATGTGTCGACCGATAGGTGCTGTCATTTTACTCGCCCAAGTGTGATGACGCCGGTTCGGGAGCTCAATGGTGTAGATTTCGTAGGATGTGAGTTTCATGGCTGGATCCCCTGCATGCGACAGGCATTGTTAAACAGTTGATTTTGTTATTGGATTTTGTGATCCAAAACTGTGATCATACATGCTACGCTGTCGTCGCAGATAATGTCAACCTGTTGCCGATGCATGCCACAATCTTCGCTGGAACAAAGAGGACTGTTAAATGATGCACCTGATACCTTTCTCAGATGCGCCCACTGCGACATCAGAGCGGTTTGTGCCGGTTACGGTGATAAGCGGTTTCTTGGGCAGCGGTAAGACCACGCTCCTGCGGCACGTACTGAGCAGCCCCGATGCAAGCGATATGGCGGTCATTGTCAATGAATTCGGTGAGGTCGGTATCGATCACCTGTTGTTGGCCAACGTGACCGAGGACATCGCGCTCCTTGAGTCCGGTTGCCTGTGCTGTCAGGCGGGAGAAAATCTCGGTCGCACATTGCAAGAGCTTGACTCCGCGCGTCAGCAGCACGGCGGGCAGCTCTCTCATGTGCTGATAGAAACCTCCGGCCTGGCAGATCCGGCGCCCGTGATGCATGCGCTACTCGGGGACCCGGCGATAAATCGACGTTTCCAGCTGCGTCAGTTGATCACGGTTGTAGACGGGGCTTTCGGTATTGGACAACTCGCTGAATATCCCGAGAGCCGGAAGCAGGCGATGCTCGCTGACCAGATACTGATCAGCAAAATGGACGTGGCGACGGCTGCCGAGATACAAAGCCTGCAGGTCGAATTGGATGCTTTGAATCCACTCGCTCTACGTCTCCCGGTTCAACACGGATGCGTGGTCGTCGATTCCCTGCTGAATGGGCCCTGTCGTGATCCTGCGGAGCGTTGGGCAACACTTGGAAGCAGTGGCCCAACACATTCTAAAGCAGGTGTCGGCAGTGAGTCCCTGGTCATTGGCGAAGCGCTGGACTGGCGGCGTTTCAGCGAGTGGTTGAGCGCGTTTCTGCACGCACGGGGCGACGATGTACTGCGCGTCAAGGGCATGTTGAACGTAGCAGGTGAGTCAAGCCCAGTGGTCATTGACGGTATCCAGCAGGTCTTCTATGCGCCTCAAAAGCTCCCGGGCTGGCCAGATTGCTCGCGTGACAGCAGGCTTGTGGTGATTGCCCGGCATCTGCCACCGGGGGCGGTGCGTCGCAGCTTGCTGGCGTCCCTCGCGGGAGGCCTCTGATGCCAGGCGGCCTCGACATCGCAGAACATGGGATTGATTCCTGGTCCCGCATGGGCCTCTGGCTGTGTCCCTCTCGGGTTCCGTTTCCATCGCGCACTGCATTGCACGACACACTATGCCCGCGTGCAGGCCTGTCCTATGTTCGACGGCACGCGCTGCACAATCCCTGGGCCTGGTCTGCCCGTGAGCCCGATTGCTGGGACTGCCTGGCAGTGTGCGAGTCCGAAACCGTGCTGGAACCGCTGCGGCAACTGCTGGGCAAGCATATTGTCCTGTTTGAGAGCCGTCTTGGCGCATCTATGGCGGCGCCCGCCAGCTCCTCGCAGTTTTTCCGCGAGGGGGAAGTCTGGCCAGTGGCGCCCTTGTCAGGTGCGACTGCCATGCTGGTATTGGAGCAACAATGGTTTCACTACATTCCGGGCTCTCACCGTGATTCGGAGCTTGTCGCTACCGGGAGCCGGCAGTTACGGTTGCGGCCGGGAGATCTACTCTTTTATCACCCGGCTCTGCTGCAATTCAGTGAGCAACGTTCGGCGGAAAGCGGCTCATCAGTGTCTGACTATAGGATTCAGTACTTCCCTGCCGACGCGCTTTTCGTCCGCGATCCCGTGCACCAAGCGCACCAGATCTTGGCGGAGCGGTGGCCCCTGCTGAATTACTGTCGCTACCCGCTCTGGCTTGTGTCGGGCACCGATCTGGCGGGCAATAATTATGCGATAGGCTATGGAATACAGCCCGGCGCCTGGACGGACGCCACCATGCCGTTCGCCGATTGAATCATCCGGACTGTTGTGGGCGCTTCCTGACGATTTCGACAAGGATTCCGTCGGGATCCTTGAGGAAGAAATAGTCGTAACCCGTGCTGCCCACCAGCACCTCCGACTCCACCTGCACACCAGCTTCCTTCAGTGTTGTGTGGGCCGCGTGCGCATCTTCAGTGGCGAAAGCAAGGTGTTTGGTGCCGATGATGCGGAGGTCAGTGTCAAGCGCTCCGGCGGAATCGGGCAGGGGCAGGTGCTCTGCCAGCCAAAACAATTCCAGGTAGTCATTGCCTTTTCGCAGGTGCGCAATCTCGAAGCCTTCGCGGATTACGGCGTGAGAGTCCAGTTCAAAGCCAAACTGGTCTCGGTAAAAGGCAATGCTGCGCTGCAGGTCAGCTACACTGATCCCGGCATGGTGAAGAGTTGCATCTTGTATCACTTGACCGTCTCCTCTGGCTGAGCTGTTATGCAGGTTTGACAACGAATCGGCAGCAAGTGCCGCGCGGCAGCGCTGCCCGAAGTGCTTCGCAGGTGCAAAGATTTCCTTGTAGCCTAGCTGAAAACTGGTATGATCACAAACAAAGATCACAGTGTGGCGTGAGAAAGAGGCGCCCGAAACAATGAGGGAGGTGGAGTAAATGCCAGTAGTTACCGTTCAGTTGTGGGAAGGCCGGACCGTGGAACAGAAGCGAAAGCTCGTGAAAGCAATTACCGAGGCCATGGTTGAGCACGCGGACGTGAATCCCGATGGTCTGCACATCATTGTGCATGATGTGCCAAAGGACAGTTGGGCACGGGGCGGTGTGCTGGGTATTGATCGGGAGGAGGCTAGAGATGACGCTTGATGCACTCAGCAGCGACAACGCCGCGCTTCTGGTCATCGACCTGCAAAACGCTTTCTGCCATCCTGAGGGTACCCTAGGTCGATCGGGCCTTGATACCAGACACCTCCGCTCCGTCATACCGCCTTTACGGCAATTGATTGAACAGTGCCACGCAGCCCGGCTTCCTGTGATCTGGACCCTGCAGGAGCACTTCGAGTCTGACCGCAGGCGGAGCCGCAAGCGGCTACCAGCCCACACCAGCAAGCGCAAGGGAATTTCGGCAATCGCTGGGACCTGGGATGCTGCCGTGGTTGATGAGCTGGCAGATCTGGTAGGTGATCCCACCTATGTCATCCGGAAGCATCGTTTCGGCGGCTTTTACGAAACCCGGTTGCACATACTGCTCGAGCAACTGGGAGTGGATCACCTGTTCATCACTGGGCTCACCACCAACGCTTGCGTGGAAACCACCGTGCGTGAGGCCTACCTGCGCGATTATGATGTGATCGGGGTCGAGGACTGCATTGCAGGGGTCAACCCCGAGTGGGAGCAAGCGGCCCAAGCGGTCTGGCGCCACTATTTCGGCATCACCTGCACCACGGCGGATTTCACTGCGTGGCTTGAGCGGGAGCGTCAGCCGGCGGCGGTGGAAATAGGGCACGTACTGCTCAAGGTAAAGGATATGGCCGTCTCCGAAACCTTCTATCTGGACCTGCTTGGCTTCACTCGCAAGCCGGACGCGAAACCCCTGCCTGATGGCCGTCCTCTCACAGTCACACAACAGGGGCTGGGGTTGACCGAGGGTGGTAGTGGCTCGCAGGAGCAGATGGATCATCTGGCGTTCAGGGTGAGAAATGTTCGGGCGCTGGACGAGAAAGCAAGGGCGGCGGGGGTGCGGTTTGAGCGAGAGCTCGGCCCCGGACCCTATGGGCTGACGATCTACCTGCGCGACCCGGATGATAATATCGTCGAGCTGTACGAGCCCTGAAGAACGTGGCACGCTGCCGCGGCTCTTGGGGGCCTCTGCCTGTTGCCTATGCGGTTGCGCCCGTTACCCTGGCATGAACATTCCCGGTCACAGCGAGGTCCAGCAATGAAACCATTTGTGCGTGGGGACGTCGAGGGCTTCTTCGCCTTCGGCTTGGATTCCATGCTGGCGCTGCTCTTGATCAGCACGCTGCTGCTCGGGTTCCTGGGCTTTGACCCGGAACTGGTGTTTACCAGGGTACTGCCGGGCGCTGCTGTCAGCCTTATTATTGGCAACGGCGTCTATTTTTATCAGGCACTGAAACTGGCGCGAGAGGAAGGGCGCGATGATGTCTGTGCCATACCCTACGGTATCAGCACGCTGACGTTGATCGTGTACGTGTTTCTGGTGATGTTTCCGACTCAGCAGGAGGCCCTGAGCCTGGGCATGGACAAGCCCGACGCGGACAGGCTAGCGTGGCACACTGGTCTGATAGCGTGCATTGTTTCGGGTGCCATCGAGTTCCTCGGCGCGTTCGTGGTGCATTATATCCGGCGCGTGACGCCACAGGTGGTGATGCTGGTTGCGGTTGCCGGCACGGGTATCGCCTTTCTGTCGATGGATTACATGATCCGTTCTTTTGCCATACCACTCATCGGAATGCCCGCGCTCGCCCTGGTCAGTATTTTCTACTTCAGCGGCGCACGGCCTCGGCTGGGCATTCCGGGCGGCTTTGTAGTGCTCGCGATGGGTACGCTGCTCGCATGGACGCTTCATTTTCTCGATGTTGTGCATGTCGTCCCGGGCAGTCCACTGAACACGGAGTACATCGGTCTGCATCTGCCGATGCCCGAGATCTTCGCGCTCTGGGGATCACTGTCTTCCGCTGTCAAGTTCCTGCCGATCATCGTGCCTCTGGGTTTCGTTTTTCTGGTGGGCTCCCTGCAGAATATCGAAGCTGCGGCGGCCGCCGGAGATGCCTATCGTCCGCGCCCTCTGCTGCTCACCAACGGGCTCGGCTCGCTCGGGGCCGCGTGCATGGGTTCGCCCTTTCCGACATCGATTTTTCTCGGACATCCGGGTTACAAGCGCATTGGCGCGCGTGCCGGTTACTCCATGATCAACGCGGTGGTCTGGACCCTGGTGTGTCTTACCGGGACCCTGACGTTTTTCACCTGGCTGATCCCAGTGGAGGCGATCATGGCGATTATCGTCTGGATCGGGGTAGTGGTGTGCGCCCAAAATTTCCAGATTTCGGAAAAGCGACACATCCCGGCCGTGATTGTGGGTCTGTTGCCGGCAATAGCCGCCTTCGGCGGTCTGGTGCTCAAACATGGTCTGGCAGTGGGTTCAGCGCACTCCGGCATCAACCTGTTTGATGCCGAGCTGGAGGCCATGTACGCCACTTCGCGGAGTTTCTACGTAGACGGACTGTTTGCCCTAGGGCAGGGGTACATTTTCTCCAGCATGCTCTGGGCGGGTATTATCTACTACATCATAGAACGCCGGTTTCACGTCGCGGCATTGTGGAGTGCCATTGGCGCCCTGCTGTCTCTGGCCGGGTTCATCCACAGCTACGAGTACCTCGCCGGCGACATCATCGGCGTGCTGCAATTTGACTGGACCCCCTGGGCATCTGGCTACGCTCTCATGACTGTGCTGCTACTGGTGGCACCCTACTTGGTGATTTTTGTGGATGACAGCAGCGCTCTGGTTGCCGAGGGCGTAGCTGACGACAGCCGAGGTGATGATCCCTAAGCGGTCCTTCCGCGCGCAAACCGAGTACCTTGATGTCAGCGTGAGTGAATGACTGCGTTAACCCGATTTTCCAGCAGTTCCTGTTGTCCGCTGACTGGCTCCGGCTGCAGGTCATCCCGCACGACTACCGCCGCCAGCGATTCAAGGTCGTGGTCTCCGCCTAGGATGGGTTGGCCCAGCTCTCCTCCCCAGCTCTCGTAACGCGCAGTTCTCGCGTCGTCCAGGCTGCCGCTGGCGAGCAGCGCCGCGGCTTTCTCCCACGTGAGCGCGAGGATGTCCATTGCACCAATATGTGCATGGAAGAGATCCTCCGGGGCCACGCTTTGACGTCTTAATTTGGTGTCGAAATTAAACCCGCCGCTGGTGAAGCCTCCATGGCGTAGAATCTCGTAGCAGGGCATCACCAGTTCATCAACGCTGTTCGGGTACTGGTCCGTATCCCAGCCGTTCTGGTAGTCGCCACGATTCGCGTCGACGCTGCCAAACAGGCCTAGCGCCTGGGCCATCGCGATTTCATGGTGGAAGCTGTGGCCTGCCAGTGTGGCGTGGTTTACCTCGATATTGACCTTGACTTCTCCCTCAAGCCCGAAGCGGGTCAAAAGGCCATAGATCGTCGCGACATCGTAGTCGTACTGGTGCTTGGTGGGTTCCTGCGGTTTTGGCTCGATGAGTATGGGACCGTCAAACCCCAACTTGTGCTTGTAGTCGACGGTCATGCATAGCATCCGGCCAAGCTGTTCCTGCTCACGCCGCAGGTCTGTGTTCAATAGCGTCTCATAGCCCTCACGGCCACCCCACATTACGTAGTTCTCTCCGCCGAGCCGATGTGTGATTTCGAGAGCTTTCTGTATCTGTCCGGCAGCGCATGCAAACACTTGCGGATCGGGGTTGGTGGCGGCACCGGCCATGTAGCGACGGTGACTGAAGAGATTCGCCGTGCCCCACAGCAGGCGGAGGCCTGTATCTGCCATTTTACGCTCCGCATAATCGACCATTCGCTCCAGGTTGTCCCGGGTCGCACGCCAGCTTTCACCGGCCGGAGCGATATCGCTATCATGGAAGGTCCAGAACGGAACGCCAAGCAGTGACATGAAATCAAACGCCGCATCCATCTTCGCGCGTGCGCTTTCCATGGGGTCAGAAAGCTGGTGCCACGGGCGCAGGAAGGTTCCCTCGCCAAAGATGTCGGTACCCTCCCAACAAAAATTGTGCCAGTAACAGACTGCAAAGCGCAGATGATCGCGAAGTGGTTTGCCATCCAGGACTCTGTCAGGGTCGTAATGACGAAAGGCAAAGGGTTCGTCGCATTCTGGGCCACGATAACCAATTGGTGGTATGTGTTCGAAATAGTTCATGCCGCTTCTCCCAGGTTTGTCGGAAGTCAGTTCAGCGAGCGCCGATCAAGTCACGAGTAGATGTGTATAGAGACCGGTAGTTCTCGAAAGTGGCGCGCAGCTGTTCGTGCCGCGACGCATTCGGTTCATGTGTTTGAATTATGCCGGGTGGACGACAAACATTAGCGATACGTTCGTCAAGTCCTCCTTCCATACAGCTGATGATGGCGAGCCTTGCGGCGCCAAGAGCCGGTCCATTATTGGCGCTGTTCCGATAATCCAGCGGGAGGCCCAGGGCGTCGGCGCAGATTTGACGCCAGTGCGTGGAACCCGCTCCGCCACCGAGAATGGTCAGCCGGGAAACATATGTTTCCGCCGCCGCCAACGTTTCCAAGCCGTCGACAAAAGAAAAGGCGACGCCTTCCATCACAGCGTGCACCATCTCTGCCAGTGTCGTGCTGACCCTTAGTCCAAAAAGCACACCCACCGCATCAGAGTCATTGAGTGGTGTGCGTTCGCCCGACAAGTAAGGAAGGAACAGCAGCGACATCCCGGTGTTGGTTCGTGCTGACGCCAAGCCATCAAGTTCAGCTGGTGATCTGCCCACGACGCCGCCTAGCCATCGCAGGCAATCAGAGGCTGACAGCGTGACCGCCATATGGTGCCAGCGGTCAGGGAGACAGTGGCAGAACGCATGCAAGGTTTTTTCAGGCAGGGGTCGGTGTGTCGCTGTGGGCGCGAACAATACGCCGGATGTGCCAAGGGACAGAAACGCCGCTCCCGGCTCCGTGATTCCCAGGCTGACAGCGCTTGCTGCGTTGTCACCGGCGCCCGCCACCAGCGGGATGCCGGGCCGTAATCCGAGTTCAGCGGCTGCCAGGCGGGAAATCTGTGCTGCCTGTTGACAACCTTCGAAAACCTCTGGCATGTGTTCACGGGTAAGATGCGACGCAGCAAGTAGACGGTCATCCCACCTCCGTTCCTGAGGGTTAAGCCACAGTGTCCCGGAGGCGTCCGAAAAATCGCTCAGGAAATCACCGCTAAGGCGATAGGATAAGTAGTCCTTGGGTAGCAGCACTTTCGCAACGCGTTTAAAAACCTCGGGTTCATTGCGCTCCACCCAGATCAGTTTGGGTGCGGTAAAACCCGGCATGCAAAGATTGCCACTCAGTTTTCGCTGTTCTGGCAGGCGAGTTTCAAAGATGCGACATTCCTCGTCGCTGCGACCATCGTTCCAGAGGATGGCCGGGCGCAGGGGAGTTCCCGCACTGTCGAGTAGCACGGCACCATGCATTTGTCCGGCGGTACCGATCGCTCTTACGGCATCCAGGCGGGCGCCCTGCGCCGCCATATGTTCCAGGGATTCGCCAAGTGCCTGCCACCAGCTGCGTGGATCCTGCTCCGACCACATGGGTTGTGGATTGCTGACTGCATACTCGGCACTGCCTTCGAAGCATACGTCACCATCAGGATCAACCAGGACGGTTTTCAACGCGGAAGTGCCCACATCAATGCCCAGGAACAGCTCCTCGGGTGGTCCCGCTTTCGTCATAGCTGTTCGCGCTGCGTCGCGACTAGCTGATAGAGACTGCCCTCGCTGACCAGCCAGCTTGAGACCAGATTTTCCCGTACACCCTCCCGGTGATACGGGTCGTTATGCGCAACCTCCAGTGCAGCTGCGTAATCTGCAGCACGGATCAGGAAACATCCAGCGCCCTGATAACTCGTTCCCTCCCTTTCCAGAAGAGGTCCGGCGGCGACGAGTTCGCCGTTCATGTCGAGTTGATGCAAATAATCCAGGTGCGCTTGCCGGGCCCGGCCCAAGGCCAAAAAGTCACCGCTATGCTGGCCGTAGATCAGGTAAAGTTCCTGCCGGGGACGTTCCGCGGAAGCGCGCAGGCGCCGTGCAGCCGCCATGCCCTCGTCATCCTGCCTGCTGCTCACTTGTCGCACGCTTCTGGCGGGTCTTGTGCGCTTACGTAAAGCAGTATCACACCCAGCAGCAGTGCGAAGCGTGCCGCTGATTCCTGACCGTTCCAGCTACTTGATTGCCACATGAGAAACCACTCGGCACCAATGACTACAAATCCGGTAAACCAGAGTCCTATCCCCAGGCCAAGGCCCGCTATCGCGGGGCCCTTGGCGGCATTGAAGGCCCGGGGGTCGAGCCGTGCAGACCAAAGGCGAACCGCTCCGATCCAGCAGACTACGGCTACCGCGCACTCCCACGCAATGATCAGAACATAGGCCAAATGGTGCAACGCGGGATGTTCCAAGCGTCGCCACATTCCCTTGTTATCCGGGAAAGTCGTGTCCATCATCAACACGTGGCGTACGAACTGGAAGTTGGAGTCGTAATCGGTAATGTTGTTGAAGGCGACCAGTGTCGCCAACAGCGCCGCAGAAGCGACGAGCGAGATCTTTACCATTCTTGCGACGTACATGGTTCCCTCCTCTGTCCTGTTGGCGCTCTTCCGCTAGCCAGTTTGCTTAATCATACAGGCTTGTGGAAGAGGGTCCGTGGTCGAATTCCAGCCCAGCACGCTCCACGATGGCCGCTGCGCGTTCTCGCGCTTCTTGTTTCAGAGCCGTCTCGTCCACAGTCTGCACGCGGCCCTCCCGGTACAGGGCCTGACCATCGACCCAGGTTTCGATGATGCTGGCGCTTGTTGCCGACCAGACAAGTGCTTGCAAAGGGTCCGTGTAGGGTGTCCACTCGACATGGTCAAGATCGAACAGGATAAAGTCCGCGCGCTTGCCAACCTCCAGGGAGCCAATCTCCCTGTCCCAGTCAAGCGCTCTGGCGCCATCAATGGTGGCCATGCGTAGTGCCTGCCGGGCACCGATCGCCGTAGGATCGTTGCGGGCATCCTTGAAGAGGCCAGCCACTGCGTACATCTGCCGCATGAGATTGAGATTGCCGGATGCCGATACGCCGTCTGTGCCGAGGCCCACGGTCACGCCCGCGTCGATCATCTCGGGGTATTTACCGATGCAAGTCGCCCCTTTGCCCAGCTTCAGGGACGTACCGGGGCAAAAGGCGACTCTTGTGTCGTGGCGGGCCAGCAGCGCAACTTCGTCATCGCTGATCGCCGCGCCATGGGCTATGACCAGGTTCGACCCCAGGCCCCCGGCATTCGCGATCCTCGTCAGTGGCCAACAGCCGTGCTTGCGTTGGCAGACATCGGCTTCCTCAATGCTGGTAGCGAGATGATACGTGGTGCCGACGCCGAGTTTTTCTGCGAGGGCCCTGGCGCCCACGTGTAGCTCAAGGGAGCATGGTTCCTTGCCCTCAATGTTGACCCAACAACGAATCCGGCCACCGGCGGACCCATCCCAGCGCCGTACGCAGTCCTCCAGCTCCCGCAGTGCTGTTTGCGTGTCCGGGAAAAAGTGGTGCGCCACCATCTCCTCGCTCCATCCCTTGGGTAGCTGCTCTGGCGGATTGTCCGCGGCATGACGCCCGGTAATCCCACGCATGCCCACTTGTTCAATGGCGCGCACGGTAACGCCCGGATCATTCTGGGCTCCCATGTCGAGAAAGCAAGTGGTGCCGGCCCGAAGCATCTCGGTCGCTCCGAGGAGAACGCTGATATATTCGTCTTCTTCGTTGACATGGGCATAAAAGGGCTTCGCCCAATGAAAAACCCAGGTCCGTGTATTCAAGTGATCCGGAAATGCTGCTCGGGAAAGGGTCTCCGACAAGTGTACGTGCGTGTCGACAAAGCCGGGGCAAATGCCGATCAATGTGCCATCAATGATCTTGTCGATGGTGCCTCTCGTGTGTCGCTTGTGCAGCTCGGTGGTGCTGCCAATGTCCGCGATCCATTGGTCTTCGATGAGTACCGCAGCATCTTTTATTACCTCGTCGCTCCCGTTGACAGTACAGGCAAAATCGAGATGTTCAATGAGTGTGCGCATCCGCTTGCTCTCCTACGGTTGGGTCCTAGTCGACCCGAATCAGGTATTCTGTGTCTGAGACGTCAGAAAGCAATTCACAGCCTTCTTCGGTAATCAGGATCATGTCCTTGTTCTGCATGCCGAAGCCGTAGCCGGTTTCGTAAACCAGTGGCTCTACGCCAAGAACCATTCCAGGCTCCAGCGGCTGGTCGTCATACATGCCGAGATAGGGCTCCTCGTGCAGATGCAGGCCAATGCCATGGCCGATGAACTTGATGGCTGGCAACCCGATTTTATCCAGGTGGGCGATAAACGCCTCGTAGATATTACGGGTGCTCGCCCCGGGCCTTGCCATATCTAGCACGAGAAGCTTGGCTTCGTGAAGATGTGCCCATATACGCTCCGCCTCCGGAGGAGCCGATTTGACCATGGCGGTACGACAGACGCCCGCATGGTAGCCGTTCAGCATGGAAAAAATTTCTACCCGACAGATATCCCCATTTTTCAGGCGCCGTTCAGAAGGCCCCACGTTGGGCAGCTGGCTACGTTCGCCGGTGGCGACGATCATCAGCTTGAAGCTCTCCGCACCCAGAGTGAATACGCCGCGAGTGAGTGCTGCGGCAATATCCATTTCAGAGTCGCCCGCGGCAACAGCCTGATATGCGTCGAGGATGGATTGGTCAGAAATCCGTGACAGGCGCCGTAATAGCGAAATTTCCTCCGGCGTCTTTATCTGGCGCTGGCGGGCCAGCAGTTCCTCGCAAGGGAGCCAGGTGACGCCGGGCAGTAGCTGGGCCAGTTCCAGATAGTCCCGGGCGGGCAGGTAATCCATTTCCATCCCGACGTGGCCGCGGTCCAGGCCAAGGTCGGTGAGCACGGCTGCCAGCACCTCCATGGGACGGTCGGTAAACTCGCCCCATGGTACGATCTCCACTCCCGGAAGGCTTTGGGCCACTGTTGAGTGTTCCATGTCGACGACTATTACGGTGCGTTCGCCGTTGCTGCGGACGATGGTCAGGGCATGCCGCCATCGCATCAATGGCTGCGATGGAACGACTATCCCATTGACGTAGCTGAAGTTTTCTGGCGAAGCGGTCACCAGGGCATCAAGTCCCTGTGCGACCAGGTTGGCGCACAGGCGGTTTATTATGCTGGATCCGTACACGAGCTTTCCTCTGCGTTCATGGGGGGCGCTTGTTTTAATTCGAATATTAGATCACAATTTATGATCATAATGGAAGATATCAGAAAATGCCAGGCATCTCGAGGGCTTAGTCTATGAGTAACGAGTCGTATGGGGACGGCGGGGGCGGGCATCTGAAAGTCTGCAATGCGCGGGTACCCGGCAGCCTTCTTGAGGGGCGTTTCGAATTGGTGTCAGAAGGCGGCTGCGTGCTGGTGGATATCGAATTACGGAACGGCTTGATCCGCACAGTGGGCCCCGCGGGGGCTGTGGCCCCGCTCGCGTGCAGAACCCTGGACGCGGCCGGCGGAGTGGTTCTGCCCGGCTATGTAGACGTACATACGCACCTGGACAAGACGCATACGCTGCAAAGGGTTCCCAACCCTGACGGCACGCTCCGAGGCGCTATCCAGGCTGAGCGGGAGGACATGTCGCGCCACTGGAGCCTGCAGGACGTGATCGGGCGTATGCATTTCGGAGTCGCTTGTGCCTGGGCGCATGGTACATCTGCCATGCGAACGCATCTCCTCTCCGACCAACCCTGGCGGGAGATGATTTGGGAAGCCTTTGCAGAGGTTCAGCAGCTGTGGCTGGGTAAAATGCGACTACAGCCCGCCGCTCTGGTTGATTTTGATTTGCTCCGCGATACGGTGGAATTGGAGCGCTTGGCAGACTGGGTGCTGATGCATCGTGGTGTTCTTGGCTGCGCGATAATGGGTCTTGCCGGCAGCGACCTGGCTACGCATCTGGACCGGCTGTTGCGGGTCGCGGCGGAGCGCGAGCTTGATCTTGACTTTCATGTCGACGAGAACGCAAACCCGGCGTCGCGGGGTCTTGCGGAGATTGCAGCCAGTGTACAGCGTACCCGCTATGAGGGTCGGGTAGTGGTGGGTCACTGTTGCAGCCTCGCTCTGCAGTCTCCGGAGGTGGTCCGGGAAACCCTCATCCAAGTTCGGGAAAGCCAGATCGCCGTAGTTGCCTTGCCGCTCACAAATGCGTTTTTGCAGGGCCGGACGTCTGGCACGACACCGTCGATCCGCGGCATCACGAGGTTGCGCGAAATGCACGAGATGGGCGTCTTGACCGCTCTGGCAAGCGACAACTGTCGTGATCCCTTTCATCCGTTCGGCGACTATGACATGCGAGAGGTGCTCGCCAGTGGGGTGCTGATGGCGCACCTCGACCAGGAGTTGCCGCAGGCTTTTGCCGCGGTTACCCGTAACCCGGCGCAAATGATGCGCCTGGATGGTGTTGGTGTGATTGCCGAGGGCGCGATAGCAGACCTGGTGATCTATCGTGAGCAAAGCCTCGACGCCTTTGTTGCAAGGCGTTCGCCGCCGGCGCATCTGGTCCGTAACGGCGTAGAGAATTTCCCGGTGCTCCCGGAATTCGGTATGCTACCGAGTCCAACAAAAGGTGCGGCAGGTAGATAGCATATGACAAAGCTCAGCAAAGCGAATAATAGCAAAAGCACCACGTTACGCGCGACGAAGACAAAGTCGCCGGTAAAGAAGAGCGCCGGGAAAACCCGTGCCCCATCAATTCAGGAGCGGGTCTACGACGAGCTCAAGCTCGGCCTGATGGTGGGCGCGTTTCTTCCTGGCCAGACAGTCAGCCTGCGGAAACTGGCCGAAAAACTCAACACCAGCCTTATGCCCGTTCGGGAAGCGATCAATCGCCTGATTGCCGAGCGAGCGTTCGAGGTCCTCCCCAACCGCTCGGTCATCGTGCCTGACATGAGCCGGGAGAAGCTGGATGAACTGGTGCACTGGCGCTCTATGCTGGAGGGTGAGGCGGCGGTCAAGGCATGTGCCAACGCGACCCCAGAACTTATCGACCGTCTGCATGCACTGAATATTGAAATGATGGACGGGGTACAGGAGCGCAAGGTGCGGCGGGTACTTTCCTGCAACAAGGAGTTCCACTTTACCCTTTACCAGGCGTCGCGTAGCACGGTACTGGTGCCGATGATCGAAAGCCTCTGGCTGCAAATGGGGCCGTTTACTTTTTTCTCCTTCCTGTCGCCGGACCTCATCTGGAACAGTACTTTTCATATCCAGATTATTGAGGCTTTGCAGGAGCGGGATTCCGACAAGATTCGCGATGCGATCGTGCACGATGTGCAGACGCTCGCGGAATATCTCGTAGACAGCCACATGTTCGACAATGTGGGCCCGCGACCCATCGCCTGAACGCAGCAGCGGTGAGGCTTTGAAGCCCATCCGCACCGGCGCGCCCAGCTTGCTGTGGCGGGCACCGCTTCTCCGGGTTGCCAGGCAGCCTGGCAGGCGAGGCATTTTCAGTCGACGCTGGCAACCGTTGATTTGATCACGTGATGGAATTTTAGTTCAGCGCCTCGAATTGACATTTAATGTGTGATCACATATCGTGATACGTTATTAATGCGTCGCATTGCTGCGGCGCGTGGAGGAGAGCATCCATGGCGTTCAAGAAATCCGAGTTGCAGCGTGCATACCGTACCATGCGCGTAATCAGGGAGTTTGAAGATCGGATTCACAGCGAAAACAGTCTGGGGAATGTCCCGGGCTTCATCCACCTGTCGGCTGGGCAGGAAGCCAGTGCGGTCGGTGTATGCTGGAATTTGAATCGGGAAGACTATATTTCAAGTACGCATCGGGGGCACGGCCACACTATTGCCAAAGGTTGCGATGTGCGTGCCATGATGCACGAGATTTTCGCCCGTGCTTCAGGTCTGTGTAACGGCAAGGGAGGCTCGATGCACATGGCGGACATAGGGATGGGCATGCTGGGCGCGAATGGCATCGTCGGTGCTGGTGCCCCCCTTTCATGTGGCGCTGCACTCGCGGCCCGACTGCGTGGCACTGACAATATCGCAGTCAGTTTTTTTGGCGATGGTGCATATAATGAAGGCGCTGTGCTCGAGTCGCTGAACCTTTCCAAGGTGCTGAATCTGCCGATTATCTTTGTTCTAGAGAATAACGGCTATGGGGAGGCTACCCCCGCCGAATATGCCGTGGCTGGCGACATCCTCAAGCGCGCCGAGGCGTTCGGGCTGGTCGCCGAGGAAACCGACGGCCATGATTTTTTTGCTGTCGAGGCGGCTGCAAGACGTCTGATCAAGCGGGCGCGGGAGGGCAAAGGTCCAGCCCTCCTTCACTCCAAACTGTCGCGCTACTACGGGCACTTTGAGGGCGACCCGGCGACCTACAGGCCCAAGGGCGAGGTCGATGCCATCAAGAAGGAGCGCGACTCCCTGATGTTGTTTCGGCGGCGTGTTGAGGGCGACAAGCTGCTGACGGTGGCACAGCTGGACGAAATTGACGAGGCTGTGATTGCTGAGATTGATGGCTATATTGTCGAGGCCAAGCAAGCCCCCCCGCCCGCCGTGGAAACGCTGTACCGCGACGCATACGGCAGCTACTGAACGACAATCGACCAAGGGAGAAGAACCATGCCACAGAAGAGCATTCGCGAGGCGATCAATGAAGCGCTTCTCCTGGAAATGCGTAGGGATCCATCGGTATTCCTGATCGGCGAGGACATCGTCGGTGGCGCGGGCGGCAAGGGTGAGGAAGTCGATCCCTGGGGCGGGGTAATGGGGGTGACCAAAGGTATCTACGGCGAGTTTCCAGATAGGATTATCGATACCCCGATCAGCGAGATGGCATATATAGGCGCTGCAGTGGGCGCGGCGGTGAGCGGTATGCGCCCAGTGGCAGAACTGATGTTTTGCGACTTCATCGGTTGCTGCCTGGATCAGGTCATGAATCAGGCGGCGAAGCTGCGCTACATGGTCGGCGGCAAAGCCGAAGTGCCGCTGGTGATTCGCATGCAGATGGGGGGTGGGTTCAGCGCCGCGTGCCAGCACAGCCAGAGCCTCTATCCGCTATTCGCTCACATACCGGGCTTGAAGGTGGTGGTCCCCTCTAACGCCTATGACGCCAAAGGCTTGTTGATCACCGCGATCCGCGATAACGACCCAGTGATGTTTTTCGAGCACAAAGGACTCTACGACGACAAGGACGAGGTTCCGGATGGGGACTACTCGATTCCATTCGCCGAGGCGCGTTTTGCCCGCGATGGTAGTGACATCACAATCGTGGCTACCGGCCGCATGGTGAAGTTCGCCATTGAGGCGGCGGACCAGTTGGCGAGCGAAGGCATCGCTTGCACTGTGCTCGATCCGCGGACCGTTTCCCCGTTCGATGAGATCTCGTTCATTGAGTCACTTGAGGAAACCGGCCGGCTGCTGGTGGTTGAAGAGGCCTATCCGTTTTGCAGCTTTGCTTCGGAGGTCGCTGCTATCGCTGCCCAGAAAGCCTTCTATGCGTTGAGCCAACCTGTGCGCTTGCTGACCCCGCCCCATACGCCGATCCCATTTGCGCCAGAACTGGAGAGCGCCTACTTCCCGGACGCAGAGCGCATTGCTGGTAGCGTGCGTGAGATGCTGGATGCGGCTGCTCCGAAGCGGGGAGCTGCAGCATGACTGATGGCATCATCCGCCTGGAGATACCCAAGTTTGGGCTTTCCATGGAGGAAGGAACGGTTACCCGCTGGCTTCTGGAAGAGGGAGATAGTTTTGCTGCGGGTACAGATATTGCCGAGATCGAGAGCAGCAAAATTGCGAACGTGCTTGAGGCTCATACCGCTGGTATCTTGCGGCGGAAGCTGGTGGCGGAAGGCGACTCGCTCCCTGTGGGGGGGCTAATCGGTGTTGCGGCGGACCAGGCAGTCTCTGACGAAGAGATTGATGCCTATTTGGCACAGTCAACAGCGGCCTCGGGATCGAAGCCTGAGGGCACCATCAGCAATGCGCCGGCGCCTCCTGCAGAGGCATCACCTGCGGTGTCGAAGGATACAGCACAGGTAGAGAGTTCTCGGCGCCCGGCGCCGGATACTACCGCGACAACGAGTCAGCCCGCGCCTGGCAGAATCGTGATACCTGAGTCATTGAGCCTTGGCGAGGGAGAGGTGAACACGATGGAGGTACCGTTAACCCGACATGCAGCACAGCTGGCGGAACGGCACCGTCTGGACCTTTCACGTATCCCTGGTAGTGGACGGCGTGGGCGCGTATCGGTTGCTGACATCAGAGAGGCAGTAGTCGCAGAGGGGGGCAGCCTGCCCAGGCCAGAACGGCCGGCCGAAAATGTGCCCGGAAGTCCGAGTACGGCGGATGACAGCGCGGTCCGCGCGACACCGCTGGCCAGGAAGCTTGCCCGCGAAGCGGGGGTCAATCTCAACGATGTCCCGCTAACAGGGGACCGCGGGCGCGTCACCAAGGCTGCGGTGCTGGCGGTCCTCCGCAGCCGGGAGCAAACAGTAGCGGGCGGCATGGAGGGCACAGCGGTGGCACCCGAAGCACAGGGAGGGCCGGCATTCCGCGTGCTGCCGTTCTCCGCCACCCGGCGCACGATTGCCGACCGCCTGCAGGCATCCAAGCAGACATCCCCGCATTTTCGCGTCAGTAGCGATGTTCGCGTAGACGAGCTTTTACGCCTGCGTGACACCCTTAACGCCGAACTTCCCGAGGCACGTGTCTCCATCAACGATCTGGTGGTGAAAGCCTGTGCCTGTGCACTCCAGGAGCTGCCTCACTGCAATGTGCAATATGTTGCCGACGAACTGCGTGGGTTCGAGCGGGTCGACATCGCTGTTGCCGTGGCAACCAAGTCGGGGCTGATCACCCCCGTCGTACGCGATGTCGGTAGTAAAACACTGCTACAGCTATCCAGTGAAGTGCGTTCACTCGCCACTCAGGCCAAGGCCGGCCAATTGCGGCTTGAAGATATCGAGGGCGGTACATTCACGGTTTCCAATCTGGGTATGTATGGCGTGCGCAACTTCGACGCCATCATCAACCCGCCCCAGTCCGCCATCCTGGCGGTCGGAGCAATTCGGCGAGAGCCGGTGGTCGATGGCGATCAACTGGCTATTGGTTCGCTGGTAAACCTTACGTTGAGCTCTGACCATCGTATTCTCGACGGCGCTGTTGCAGCGGAATTGCTGGGACGCCTGCGGTTCCTTCTTAGTAACCCCGCGTTGATGTTGGCCTGAGCATGCCTTCCTCGCACTGGGATCTGATCGTGATCGGCGGCGGTCCCGCCGGTTATGTCGCTGCCATCCGGGCGGCGCAGCTCGGGCTTCAAACGGCCTTGGTAGAACGCGACGCATTGGGCGGGATTTGCCTCAATTGGGGATGTATTCCCACCAAGGCAATGCTGCACGGGGCCGAAGTCGCCCACACTCTGGTGACGGCCCAGGAACTGGGATTCGCTGGTAGCGGCGGCGAGCCGGACTTTGCGGGTATTGTGCGGCACAGTCGACGCGTAGCCGACCAGCTCGCCGGGGGGGTTGATCATCTGCTCCGGCAGAATGATGTGACTGTTTTGCGTGGCAGCGCCAGGGTGGTGGCCAAAGGCGAAATCATTTTGAGAGCCGATGACGGGGGTGAGCGCCACTTTTTTGCCGAGCACATCGTTATCGCCACCGGTGCCTCCCCGCGCGAGCTGTCAGGCCTTGCGTTTGATGGGGAGCAGGTCTGGAGCTATTTTGAAGCGCTGGCACCGGCAGATTTGCCAAGCTCTCTGTTGGTAATAGGATCCGGTGCGATCGGCGTGGAATTTGCCAGTCTCTACGCGGACCTCGGGACGTCCGTCACCGTTGTCGAACAGGCCCCGCGCATTCTGCCGCTTGAAGATGAGGAAATCTCCCGTCACCTGCAACGCGCTTTCGAGAAACGCGGTATTCGCGTGCTAACCGGCCACCGGGTTGTGGACGTCACCGAAGGCGAACAGGGTCGGTGCTGCCAGCTCGAAAGTATTGAGGACCCAGGCTGCACATCCGAGACTATAGAAGTCGAACGTATTCTGGTGGCTGCCGGAGTGCTTGCCAATGTCGCGGGTCTCGGCCTTGAGGCACTCAGCGTGGAATTGCGCGATGGTTTCATTGCCACGGATGCCTGGGGGCGAACGAACGTTGCAGACCTTTATGCCGTAGGAGATGTCGCTGGCGCACCATGCCTGGCACACAAAGCGACTCACCAAGCGGTTCGCTGCGTTGAGCATCTGGCGGGCGTACCGGATACGCCCCCCCTGGACTTAACGGTGGTTCCTGGATGTACCTATTCGCGGCCGCAGGTTGCCAGCGTCGGCCTGACGGAAGCGAAGGCCGTCGCTGACGGCCGCCGGATCAGGACGGGTCGCTTTAATATGCAGGCCAACGGCAGGGCGCTTGCTATGCGTGAAGGCGACGGTATGGTCAAAGTTGTGGTCGACGATGATACTGGCGAGCTTCTTGGCGCGCACATGATTGGGCCGGAGGTGACGGAGCAGATCCAGGCATTCACTGTGGCGCGCCATCTGGAGGCCACGGACGTTGAATTGGCCCGCGTAGTCTTCGCTCACCCGACACTATCTGAATCCATGCACGAGGCGGTGTTGGATGCCATGGGCAAAGCGCTGCACCAGTGAGTCCAGCTAGTTAAGGCATACAATGAGTATACCGGACGAGGCGGTGTATGGGTTTTCTTAAGAAGCGTGAGTTCGTTGGAC
>NZ_JAVKCQ010000071.1:0-42178 GCF_040222615.1 Haliea sp.
TCATCGAGCTCGGCGTAGGTGACCATCTCGCCGGAGCCGCCCATGATGATGGCCGGCTTGTGCGGGTAGGTTTCAGCGGTAATGGCGGGATGTGGCATGGTGGAATCCTTATGGTGAACAGCGCGAACCAGCCCCTCATCATAAGGTTACCCACCCGGTGAGGCAACGCGTCAACGCAGGCGCATGAGCCCCTGCTGGACGACGGATGCGACAAGGACGCCCTCGCGGTTGTAGACCTTGCCCCGAGCAAGCCCGCGCCCGCCACTCACCCGCTCTGCCTCCACAGCGTGCAGCAGCCATTCGTCGGCCCTCACCGGGCTGTGGAACCAGAGCGCGTGATCGAGACTGGCGATCTGGCAATCGTCCAGCAGGAAACTGCGCCCCGTGGCAGCGAGACAGACATCGATCAACAAGATATCCGACATGTAAGCAAGCAGGCAGGCGTGCAGGGCATTGCCTTGGGGCAAAGGGCCCGTGGTTTTCATCCAGGCTTCCAGATGGGGCGGCAAGGGCTGCGGATTCTGCCAGTCAACCGGATGCACCAGCCTCACATCGAGCTCAAGACCCGTGGTCACCATAAAGCTTGCATCCATGGTACCCTCCGCCAGGGCCCGCTCACGCTCGCTGGGCAGGGTTTCCGGCGCGGGCACGGCGGGCAGCGGCTGCTGGAAATCATCGCCGCGCCCTGCGCGCTGGAAGGAGACGGAGGACACCAGGATCGGTTTGCCCCGCTGCAGGGCAACGACCCGCCGGGAGCTGAGACTGCCGCCATCCAGGGCTCGATCAACCTCCAGCCGAATCTCCTCGCCGGGATCACCGGGGCGCAGGAAATACGCGTGCTGGGAGTGCACTGCCCGGTCCGGCTCGACGGTCGCGGCAGCGGCCCGCAGCGCCTGCGCCAGAACCTGCCCGCCGTAGACCCGGAAGGCCTCGGGATGCATGTTCTCAGCAACAAAAACGTCTTCTCCCGCCGATCGCGGGGAAAGCACCTGCAGCAACTGGTCGAGCATGAGGGGAATCAACTATGATGGATCGCAACGCACTATTATCCTGCTTTCGGGGCGCGGTCTCCAGTGCCAAGGCCAACCCCCTCTCCGACGAGGATTAACATGCCCAACACCCCAACACCTGCCGAACTCCGCCGCCGTATCCGCAGTGGTCAGCATTCCGGCAACACTTCCGGTCTCGCCGCCGGCTTCGTGCAGTGCAATATCGTGATCCTGCCCGCTGCCTGGGCCAGCGATTTCCTGCGTTTTTGCCAGGCCAATCCGAAACCCTGCCCGCTCATCGCCAGCTCCGCCTCACCGGGCGACCCGTCGCTACCACTTTTGGGGGATATAGACATCCGATCTGACGTGCCAAGCTACCGCGTTTTCCGGGACGGCAAGCTGCAGGAGGAGTGCGAGGACATCAACGGTCTGTGGCAGGACGATCTGGTAACCTTTGCCCTGGGCTGCTCGTTCTCCTTTGAAGAAGCACTCCTGGCCGACGGGTTGGACGTGCGCAACGTCAGCGAAGGCGTCAACGTACCCATGTATCGCACCGATATCGACTGCCAGCCAGCGGGGCCCTTCGCCGGCAAGATGGTCGTCAGCATGCGCCCCTTCAAGGCCGCAGATGCCATTCGGGCGATCCAGATCTGCACCCGGTTCCCATCGGTTCACGGCGCGCCCATCCATCTGGGAGATCCGGCGCAGATAGGGATACCGGACCTGGAGCGGCCGGATTACGGTGACCGGGTCAATTTGAAAGCCGGGGAACTGCCGGTTTTCTGGGCCTGCGGCGTTACCCCGCAGGTTGCGCTGGAGCAGGCGCGACCGCCGCTGGCCATCACCCACAGTCCGGGCTGCATGCTGGTGACCGACCTGCGCAACAGCCAACTGGCTATACTCTGACCACACGCGCTTCTGAGCACAGGACCGATAATGCTTCTCAATTGTGACCTCGGCGAAAGCTATGGCAGCTGGAACATGGGCATGGATGCCGACGTCATGCCCCACATCGACCAGGCCAATATTGCCTGCGGTTTTCACGGTGGCGACCCGGTTACCATCGACAAAACCCTGGCGTTGGCAGCGCGACACGGCGTCAGCGTGGGTGCCCATCCCGCCTACCCGGACCTGGTAGGTTTCGGCCGCCGCAGCATGCACCTGGACGATGCGGAGCTGGCCAGCAGCCTGCGCTACCAGGTAGCTGCCCTGGACGGCATGGCCGCCTGTCACGGTCTGCAACTGGGCTATGTCAAGCCCCACGGCGCGCTCTACAACGACATGATGGCCAACAGCTCGCTGCGGCGCGTCATCATGGCGGCGGTAGCCGGCTACCACCGGCCACTGGCGTTGATGCTGCAGGCGACGCCGCAGGCCGAGGAACACCGGCAAGAGGCGCATGCGCTGGGCCTGCAACTCCTGCTCGAAGCCTTTGCCGATCGCTGCTATGACGATGACGGGCGCCTGCTATCGCGAAAGCGACCGCACGCGGTGCACGATCGCGAACGCATGCTGGCCCAGGTGGACGAATTGTGCCGCCAGGGCACCGTCACCACGATCAGCGGCCAGCGCCTGCCAATGGCCGCTGACAGCTTGTGTGTGCATGGTGACAATCTTGAGGGTGTACGCGCTATCGAAGCCGTGCGCGCGTTGATCAAGGGAGCCTGACCCGCGCATGCAATTGAGCTACGCCGGCGACAATGCGGTAATACTCTACCTGGGCGAAAAAACCACGGAGGAAGTGGCCGCCCGGGTTCAGGCCGCGACCGCGGCGGCCCGCCGGGCGCTGGGGCCCGACCTCATTGATCTGGTGCCTTCCTACGCGTCGCTGCTGGTGATCTACGATCCGCTTCGCACCGACCACATGAGTGTCATTCACCGTTTGCACGGTATCCGCGAGGCTATCGACAGCGCCAGCGCCGGCAGCGGTGGCCGGGAAGTCGTGCTGCCGGTCTACTACAGCACCGAGTCCGGCGCCGATCTGGAACGCCTGGCACAGCAGTGCAAACTGCCGGTGGAGGAAGTGATCGCCCTGCACAGCGGTGCCGAGTACCGCGTCTATGCTATCGGCTTCGCCCCGGGGTTCGCCTATCTCGGCGAGGTGGACTTGCGCATCGCCGCACCCCGCTTGGCAACACCTCGCGCCAGGGTGCCGCGGGGCGCGGTGGCCATCGCCGATCGCCAGACCGCAGTGTATCCAGCCGTGTCACCGGGTGGCTGGAACCTGATCGGTAACTGCCCGCAACGCATGTTCGACCCGGATGCCGAGCCCAGCATGCCGGTAGCCGTAGGCGATCGAGTGCGGTTTGAGCCGATCAGCCGGGAGCGGTTTCTGGAACTGGGCGGAGAGCTGGCATGAGTCTGGTGGTGCGCCAGCCCGGGCTGCTGAGCCTGCTCCAGGATCCGGGCCGCTACGGCCAGCACGGCATAGGCCTGACGACCGGCGGCCCGCTGGACCGGGACGCCTTCGCGCTCTGCCAGCGTCTGCTGGGCAACGACCCGGCGGCAACCGCCATCGAAGCCAGCTTTGGCGGACTGGAACTGGACGCCCACACCGACACCTTCCTGTGCGTAACCGGCGCCAGCATGCCCCTGGCAATCAACGGCAAGGCGCGAGCGCTATGGACGGTGCACAAGGTCAAGGCCGGCGACCACATCAGCCTGGGCTATGCCACAGACGGCTGTCGCAGCTACCTGGGCGTGGCCGGCGGCTTTGTTATCGCCCCCCGGTTTGGCAGCACCGCAACCGTGGTGCGGGAGCAGCTGGGTGGGCTCCGCGGCGACAAGCTGGCGCCGGGCGATGTCCTGCCCTGCGCCACGGTGACCGAACATCGTCGCCTGCAGCTGCCCCGCGACCAGCGCCCGCGCTACCAGCAACAGGTCACTGTCAGAGTCATACCCGGTTACCAGCAGCACCACTTTGACCGCCTGCAGCAGCGGCGCTTTTTCAGCAGCGGCTGGACAGTATCGCAGCGCTGCGATCGCATGGGTTACCGACTGGAGGGCCCTGCCATCCGTTGCAACATCGAGGGTATTCTCTCCGAGGGTATCTGCTTTGGCGCTATCCAGATCCCCGCCGATGGCCAGCCAATCGTGCTGCTCAATGACCGCCAGACCATCGGCGGCTACCCCAAGATCGGTGCCGCCCTGTCCCTGGACGCCGGTCGCATGGCACAGCTGCAGCCCGGCGGCACCGTGCACTTCGCGGCCATCAGCCCCCACGCCGCCCACAATGCATTGCACCTCAACCATTGGCGTATACACCACATGCCCTTGCAGGCAGTGCCCCAGGAGCAAGACCGTTGAATGACCAGATCCTGAGCGAAACCATCGAGGCCCTGCTGGTCGCACGTAATCCGCGCCAGATGCAGACCGCGCGAGCCGCGCTCAGGCCCGGTTACTACCGGCGCGCGGCGGCGCTGTTGCGCGACCTGAAGGGGACGGTGCTGATCGGCACCGGCTTCCCGGTGGGAGACACCTTCGAAACCGATGGCCCGGTGGGGGCCATTGCGCTGTACCAGGGTCTTGAGGCCCTCGGTGCACAGCCCGTGATCGCCTGCGCCAGGCCGCTGGCCGACGCCATGGCGGCGGACTATCGCATCCTGCCCCTGGCCTGCGAGCCCGCCGACGGCGGTGAGCAGGCAGCCATTTCCTGGCTGGAAGCAAACACCCCCGCTGCCGTTATCTCCATCGAGCGACCCGGCCGGACTGCAGATGGCCGCTACTACAACATGCGCGGCGAGGATATCAGCTCCCGCTGCGGCGTCTTCGACCCGTTTCTGACCCGGGCGAAGTGCCCGACCATCGGCATTGGTGACGGCGGCAACGAGATCGGTATGGGCAAGATCGCCGACGCCATCGCCGCTCTGGATATCCGGGTGGCGGTCACCAGTTGCGATGAACTGCTGGTGGCTGACGTTTCCAACTGGGGCGCCTACGGCCTGCTCGCCTTTCTCGGACTGTGGTCAGAACGCGATCTGCTCGGGGCTTTTTCACCGCTGGCCACGTTGCACTATCTGTCTGAGCGTGGCAGCGTCGACGGCGTGACCCGCGAGAACACCCTGACCGAGGATGGTATGCCCCCCACCGAGGGCGATGCGGTCATTGGCGAAATCCGCCGTTTGACCGGCTTTCTGCACAACTGAACACGAACCAAAACAGGATTCGAACATGAGCATTGTCTACCTGAACGGCGACTACCTGCCAATGAGTGAAGCCCGCATCTCGCCGATGGACCGGGGCTTCCTGTTTGGCGACGGCATCTACGAGGTGGTCCCCTCCTACGCCGGCAAGCTGGTGGGATTCGGGCCCCATATGCAGCGCATGCAGCAGGGCCTGGATGCCATTGAGATCAAACTGAAAGTAGACGAGACCCAGTGGCGAGGCATTGCCAACGAGCTGATAGCCCGCAACGGCAGGGGCAATCTGGGCATCTATTTCCACATCAGCCGGGGCGCCGATAGTCGACGCAATCACGCCTATCCCGAGAATGTCGCCCCGACTCTCTACGCGTTCGCTTTCGAAATCCCGCCTGCGCCCGTGGCCGACAAGACAACGGCCACCTGCTACCGCGTCTCCACGGCTGAAGACCTGCGCTGGCGCCGCTGCAATATCAAATCCACCGCCCTGCTGGGTAACGTCATGCACTACCAGCACGGCTACAGCCGGGGCCACGGGGAGACCATTCTCTACAACGAGGCCGGCGAGCTGACCGAGGCCGCGGCGTGCAACGTATTCGTGGTCAAGGACGGGGCTGTCGCCACCCCGGAGCTGGATCACCAGAAGCTCCCTGGAATCACCCGGCTGATGCTGCTGGATATTCTGCGCAAGCATAGCGAGATTCCGATAGCAGAGCGGGTGGTGACCATGGCGGAGGTCCACGCCGCCGATGAAGTCTGGCTGACCAGTTCCAGCAAAGAGGTGGCTCCGGTCATCGAGATCGACGGCAAGCCGGTGGGACAGGGCGGCATCGGCGATGTCTGGCTCGCCGCGGCGAGCCTGTTTACCCGGCACCGTTACGACTACTGATGACCCGCCCCAGCCAGGCCCGCCTGGACCTCAGCGCCCTGCACCACAACGTCGCCCTGGCCCGGGAGCTGGCGCCCGCGGCGCGCCTGATGGCCGTGGTCAAGGCCAATGCCTACGGCCACGGCGCGGTGACTATGGCACGGGAGCTCGAACCCCGGGTGGATGCGCTGGCGGTCGCCTGCACAGAGGAAGCCCTGGCGCTGCGCGACGCAGGTATCCGCTGCCCGATCCTGCTCCTGCAAGGGGTTTTCGAAGCCGGTGAGCTGCCGATCGCTGCCGCAGCGGGATTATGGATCACCGTTGACAATGACCTCCAGCTCCAGTGGCTGGAACAGGCCTCCCTGCCGGCACCGCTTGGTTGCTGGCTCAAGATCGATACCGGCATGCACCGCCTGGGCGTCCTGCCCGCGCAGTCCGCCAGCTTCTACCAGCGGCTGCTTGCCTGTGACAATGTGGCTGGACTGCCGGTGCTGTCCACCCACTTTGCCTCCGCCGACGAGTTGCACAACCCGCAGACCGGGCAGCAGATCGCGCTGTTCGAGGCCGCCACCGCAGATCTGGAGGGGCTGCGCAGCGCGGCCAATTCCCCCGCCACCCTGGCCTGGCCGCGGGCCCACTATGACTGGATCCGGCCGGGCTACATGCTCTGGGGCAACTCTCCCTTCGGCGAAGCCCAGTCCCCGGCGGAACGCCTGCGGCCTGTCATGACACTGGTATCTGCGGTCATCTCGGTGCGGGAGATTGCGGCCGGCGAATGCGTCGGCTACGGCGCCAGCTGGCAGGCACAACGCCCTTCCCGTATCGCAACGGTAACCATAGGCTACGGCGACGGCTACCCGCGCACGGCAACCAACGGCACCCCTGTTCTGGTGAACGGCCGGCGAGCCACACTGGCAGGCCGGGTCTCCATGGATATGATTACGGTCGATGTGACCGACCTGCCACCCGTTACAATCGGCGACCCGGTCATTCTCTGGGGTGAGGGCTTGCCGGTGGACGAGGTCGCCCGCCATGCGGGCACCATCGGCTACGAATTGCTGACCCGGATGCCCCTGCGGACCCCCCGCGTCATCGCCACCTGAGCATCACGCCGCCATGGGTTGAGACACCCGGGGCAGACAGCTGCAGTGCTTTTGCGGTATACTGGTCGGCCACCCGTTGCAAGAGCACTGATCATGTCCGCCGCCAAGCCCCAACGCGCCCCCGCCAAGAAAAAGCAGCCAGCAGCCGTTGAAACCTCTTCCTCCATCGAAGAACAGACCAGAATGTTCCTGCAGTCAGGCGGCAAGATCGAGAGCATTAAATCCGGCATCAGCGGCCAGCAGGGCGGCTACGTGGCTCGCCCCTCGGGCGCCGGGCGCAAATAGGCCCGTTCGGGCCCGCATCCAGCGCGCCGTTACTTGCGTAAGTTCATTATCAGTCTCACCGTGCGGGAAAGACAATGGACAACACACTCGATGACTCCGCGCCGGTTGCAGAGCCTACCGGCGGCATAAGTACCAGCCTGGTTGCCTTTTCCCACCTCGGGATCACCCTCTTCATGCTGGGTCTGTTTACTGCGACCAACAACTGGGCCGTGAATTCGGGGCAGCCGCTGGCCGCACTGGTCAGCGTCGCCACCGGCCTGTTGGCAGGAGCGATCACCACCACCCTGGTGCATGAGTGGTTCCACTACGCCGGCGCGCTCACTGCTCGCGGTAGCTACCACCGTACCAAACGACTCAACCTGTTCGCCTTCGACTGGGACTTCCAGCGCAATGGCCGCGGGCAATTCCTCGTCATGAGCTACGCCGGCACCCTGGGCTCGGCAGTCGCCATCGCCCTGCTCTGGCTGGCGTTCTCCGCCGACTCACCGGGCGGGGTGGCACTGTTGGCGGCCGCCTTCGGCAGTCTCGGTTTCGCCGGGGCCATAGAATGGCCGGTCCTGGCCCGGGTCCACGCGGGTGGCGACCCTCTTGCAGAATTGTCGAAGATCAGCGGCCAGGTGCTGCTACTCAGCGCAGCGACCGGCCTGCTGACGCCGCTTGTTGCCGCCTGGCTGCTGTCCTGAGTCCAGCGTGACGGTCGGATCCGTGCGTCCGAACGGGCTATCGTTTATGATCGCAGGCAAACGCCAGCCGCGAGACGAATCCCATTTTGGAACCCCAAACGCGCGAACCCCTTCCTGACGGCAGCCTGCTGGCAGCGGTCGACCTCGGCAGCAATTCGTTTCACCTGATCGTGGCCCGCGTAGAGCACGGGGAAATGCGCCCGGTGGAAGTGCTGGCGGAAAAAGTCCAGCTCGGAGCCGGTCTGGTCGACAACCGGCTGTCACCGGAGGCCATCGAACGCGGGCTCGACTGCCTGGCCCGCTTCGCCCAGATGCTGGGCAGCGTCGATGCAGAGCGCATCCGCGTGGTCGGCACCAATGCCCTGCGGGTGGCCGACAATCGCCGCGACTTCACCCGACCGGCGCAGGAAATCCTGGGCGCTCCCGTGGACGTGGTCTACGGTCGCGAGGAAGCGCGGCTGGTGTACCTGGGTGTCGCCCACACCCTGGCCGACGACGCCCAGTCGCGGCTGGTGATCGATATCGGTGGCGGCAGTACCGAGCTGATTATCGGCGAGCGCTTCGAACCCCGGCGCCTGGAGAGCCTGCAAATGGGCTGCGTCTCCTACTCGGACAGCTGTTTCCCCGGCGGCAAGATCAGCAAGGACAACTACCGCCACGCCTATAACCGGGCGCGCCTGGAGGTGTCCCACATCCGCTACCACTACCACGCCGGCCACTGGGCGGAGTGCGTGGGCTCCTCCGGCACCCTGCAGGCGGTGGAGGCGGTGCTGCTCAGCCAGGGCTGGAGCGATGGCGGCATCGACCGCAAGGGGCTGGAGAAACTGGAGAAGCGCCTGCTGCGCTTCAAGCGCTTCGACAACATCGCCCTGGAGGGGCTCAGCAGCCAGCGCCGCAATGTCATCGCCGCCGGGGTAGCCATAGCCAGCGCCCTGTTCGATGAGCTCGGTATCAGGCAAATGCGCACTTCCCGCGGGGCGCTGCGGGAAGGCGTGATCTATGACCTGATGGGGCGCCTGAGCCACGAGGACGTGCGGGAGAGAACGATCAACGCCCTGATGCAGCGCTACGGGGTGGATACCCCGATGGCGGAGTTGATGGCGCGCCGTGCCCTCACCCTGTTCAACGCCACCCGCAGCGGCTGGAAACTGCGCCGGACCGATGGCGACCTGCTGCAGCGCACCGCGCTGGCCCATGAAATCGGCATGGCCATCTCCCACAAGCATTACCAGCGGCACAGTGCCTATCTGCTGCTCAACGCCGATCTGCCCGGGTTTTCCCAGGAAGAGCAGGAACAAATGGCGCTACTGGCCGCCACCCAGCGCGGCAAACTGGACGAGACCCTGTGGGCCGCGGTCCCGGACAATGAGCGCCCGCGCCTGTTGCGGCTCATCAGCCTCATCCGGCTGGCGCTGATATTCAAGTACGTGGAGCAGCTGGAGGCACTGCCGGATTTCGCTGTCCACCTGGAAGCGGACGCCCTGCGGCTGGAGTTCCCGGAGGGTTGGCTGGTGCAACACCCGCTGACCGCCCAGGAACTGCAGCAGGAGCAGGCGGTACTGGCAAAGCAGGGACTGGCACTGGCGATCTGCTAGCGAGGGCTGCCACTGGTGCCGCGGCGCCGTGCCTTGCCCCCTGCTAGCGCTGCGGTGGCGTGGTCTCCCGATCGCGCAGGCGAATATCCGCGAGGTACTCCAGCAATATCGCGTTCACCTCCGTCGAGGCTTCCAGCTGCACCATGTGTCCCGCACCCGGGATCATCCGCACCTCGCGCAGATCCGGAAAGATCCCCCGCATCTGGCCAATAGGGTCCTCGCCGTGAAACCCTTCCAGATCCACATCGTGCTCGCTACCGAGAAAGTAGGCCGGCACGGTGCTCTGCACGCCCTCGAAGGGCCTGCGCTGGGCCCACTTGAGATCGAACGAACGGTACCAGTTCAGGCCCCCGGTGAAACCGCTGCGGCTGTACTCGGAGACAAAGAACTCCAGTTCCAGCTCCGACAGCCAGGACCAGGGCAGCGGTGGCGGCTCCTCCATGGCGTCGATATAGGAGGTGCCCGGCGGATGGCGGAACATCTCGAAGTAATTACAGGCACCGCTGAGGGTATGGAAAACCTTGTGCAGGAAGCGGCGCGGCGCGGCAGCCAGCTCCAGGTCCGCCCGCGGCGGCTCGCGGAAGTACTCGATGTGCAGGAAATGCTGCTCGCCCATGCGCCGGTATTCAGTGAGGGGAGGCTCGTCGGGGTTGTGCGGCGCTGCCGGATTTTCCAGGCCAATCACCGCGATCACCCGCTCCGGGTGCCGCAGCGCCAGGTCGTAGATCGCAAAGGCACCAAAATCAAGCCCGGCAAACACCGCGCGCGGCTCACCGATATGATCCAGCAAACCCAGCAGATCCGCAGTGATGTGGTCGATATCATAGGCTTCCGCCGCCGCCGGTGCCTCGGTCTGGCCCATGCCGCGCATGTCCGGAGCAATCACCCGGTACCCGGCCGCGGCCAGCGCGCTGATCTGCCGGTGCCAGCTGAACCACAAGTGCGGGAAGCCGTGGCAGAGCACTACCGGCATGCCCTGCCCCTGCTCCACGTAGTGCATATGGATGCCGTTGATTGTCGCGTGGTGGTGGGTCCAGTCCATCATCGGAGCAATCGATACCTCACAGTCGTGCCGACAACGTCAGCCTGCATTTTTCGTACCCTCCCGGGAACCCCTGAATTGGCGCTGTTCGCCATCCGCAGTATAGGTAAATCGTCGCGCCCATGACACACCCCGCACCCCCGACCCGGGTTGATCCACATCAGGGACGCCCTACGGCGCATGTGCGAATATTTCCACCATGATCTTCCAGTCCCTGAAGCGCTGCCGATGCCTGTCGAACCGTCTTTGACACTCCCGCCCAGAGTACCGTCAACAGCGCTTGTTGCCTTCGTCGGTATTACCTTTCTGATCACCTGGGGACTGATCGGGATCTACATTGTTTTCCCGGACAGGGCCGCCGCCATCTTCGGCGAGATCAGCGGTTCACACCCGTTCTTTTTCCTCGCGACCTGGGCGCCGGCAATCGCGGCCTTCGTGGTCGTTTGGCTCCATTCCGGCACTGCAGGCCTGCGCAGTTTCCTGGGTCGACTATTCCTGTGGCGAATCCCGGCGGGCTGGGTCGCCTTCATTCTGGCCGGACTGCCGCTGGTCTTCGTCACCGGCTCGCTGCTCAAGGGCGGTCCGGTTCTGGCGCCGCTGCCGCCCGAGGGCATGGTCCCGGTCGTGGCGCTCCTGTTCATGATGCTGTTTCTGGGCCCGATTGAAGAGTTCGGCTGGCGCGGCGTGGCACAACCCCTGCTGCAGCGGCATATGGCGCCCATCTGGGCGGGCTTGCTGATCGGCGCGGCCTGGGGAGTCTGGCACCTGCCCGCGTTCTTACTGTCTGGCACGGTCTACGCCGACTGGTCCTTCCTTCCCTTTTTTATTGGAAATGTGACGCTTGCGGTGCTGCTCACGCCCGTTTTCAACCAGGCGCGGGGCAGCCTGCTGTGGCCGATGCTGTTCCACTGGCAACTGATCAACCCGTTCTGGCCGGACGCCCAGCCCTGGGACACGATCATCCTGGTCGTGGTGACAGTCGTGGTCGTGTGGTGGCACCGCAACACGATGTTTGCCCGTGGGGGCGCGGTGACCGGGGTTGTACCGGCGACACAGGCCCGCGCGCCCGGGGCCGCGGACTAGACGCATGCGCAGATTCCTCATTGCGGCCAGCGTCGTGGCAAGCCTCAGTGCCGGCGAGCCCGCGAGCGCCCGGGACCATGCCGATCTTTCGGCGCGGCTGGATGCAACACTGGAGGACTTCCGCGCGCGCTACAGCTTTCCCGGCGCGACGGCCGCACTTGCCCTGGCGGACGGCACTATCGTCACCGCGGCCACCGGCCTCGCCGATATCGAAAACGGCCGTGTGATGACGCCCGAGACACCCATGCTGGCTGCAAGTATCGGCAAGACCTTTGTCGCCGCCACGCTGCTGACGCTGGAAAACGAGGGGCGCCTGTCCCGGACCGACCTGCTGGCCGATCACCTTGGCGACCGGCCGTGGTTCAGTGCTCTGCCCAACGCCCGGACCATGACCCTCGGGCAGCTCCTGCAACACAGCGCCGGGTTACCCGACCACATCTATCTGCCTGCGTTCCGCGCCGCCTGGACAGAGATTACGCAGGCCGAAGGTACGGTGCTCCCCGAAGATCTCCTGGGCTTTGTGGCGGGTATGGCACCGCTGTTCGCTGCGGGCTCCGCCTGGGCCTACAGCGATACCGGGTATATCCTGCTCGGGCTGGTGATTGAGGCAGTGACGGGGCAGGCCTACCGAGACATCGTGCGCACACGGTTTATTGGTCCGCTGGCACTCACCGGCACCTTCCCCTCTGACAGCCGTGACCTTCCCGGTATCGCGGTAGGCTACGTGGCGCACGACAATCTTTTCGGCCTGCCGGAACGAACGGCAGATACCGAAGGCCGGCTGCTCTGGAATCCGGCCATGGAATGGACCGGTGGCGGACTGGCCTCGACTTCGCAGGACCTTGCGCGCTGGGGGCAGCTATTGTTCGGCGGCGAAGCGATGGCAGAAGACTACCTTGACCGCCTGCTCGACGGGGTGCCGGTTGCCCCCGGTGTGTTCTACGGCCTGGGTGTCGCGATCTACACGGACACACCGCGAGGACCGGTGTACGGACATGGCGGCTGGATCCCGGGCTATGTCTCGAGCCTGCGCCACTACGCCGATCACGGCATAACCGTCGCCTTCCAGATCAACACCGACGTGGGATTCATCGACGACTCGAGCGATCTGGCTCACGCGCTGGAGCAGGCGATCGCAGACCTGGCTCTTGAGGCTGCAAAGTGATCAGACGACGCGCCTTGTTGACCGGTCTTGGTGGAGTTGCTCGACCATCTCGGATGGGACCATATCGCAGTCGCAGGCGGTTCAGCGGGGGCGCCGCACCTCCGTGACCCTTGCCCGTTTCGCCTTGGTGCTCATCGCTGCCATTGCAGGCGGCGTTCTGTGGAAGCGCCTGCCGGCCCGAACCGCACCGATCCACGCGCCCAATGCCATTGCCGAACTGATCCCGGCGGAAATCGGCGGCATGACGCAATGGCTGCTGATCCGGGGCACGGACCGGGGAATTCCGCGACCACGATCTCTACGTGCGCCTCGTGCAAGAAGTCGAGGTGCGGTGCGGCAAGCGAATGGTGGTGTTCGACGACTCGGGCCACGCACCATTCCTGACCGAGACTGTGCGTTTCGTCGAGATACTGCGCGGCTTTGGTGCCGATATCGCCGCCGCCTGCCGCACCAGCAGCGCCAGCGGCAGCGCGCCCTGAACGGCAAGAACCATGGCCATCATGGCGCCGCTTCGGGAAACCGGATGGCAGAAACCTCGGCGCGGAAAAAGGGAAAATAGTCCTCGGTCCCGTACATATTGCCGGCCTCCACCCGGAACGGCAGTCGATAGCCTCCGACCTCGCGGAAATCCGCCAGGGTGGCGCCAAAGGGCTGCAGGCGGTGTACCTTGTCGGGGTTGGCGTTGCTCCAGCGCTGAAACGATGCAACAACGGGCCTGCCATCACTGGCGACAGTCACATCCACTGCCTGGCTCAGATCACCGTGGCGAACAGTCACCCGTGCCGTGTCATCGTCCACCGCCGCCCAGCTAACTCCCGGCCCGGGCAGCAGCGCCGCGGGCGTCCAGACCACGGCCTCGGCAACGTAGCGGCCGAAGGCCGACCGGGTATGATCCGGCGTCCCGCCCAGCCGCGCCACGGGAATCAGCCAGAAGATGCGAAACCGTGTCCAGGATCCGGAGTCCGATCCCGACACCGGCATCCCGCCGCGGGTACGCATGGACCAAAGGAAACCGTCGGGGGCAGCGAGGATCTGGTGCGCCTCCATCGGCTGATAGGCCGGGTTGTCCTTGCTCCCGAGGCTGAACTGCCCGCTCATCTCAATCTCGGCCACGGGCAGCAGCGGCGTTCCCGGTTCGATCATAAAACTGAAGTAGCGCCGTGCGGGCTCGGGCAGGTCTTCGATCATGCTGGCGGAGAATCGTTGCGGAGCGTCCGGCTGCAGCGCCGCGAGACGCTGCCATTCCGCCCTGTCGGCACGCAGGTCCCAGGCGAGAAGAGCACTCAGCGCGAGGACGAAGAAAAGTAGCAGGAGGACCAGGGCGATGATGAACTTCATGATTCAGGTACCAGATCGTCAAACCAGTGTTTCATGTCAAGCATTCAGGCTGTCGCTACAGGTTTACCCAACTGTTGAGCGCCCGCAGCCGAAACTGCTGACCAGCATGGCTCAGTACCACCGAGTCGGGCAGGATTTCCTCCACCGTCACCCCGCGGCCGACCGTTTGCCCCGCGCGCGCCTGCTGACCATTGATGGTCACGGTCGAGCCGCCTTCGTTGCGGTAGTCGTGCTGCAGGTACATGAGGGTGGGCACCGCGTCCTTGCGCTGTTGGGACAGGTCGCCGAGAAAGGGCGCCGGGTGTTCTGCCAGGCGCACGTCCTCCAGCGCCTGCTCCGCCGCGGTCACCAGGCTGGCGATATCCACCACGGGCTCCTCGCTGGCGGGTACCGTTGCAGAGGCTTCGGCCACTTCCGGGGCCTCTTCCGGGACGGTGGTCTGCTGGTACAGGGCCGCCACCTCCGCGCTGGTTCCGGTGCCCGCGGTTGCAGGTGCTGGGGCTTGCGGGGGGGAGGTGGCCACCGCGGACGCAGAAACCTCCGGAGCTGTCTCCGGGACTGGCTCCGGGACTGCTTCCAGAATCACGGGGGCCTCCGGTGCCGCTTGTGACGCCGGGGCACTCCCGGTCTCGGGAGCCGTTGCTGTGGCCACCGCAGGCGCCGCAGATGGCGCAACCCGAGCCTCCGCCATCACAGCGGGTTGCACCGGTGCCGCGGGGGTGGGTTCCCTCCCGTCGCGGTTGAACTCACGGCCCAGCAATACTCCGATCACCAGCAGGGCCACCGCGAGAGCGCCCAGCAAACCGCGCTGCCGCCAGGGACTCTCATCAACCGCGGGATAGTAGTGGTCGCTGTCCACACCCGGGACCGGCGCCGCATCGTGCTGCTCCCGCCGGGCGCGATTGAGTGCTTCCAGAATCAGCGACATGCCCGTACCCCGTTGCCCGGCATTTCCAGGCCTGTTGTTGCCTTCATGGCGCGGGTTCCCCTGTAGTCGCTGCAGCCGCTCTCAATGACTCCAGGGCGGCCTGGGCGGACAGATCGCGGCCCGCCAGCAAATTCAGGCGCAACAGTGTCTGCTCGCCCACCACACCATCCGCCAGCAACTGCTGCTCGCGCTGGAACAGCCGCACCCTGTCCGCAAGGGCCGCAGTATAGCGATTGCCCGCGAGCGACTGCGGCTGGCCGTCGAGGCGCGCGAACAGTGCCGCCACATCAGCGACCGCGGGGCTGACCTCGGTGCGGCCGATGGGGCCGCTGAATCCTGCCGGCGGCCGCCACAGCAGACGGTAACCACCGCGCCAGAGCGGCGCCACTTCAGTAAAGGGAACCCGCTGCAGCGCATTCCCCGACCACAACAGGGCGCGGCCATCGTCCTCACCCAGGAACAGCGCCGCCGCGGCAAACCGCGCTGGTGTCACCAGGTCCAGCAGCAACGGGCGCTGCAGTGCCAGCAGTTCCTGCCAGGTTTCGGCGCGGCCACGCAGACAGCTCAGGGGGAAACGGATGACATCGTCGCAAAGCTGTTCCAGGGCAGGTGCCGGACCTTCAGCCTGCAGTTGCCAGAGCTGCTCCAGGGCCGCCTGCGGCGCCAGCTGCCAGGCGTCGGCCGTTGCCGCGGGCGGAGTTGCCGGCGGCCGAGATCCCACCGGAGTCGGTGCCGGTGGGGCTGGCGCCGGGGCGACGGCAGCAGGCGCGGCAACCGGTCCAGCCGCCCTGTCCTCGACCGCTGCCGGCGCGGGCGAGGACTGCAGCGGCTGCGCAGGCACGGTGTCCGGAGGCCAAAACCACCACAGCAACAGCAGCGCCAGCGCCAGCAGCAGCACCGCGCCGGCAGCCAGCCACAGGGTGCGGCGCGAGCGATTGCGCCGCAGACCCTCTTCCCCCATCACCTCGGCGGCGGCAAGCGCCAGCATGTCCCGGTCGGCGCGGGGACGATTGCGGCCATAGGTGCCCAGCAGGATACGATCACAGAGCACGTTGATCAGGCGTGGAATGCCCCGCGTGGTGCGATGTATTCCGCGCACCACGTCCCGGGGAAAAAGCTCACGCCCTGGCGCCAGCCCGGCCACCTGCAGCCGGTGACGGATATAGGCGCCGGTCTCGTCGGGACTCAATGGCGCCAGGTTGTAGCGGGCGGTAATGCGCTGGTTGAGCTGGCGCAACTCCGGGCGCTGCAGCAGCTGTGCCAGCTCCGGCTGGCCGATGAGGATGATCTGCAGCAGTTTTTCGCTGTTGGTCTCGAGGTTGGTCAGCAATCGGATCTGTTCCAGCACATCAAAATCCAGGTGCTGGGCCTCGTCGATCATCAACACCGTCTTGCGCCCGTCCGCGTGGTTCTGCAGCAGAAAACGGTGCAGGCTGTCGGTCAGGGTTTTCAGGGTGGGGCGCTTGCGATTGTAGTCGATCCCCAGTTCATCGCAGACCGTCGCCAGCAATTCCAGCGCATTGAGCGCCGGGTTGAGGATGATCGCGACGTCCGTTACCGGCGGCAGCTGCTCGAGCAGGCAGCGATTGATCGTGGTCTTGCCGGTGCCAACCTCACCGGTGAGCAGGATAAAGCCGCCGCCGGCGCCGACCCCGTACAGCAGGTGGGCCAGCGCGTCCCGGTGCCGGGGGCTCATGAACAGATAGCGCGGATTTACCGCGATGGAGAAAGGTGCTTCATCGAGGCCAAAATACTGGTGGTACATCTGCTGACGCGCTGCCCGTGCCCCACAATCGGACCGCCATTATGCCCAAGGCGGTCTCGGGGCGCCATGGCGCGAGTGCAGGCCAAGGGAGAGCCGTTGACCGCAGCCTGATCGCAGCGTTCAATAGGCCTGTCAATATCGGCTGACCCCGGGGAGAACTGCCATCCACCGCCTGCCCTCACTCCAGACCACCCTGTACGGCCACCTGGCCGTGTTGTGCAGCAGTCTGCTGTTGCTGTTCTTCACTTCCCACAGCTGGGGAACCTCCAGCGCAGCCGTCGCCATGCCGGATCGCTACTCGGCAGAGGTGGCAGCCCGGGTGCTGGAGACCGGCGGTAACGCAGTCGACGCCGCGGTAGCTGCCGCGTTTGTACTCGCAGTGACCTATCCCGAAGCCGGCAATATCGGCGGCGGCGGCTTTATGCTCAGCGTCGTTGACGGCGAGGCGCGATTCCTCGACTTCCGAGAGCAGGCACCGCAGGCTGCCAGCCGCGACATGTATCTCGATGCGGACGGCGATTTCCTGCAGCGGGCAGCGCTGGTCGGCGGCCTCGCTGCGGGCGTGCCCGGCACCGTGCGAGGCCTGCAGGAGGCCCATGCGCGCTATGGCAGCCTGCCCTGGGCCGATCTGCTGCAGCCGGCAGTCACCCTGGCACGGGAGGGCTTCGAGGTTCCGGCGGATCTCGCGGCGATGGCCCGGAACAAGGTCGGAGAAGTCGCGGGAGAAACCAATTTCGCCCAGCACTTTGGCGCGATGCGCGGCGGCGAGCGGTTTCGGCAACCGGCGCTGGCAGCCACCCTGGAGCGGATTGGCGCCGACCCCGAAGACTTCTACCGCGGGGAAACCGCGCGCCTGCTGGTGGCGCAGATGCAGCGCAGTAGCGGCCTGATCACCCTGCAGGACCTGGCGGATTACGAGGCGCGCTGGCGCGAGCCCCTGCGGATGCCCTGGCGGGAATTCACCGTATTGTCCGCGCCGCCCCCCAGCTCCGGCGGCATCGCCCTGCTGCAGCTGCTGGCCCTGCGCGACGCCGCCGCGCCTGCGTTTGCCGGACTCGAGCACAACTCGGTGCCCTACCTGCACCTGCTTGCGGAACTGAACAAGCGGGTATTCGCGGATCGCGCCGCCTATCTGGGTGACCCGGACCATGTGGCGGTGCCGGTAGCCGCCCTGCTGGCACCGGACTATCTCGCGACGCGCGCCAAAGGCATCGATCCCGAGCAGATATCTAGCCCCTCCGCGGTGCCCCCTGGCCTGGAATCCCCGGACACCACCCATTTTTCCATTATCGACGGCGAAGGCAATGCCGTTGCCCTCACCTACACGCTCAACTGGGAGTTCGGCTCCGGCGTGGTGGTCGAAGGTGCCGGTTTTCTGCTCAACAATGAGATGGACGATTTCTCGGCCAAGCCCGGTGTACCCAACGCCTTTGGTGTCGTCGGCAACGAGCGCAATGCCATCGCGCCGGGCAAGCGGATGCTGTCCTCCATGACTCCGACCATGCTCCTGCAGGGTGGCAAACCCGCCCTGGTGATCGGCACGCCCGGGGGCAGCACGATCTTCACCTCGGTGTTCCAGGTGATCCTCAATCTCTACGACTTCGACATGCCGCTGCAGGCCGCGGTCGACGCCACCCGTTTTCACCACCAGCTGCCAGAGGCGTGGCTACTGCGCCACGACCAGCGTCCGATTGATGCGAGTGTGCGTCAGGGGCTGGAAAAAATGGGGTATGCCGTGGAGCCGAACGACTGGGGCGCCCTGGGAGACATCCAGGCTATTTTGCTGTCAGGGGCCGGTCTGGAGGCGGCCGCCGACAGTCGCGGGCGAGGGGTGGCACAGCAGGTGAACACCATCCCGAAGCAGATCCGGGCTCAGGGGCACTTGTAGGCGCTGTACTCGCCGGTGCCTTCCCGGATGGATTCCCGCACCACGGTGTTGCCGCCCATGCCAAAGGTGCGCTCGCGGGCGAGATTGTCCAGTTCCACCCGGATCTTGTTCTCACCGCGCTTGATGCCCGCCACTTTCCAGGCGACGTTGGTCGACACACTGCCCAGACGCTGGCAGTTGCCGACCGCACTGGCTTCGACGATCGCAACCGCGCGCGCGTCATCGGGGATCTTGACCCAGGTGCAGGCCGGGATCAGCAGGGTGATCGCGACCAGGGTGGCCGCCTTGACGACAGTAGTACGAATCATGACTCTCCCCCGAAGCTGGTGACGGGAGCTTATCACAGCGCAGGGGCACCCACATACCCCGGGCCGCGGACAACACGTCCTGGCAAGGCGCCGGTATGCGCAGCGTCGGCCAGCACCTGCTCACCGTTGACCAATACGTGGCGCACGCCGCTGGCCAACTGGTGCGGCTCCAGATAGTTGGCATGGTCCTGGATAGTGTCGGGATCAAAGATCACGAGATCGGCGTAATGACCCGCTGCCAGAAAGCGGGCGAAGTTGCCGTAGGCGCGCGGATGGGTGCTGCTCTGCAGGAACGTGCCCTCCGGCGCGAGTGCCGGCGCGGATATCCGGACCACGCAGTCGCGCGATCCAGACATCAAACCCGCCCTCCCGCACCCAGGGGGGCATGGCGTCGTTGAGGCCCGTGGAGCCCGCCGTGTAGTTATACAACTTGGCACGGATGGCGAAACCTTGGGCGCGGGCTGCATTGATCCGATTGATAACCTGGTCCATTTCCCCCAGTTGTCCCTGCCCGTCGCTTTCAGGTGATAAATCTCCACCGGGGCGCCAGTGGCATCGGCAATGGCCAGCAACTCATCCACAGCCTCGAGCAACCGGTTGCCCTCCGAGCGCATGTGCGTGATGTAGGAACCGCCGTAGTCGGCCGCGACGTCAACCAGAGCAATCAACTCCTCGGTGGCCGCGTAAAAGGCCGGTATGTAGATCAGCGAGGAGCCGACATGCTTGATGCGCAACGTGGTGGCGCCCACGAAGGAGGCGACATTGGGAGACACGCCACGCCGCTCGAGAAACTCCAGGTACTCGCCAAGTGTGGTCTACTCAATGTCGTAGTGAGCGTCGGTCTGGCGCTCGCGCGCCTCGGCTTTCATCGTCTCATTGAGCGAGCCCATGGACCAGCCCGCGCCAAAGACTTCCTGGGTCACGCCCTGCTGGATGTCAGAGAGACCACGCCCGTCCTCGATCAGCGACTCCGTGGCCCAGCTCAGCATATTGATGAACCCGGGAGCAACCGCCAGCCCGCCGGCATCAAGTCTGCGCCCCGCAACGGGCCGTTCACACGGGAGATCCGCGCAAATGCCCAGCAAATTTCGGGTTCGACGGGAGATCGCTTAATCAGTAGCGCCCGGCGCAAACGGTACAAACCGCCCAAAACGTTGTTCGCTCACCTGCCCGTGCAGCAATGCTGCATCGCCGCCGATAAACACGTGCTCCACGCCCTCGGCATACAGCGCCGGCTCCGCCCACGTGGCGCGATCGATGACTGTCTCCGGGTCAAACACCACGATATCGGCAATCGCACCCTCGCGCAGAATACCCCGATCGGTGAGCTTGAGATATCGTGCAGGCAGTCCTGACATCTTGTGCACGGCCTCCTCCAGACCGAGCACACCCCACTCCCGTACGTAGCGGCCCAGGACCCGCGGAAAGGATCCTCGACCGCGCGGATGTTCCGGGTCGACTTCGGCACCATCGGAGGAAATCATCGCCCAGGGCTCGCGCATCACAATGCGAATATCGTCTTCCTGAATCGCTCCGAGGGTAACCATCGCATTGTCACCTTCCGCAACGATCAGCTGGCGATACAGTTCGAACGGGGCGATGCCCAGATCCTCCGCCAGCTCGGTCACCAACCGTCCTTCATACTCCTTGCTTTCACTGACGACGATCCGCATCGACTGGTAGCCCACCACCTCGATCCAACTGTACAACCCCTCCGGCGGCTGCTCGGTGACTGCCCTGGCCTGCTCCAGCACTTCGGCTTGCGCGGCTGCATCGCGCCAGTACTGGCGCAGGTCCGCCGTCAATTGCTCCATTGAATCGCCTGCTTCAAGCTTACCGCTCATCACTCCAGCCAGGCGTTCCGTGAGCGCCTGGCCCCGGTCGTCGTCGCCGGGATACAGCAGGGCGATCACAGGGGCGGTGGCAGCGCCATCATAGGGATACAGATCGACGGTGACGTTCTGCCCCCGCGCAATACCGGCCTCGACCAGCTTGACGATGTCGGGGCCCTTGCCGAAGTTTGCCGCACCCACCGCCTTGATATGCCCCGGATGGGGGTCGACCCCAGCCACGTAACCGATGTCCAGGCATTCCTGGTGCGACGCCAGCAGGTTCTTGGCGGGATCCCGCACGTGAGAGTCATAGACGCCGCCGTATTGAGCGGTGACCTTCGCCAGTGCCACCACCTCTTCGGTGCTGGCGTAACTGCCGGGCAGATACATCAGGCCCGTGGAAAGACCCGCGGCACCGAATTCCATTGCGTCCCTGACGAGGTCCTGCATGCGCTGCAATTCGGCAGCGTCGGGAGCCCGATTATCCATCCCCATCACTTCCCGGCGCACCGCGTTATGGCCGATGTAGGCCATGAAATTCATGCCCATGCCGCCCTGGTGCCCGAGTTCGGCGTAGCGCTGCATGTGCTCAAGATCGAGGAACCCGTCGACCCCGTAGACCCCGGTCGTCACACCCTGACGCAGGAAGCCCTCGATTGATGCCGTGGATGGATCATCCAGGGCACGGTCCGCATGGGAATGCACATCGATAAAACCCGGAGCGACGACCCTGCCGCTGACATCGACCACCTGCTTCGCTGCGGTCGTATCCAACTTGCCAATGGCAACGATACGATCATCCACTATCGCCAGGTCGGCTGTAAATGCGTCCTCACCCGTGCCATCGACGACAGTGCCATTGACCAGCACCAGGTCATAGGGTGTTGCCCCGTCTGTGCCGGCTGCCGGCCCGGCCAGTGCAGGCTGCTGCGCCATCAGCGTCAGCAAGAAGGCTGCAAAAAGCCTCCGGAAAACTCGCTGTGAGTCCATATTCAATATTCCCTCTTGAATTTATGTCTGCGTCAACCCGCTAGAAAGTAAGTCTCGCACCGGCAAACAAGTAGCGGCCAACGACATCGTATAATTGACTATTGGTCCCCAGGTTGTTGATGAAGTCCAGGGGGGCGACCGGCGGATCCTCGTCAAAGACGTTGTTGACCCCGCCATAGAGCTGCAGGTTGCCGCTGTCGCCCCAGGGAATGTCGTAGCGAGCGCCCAGATTGACGTAGTAGACATCATCCACACTATTGTCGTTGATATCTTCGCTGGTCTGGTTCGCCAGGTAGTCCCCACCGCCGACGTAGCGCAATTGCGCGGTTGCGCCGAGCTGCCCGAGCCTGTAGTCAGCGGACAGGTTCCAACGCCACTCGGGCGTGGGATTGCCACCCGCGGCATCCGGGCCCACTACGCCGGCGTCGTCCAGCACGTTGATCCCATCCGGCGAGAACGACTGCTCCTTGACGTAGCTTGCCAGCCAGCGCAGGGTCAGGCTTCCACGCCTCAGCTCCGGCAGTTCGTAGACCGCTTCCAGGTCCACGCCCTCGACATTGCGCTGGGCCACATTGACCAAATTCTCCTGCACCCGGAACAATTCTCCGTTCTGCAAGGTAACCAGCTCGCAAAGCGTACCGGTGGCAAAGCAGGCGTCGACAACAGTTTGTGCCGGCAGGCTACTGATCGCGCCATCGATCTCGATCTGGTACCAGTCCGCGGACAGGCTCAACCCGTCCAGCCACGCGGGCTGGTACACGGCGCCGAAAGTCACGGTATCCGACTCTTCGGGTACCAGCTCGGTGTTGCCGCCGACCGGAACCTGAACCAGGCGTGACGCCCCGCCGCTGAACGGGTCAACCAGGTTCTGAAAGAACAGGCGCGAGGTCTGGAACAGCTCGCCAATATTCGGGGCGCGGATGTCCCGGGATACCGTGCCGCGGAAAGTGAGATCGTGGTAGGGGCTGAAGGTTGCCCCCAGTTGCCAGGTATTCTCGCTTCCGCTTGTGCTGTAGTCGGTAAAGCGAATCGCAGCATTGACCTCCATGCTCATGCCATTCGCGCCCGCCAGCACCGGCATGCCCGCCTCCAGAAACGCTTCGGAGACATCGTACTCGCCTTCCAGCGGCACCACGTTAGTAATGAAATAGCCCCCCTCCACCGCGGTCTTGTCGGGCGTGGTGGACGAGCTCTCCTCGCGGTACTCGGCGCCGAAAGCCAGGGCAACCGGTCCGGCGGGCAACTCCAGCAGTTCACCGCTCATGGAGGCTGCAAACACTTTTTGCCGTACTTCCCACTGCAGGCTTGCAGTGTCGTGGATGTAGTCCAGGGCGGCCTGGCTGGGAGCACCGTCACCAAACAGGTTCAGCGGTACGCACCCGGGTGCGCCGTTGGCACCACCGAGGTTGGCCCGACACACGATGTTGCCACTGGCGGGGTCGCGCACGGCGTCAATGGCAAAGTTGCGGTTGGCCTTGATGACATTATCGAACTGCAGAGCCCGGGAATCGGTGGTACCGGCAGCCGCCGAGAGCTCCCAGCGCCAGGCCTTCGCCAGATCACCCTTCAACCCGGCCAGAAAACGCGTGGTCTCGTTGGTGGTGTCCGAGGTAATCGCCCCGTGATCAATATTGGTGCGGGCCATTACCAGCACCGGAATGGCGTTCTCCGCCATGACCTGCTGCAGCGGATCCGGGATGAACGGATTGTCCGCGGCAATGATATCCGGACCGCCGCCGATAAAGCTCCACGGGTACACTGTCTCGTTTCTGGAACTGGTCTTGCCCCAGGATGCCTCCGCGAACAGCGTGACGCTGGCAGTGAGATCATGGGTCGCTATCGCCATGAAGGACTTTCGGTCATAGGGTGCAGAAAGACTGGCGGAATCACCAAACGGCGTACCGTCACCACCCACCTGGAACGGCAGCGCGGCAAATGCGCTGGGAATCGGGAATGCGCCTATATCGTAGGGCAGCCACTCGCCAGTGGGACCAAAGCGGGTCTGGGCGACTGCCGGATGATTGCCCAGTACCAGCGGCAGATAGCCACCCGCAGTACCCAGTCCCAGCACCACATCGCGGGTGATGAGGCGCGCCGGCACACCATCATCGGGGCCCGTGTCCAGGGGGTTGCCAACAACCCCCCAACGCTCCCGGCCCCAGTCGCGATCACTCTGGTTCACAACACCATCGTGGTTCTCCATGTCACCTCCGACGACCAGGTGGCTGCGACCGTCATCACTGGCGACCCCAAAGGCGAAGGAGACAAACTCCGTCTCGGCATCACCCTCGCCGGCCTCGCCATAGCGGGTATCGATCCGAGCGCCTTCGAATTCGCGATCGAGCTGTAAGTTTACGACACCGGCCACTGCGTCGGAGCCCCATTGCGCGGAGGCTCCCCCGGTGACTACCTCCACATTCCGGATCAGGGACTGTGGAATCAGGTTGATGTTCACCACTCCGGTATCATTGGTCGGGGTGAAGCGGCGCCGGTCCACGAGCACCAGGGTCCGGTTCGGGCCCAGGCCGCGCAGATCGAGCAGGTTGGCGCCATTGAGGCTGGACGAGAGCGTCGTCGTGGCCGGCGTGGTGGTGCCGATGAAGGACGGGATCTCGTTGAGGAAGTCGGCCACGTTTACCAGTCCACGCGAGTCAAGCTGTTCCCGGCTGACCGTTGTAACCGGCTTCGGGGACTCAAACCCCGACTGCAGCCGGGTCGCCGCGGAGGTGACAATCACCTCTTCCAGAATGCCGCCCGCGGATTCCTGGGCAAGTACCGCGCCCGCTGGCAGGGTTGACATGGCAACCGCCGCCGACAGCCTTGCGATGCCACTGGCGTGCTCGCGCACAAAGTGAGCCAAGCGCGATTTTCCCAATCTGTTCCCCGTCATATCTGCTTTCCATCGTCGTTATGGTGTACTTCCCGGCCCGCCGGATACTCCGATTTGACAACCGGGCTGGATGCGAATGGGAAAAGATAGCACATGACTGTTGTTATGACAACATAATGGCTTGGGGTACGTGCACAGGTCGAATACGGGCCCGCCGAGGGCCCGGACCGATGTCACTGAGGACATCGGTGAACAGTTCGGCCTGCTGATGCTACCCTTGTCCTCGTACACCAAGGCGCACAATGTCGCTGGCAGTGGCCGGACCCTCTTGCGTGATGCAGCCAAGTACACGTCACCCCCAGGCCTTGAGGGCAAACCGCTTCAGGTTACTGGCACTACTGCCGAAGGCCATCAGGTCGGCACGGGCGCTAGAGGTATTGTCTCTCCTTGGTGCGGATCGGGCCACGACAGGATCGCGAATGTTAAGGCAGGCGCTCGCCATTTCGTTGTCATGCCAACATGTTTGTGCTAACGTCTGTTCCGCTTGGATGCACGAAACACCTGCAGCCATCAGAGTAGCATCTACTCAAGGCACGGGATGCTTGCAGGGCGCACCCGGAACTTCACAGACACCCCAAACTCACTGGCGGGAGACAAGGTGATTCTTACCTCAACAATAAAAACATCTATCTGGTACTGTTGTCTCACGGCCTTGGGAGCTTCTGTCAACCTGGCCTTGTCCGGTGAGGCGTGGGAACCTGCCTCGGAGGCGATCGGCAAAGTCGATTCCGGTCAGCGACTGCTGACATGACCGCATGGCGCGCCTACCTCCTTCCGGGATTGATCTTCCAGTCGGTGATCATCGGTGGTGGCTATGCCACCGGCCGCGAATTGGTGGAGTTCTTTGTACCCTCGGGACCCGTGGGGGGACTCTTGGGCATTGTTGTCGCGGGTCTCGTCTTCAGCATCGTCATGGCCGCAGCCTACGAGTTCGCCCGGGTTACACGCTCCTTCGACTACCGGACTTTCTGTCGCCATTTGCTGGGGCCGGCGTGGATATTCTACGAGATCGCCTATATTGCCCTGGTCATCCTCATTCTCGCGGTGGTCGGCTCGGCGGCGGGGGAACTGGTGCGCACCCTGCTGGGAGTACCGGCAATGGCCGGCACGATTACGATGATGGTGCTGGTGGGCCTGCTGACGTTTCTTGGCTCGGCGGTGATCCAGAAGGCACTGGCGTTCTGGTCTGTATTACTCTACCTGGTATACATCGCCCTGTTCATCATCACCTTCGTCAGCTTCGGCGATGCTATCCAGCACACGCTGGATGCAGACCAGGGCGGAGAGAGCTGGCTGATCAACGGCGTCCGATATGCGGGCTACAACATCAATCTGCCTGCAGTACTGTTTTGCATGGTGCTGCTTACCAGCCGGCGCCAAGCGATCAGTGCCGGAATGATTACCGGCGCCATCGCCGTAGTGCCGGCATTCATGTTCTATCTCGCGATGATGTCCCAGTACCCGCAGATTGCCGAACAGCCGGTCCCCGCCCTGTATCTCATGGCCCAGCTGCAGACACCGTGGTTGCAACTGCTGTTCCAGCTGGTGGTCTTCGGCACCTTCGTCGAGACCGGCACCGGACTACTGCATTCGATCAACGAGCGCATCGACGTGCACGCCCATGAAACAGGCCACCAGCTGCCGCAATTCGCACGCCCGTTGATCGCCGCAGGCCTCTTGCTGGTGTCAGTCTATGGCGCCACCGCAATCGGCATTGTGGACCTTATTGCCAAAGGCTACGGCTTCCTGACCTGGGTGTTCATCGTCATTCTCATTCTGCCACTATTGACCCTGGGTATCTGGAAAATCCACCGGCTATCCTCGCCAGGAGACTGACATGCATGCAATTTCACTACAGCCCCCATACCTGATTTTCCTCGGCGACGAATCGCGCAGGACCTATGCCAAGACCGGAGCCGGTCTGGTCGACTGGCGACGCCAGCTCTGTGCCGGGCAGTTCCGGCTCAGCGCGGACGCGGCAGACCTTGGCCTGCCGGACATGTCCATCGAGGAAGCGGTCGCGGCCGGGGTCAAGTCTCTGATCATTGGCACCGCGCCTGTCGGTGGCGCGTTGCCGGCGAGCTGGCAGCCGGCGCTTGTAGCCGCCGCCGGGGCAGGTCTGGACATCGTCGCCGGCCTGCATACCCGCCTGGCCGACAACCCCGGCCTCTCTGCTGCGGCCACCAGCAGCGGTGCCCGTCTGGTCGATATCCGGGTGCCACCGGCGGAATTGCCGGTAGCCACCGGCAAAAAGCGCAGCGGCCTGCGCTTGCTGACCGTGGGCACCGATTGTGCCCTGGGCAAGAAATACACCGCCCTGCAGCTGGAGAGGGACATGCGCAGCGCCGGGCTCGACGCTGATTTCAGAGCTTCAGGGCAGACCGGCATCATGATCGCCGGGCGCGGCATCCCCCTGGACGCGGTGGTTTCCGACTTTCTCAGCGGAGCAGCGGAACTGCTGTCACCGGACAATGGTCCCGGGCACTGGGATGTGATTGAGGGTCAGGGCGGCATCTTCCATCCGGCCTACGCCCCTGTCAGCCACGGCCTGCTGCTGGGTTCACAGCCGGACGCGTTTGTCGTCTGCCATGAGGCAGGGCGAGAACAGATATCGGGCTGGGAGCACTATCCGGTACCCAGCATAGAGGACGTCATTGCCCGCACCGTGGCGGTCGGTTCAATGACCAACCGGAACATTCGTTGCGTGGGAGTCAGCATCAACAGCTCGACCCTGCCCGCCACTGAACGCGGCGCTTACCTCGCCGCTCTCGCCCGGCGCTACGACCTGCCCTGTGTCGACCCGCTGGTCGAGGGAACCGGCGCCATCGTCGACCATCTGGTACAGCAATTCCAACCCTGAGGAGTCTACCCGCACATGCAGATAAGCATCGAGAAAATCGCCTTTCCCATGGCGGCACCGTTCGCGATCACCGGCCATGTATTCGAATCCAGCGAGACGCTGCGCGTCACCGTGAGCCGGGATGGCGTCTGCGGCAGGGGCGAGGCGCTGGGGGCCTACTACCTGGGTGAAAATGCCGACTCCATGGCGGCGCAGCTCGAGGCCGTGACGAGCAGTCTCGAACGCTCTCTCTCCACCGAGAGGATCCAGAGCCTCCTGCCCGCCGGTGGTGCACGGAACGCCCTCGACTGCGCCTTCTGGGATTATCGGGCCAAGGCAGCGGGCAAACGTATCTGGGAACTGTTGTCGATCACGCCGCGCCAGCTGACCACCGTCTACACCCTGGGGGTCGCGCCTGCGGAGGACATGGGCGAACGGGCCCGGGAAGCCCGCCAGTTTCCCAATCTCAAGATCAAGCTGGATGCCAGCAACCCGATCGAGCGGCTCGAGGCAATCCGTGCCGCCCGGCCGGACGCCAGGCTGATTGTCGACGTCAATCAGGGCTGGGACTTTGCCGCCCTGCAGGAATATCTGCCCCACGCGGCGCGACTCGGCATCGCCATGATCGAACAGCCCCTCCCCCGCGGCGAGGACGAGGCACTCGAAGGCTTCACATCGCCGGTGCCCCTGGGGGCAGACGAATCCTGCCTGCATCTGGGCGAATTCGCCACCGCCGCCCGGCGCTACAGCGTGCTCAATATCAAGCTGGACAAGTGCGGCGGTCTCACTGAGGGACTGGCGCTGGTGGATGCGGCGCGGAAATCCGGGCTGGACCTGATGGTGGGAAACATGTGTGGCAGCTCGCTGTCGATGGCGCCGAGTTACGTGATCGGCCAGTTCTGCCAGTACGTGGACATAGACGGACCGCTGTTACTCAAGTCGGACATCAAGCACGGCCTGGAGTATGGCGAAGGTGGCGTTGTGGGGCTCCCCGGGCGAGAGCTGTGGGGTTGACTCCGGGCTTCGCTATACACCTGGCTCGCCCGTAACGGCCAATGGCCGGCGATGCAGACGTGGTCACGTCCCGCGGATTTGGCCGTGTACAGCGCGGTCGGCGCGTGGCAACCATTGGCCGGGGTTGTGGTCGACGTTGAGTCCAGCCGCACCGATGGACCCAGTCACCGGCCCGTCGGGCCCGCGCAGCCGTGCGCGAATGACCTGCTGCAACTTCTCGAGGGCGGGGGCGATTCCTTCTGGCGGAGTGCACGGCATCACCAGCACGAATGTCTCGCCGCCATAGCGTTAGAAGCTGTCGCAGGCACGCATCGTATCCACTGCGATCCCCGCGAGGTCGACCAGCACCTTAACGCCGGCATCATGGCTGTGGCGGTCGTTGACCTCCTTGAAGTAATCCAGGTCAATGAGCGCCAGGGCAGCACTCTCGCCACCAACCCTGGCGGCTTCGACCCGTGCGGCAATTTTGCGGCGCAGGGAGCGGCGGTTGCCGACCCCGGTTAGCGGATCACGGTTGGCCATGATATCGAGCTGGTGATGCTGGCGCGAGGTTCGCCAGGCGAACACAAACGAGAACACCGCGATCTGTACCGCGACCGCCAGGAACGTGACCCACTCAATGCGGTCGGCGAAAACCTCCGGCACACTGCCCACGACGCCAATCAGCAGCAACGAGAGCGCGATGCTAACCCTGCTGCTGGCCGTCAGGAAGATGGCGATCATCAGCGAGAACAACCACAACCAGGACATTCCCATGCCCAGGACCAGGAACAGGCCGCCACCGGCAAGCAGCGTGGCGACCAGGTTGCCCGCCAGCGCGCGGGGCTGATGGATGCTTCAATTGGCCCAACGGAGCGCATTATTCTAATTGAGGCCGGTTCTGCGACCGAGCGCCAGAACTCCGCCGCTGTTCCGGCACTCCAGATCATGCGAACCAGCCATAGTCCTGACCTCAGGCGACTTTTCATTTTGATTCGCAATAGAAACACTGGCGGTGAGTCGACCTCAAGCAGTGAAAGCCGCTTCAGCGGGACTGCTGCCAGACATGATCAGCAAATGTGAGGTTTGCTCACTGCTCTCCCGCGAACACCGTCTCACCGCCGACGACTGTCCGCAGAACCGTGATCTCGGCGAATCCGGCCCGGGCCGCGGCCAGGGTAAAACCGTGCAGTGCCTGCCCCAGCGTGAGGGCCTCCTGCGGCTGCCAGCCGCCGGGCGGCAGGCCTCTGCGCTGGCGGGTGACGGCGGCATGAATACCGAGCCAGGGATTCGCGGGTTCGACCGGGAAGTCGGAGCCCAAGGCCAGGTGAATGCCCCGTTCCAACATGCTGGCCCAGGCGTAGGCTCCCTCAAGGCGCTCATCGCCCAACCGGTCACCGGCCCAGCGCATGTCGGAGGTGGCATGAATGGGCTGCATGCTGGCAATGATGTCGTGCTCGGCCAGGCGCGGGATGTCGTCGGCGTGGATGATCTGGACGTGCTCGATGCGGTGACGACCCGGATTGTCGGGCTGGCTGGCCCTGCCGGAGGCAATCGCATCAATCACCTGACGGTTGGCGGCATCGCCGATGGCGTGGATGCCCAGCTGTAGACCGCAACCCAGCGCCCGATCGACCAGTTCCTGCAACTCGCCGTCGGACTTGAACAACAGTCCGGTGTTGCCCGGATCATCGCTGTAGTCATCGAGCGGGGCCGCGCCGCGGCTGCCCAGCGCACCATCGCCGTAGATCTTCACCGAGCGCGCTTGCAGCCGATCACCCTCGTGACTGCCATTGGCGCACAGCCAGTCCAGCATCGCCGCGTCGCCGTCGGCGAAAGCGGTAATACGCACCGGTAGTTTGCCTGCGTGATCGAGCTGACGATAGAGCTCGAAATCCTCAAGACTGACGCCCATGTCGTGGACCCCGGTCAGGCCCGAGCGTGCAATTTCCGCAAGTGCCAGTTGCAGTGCACGAACGCGGCTTTCTGCACCCGCTGCCGGCATGGCGTCTTCGATGAAGCGCATGGCCGTATCGATCAGGATGCCATTCGGTTGACCCGTGGCGTCGCGTTGGACGGCCCCGCCCCGGGGCTGCCAGGCGCCCGACAGATCCTTCGTTGCCAGCGCCAGCGCGGCGCTGTTTGCCCAGCCGGCATGGCCGTCGACGCGTACCAGCCACACCGGGCGCTCGGGAAAGGCCTGGCCTTCCCAGCGTGTCTGATCCCAGCCACGCCCCGTCAGCCAGACGCCTTTGGCAGGGTTGCGGCGTGCGCCTCCAGCGTCGCAATGGCCTCCTGCAGGCTCTCGGCGGCAGTCAGGTCGGCCTGAATTTTCGCAAAAACCCAGGCCCATGACGTGTCCGTGGGCATCGATCAAGCCGGGCAGGATTGTCTTCCCCTGCGCATCGACGGACCGCAATTCCGGGTGGGAGGCGTTCAGCTCATCACTCGCGCCGAGGAATACGATACGACCTTGTTCATCCCAGGCCATGGCCTCGGCAGTCGGTGCATCCGGGTCCAGCGTGTGAATTCTTGCGTTGAAGAGTGCACCGGGTTCGGCCGCTCTGGGTTCGTCTACCGCCCGCAGGCTCCGGGAGGGTAGCTCGCCGGCCACGTGCCGCTGACTACAGCGTGCCCAGTGAGAGGCTGTGGCACCAGGCTCAGTCCTCCCAGGGCGCGACACAGGAGAAAATAAGCCCGGTCTCCAGGTGAGCAACTTCGGGGCGCGTGGTAAGGGCATTCATCGCGAAGTCGCGCAAGGCATTGGAGTCCTGCAGCCCGACATGCACAAGAAAATCATCGGCTCCGGCAACATGATACAGGCGCAGGACCTCGGGAAGTTCCAGCACGTAGTCCCGGAACGCAGCAACATCTGCTGCCGTGTGCTGCTTCAGGCGCACTGCGATCAGCGCCTGCAGGCCCATGCCCACCGCGGACATGTCCACTTCGGCCCGGTAGCCGCGGATGACGCCCGCGCGCTCCAGCTGCCGGGTACGAACCAATGTGGTCGAGGGCGCCAACCCCACCCTGCGTGCCAGCTCTTTGTTGCTGATCCGCGCATTGTTCTGCAATTGCCGAAGAATTTCGAAGTCTGTTCTATCTAAACCGCTTTCTGCCATGATCTCCAAATATTCTTCGTCGTTTAAATATATGACCAAATATAGTCCATATTGAGCGCCAATGGACAGAATTTTGTCCTTCCATAGCCTACGTACCGGAGCCGCGCCATGACCCGCCATGAACCCGTTGAAGCCCTCGCCAGCCTGCGCCATGAATTTGGTGAACACGGTGGCGTCAACATGTCCATCGAAGCCAGTTCGACCTTCACGGTGGTCGATCCGGCGACCATGCCAGACATCTTCGCGGGCCGTAAAAGCCCTGAGAGCGGTGGCTGTTATCTCTATGGTCGCCACTTCAACCCCACCGTCTACCAGCTAGGTCGCCAGCTTGCAGCCTTGGAAGGTACAGAGGCAGCCTACTGCAGCGCCAGCGGGATGGGGGCCATCTCAGCGGTCATCTTTGCGCTGTGTAGCGCGGGCGACCATGTGGTGGCGAGTCACACGATCTACGGTGGTACCTGGGCACTGCTCAATGACTTCATGCCCGCCAAGACCGGCGTGCAGACAAGTTTCGTCGATACCACCAACTTGACTGCAGTGAAGAACGCAATCACCGACCGGACCCGGCTGCTTTATGTGGAGAGCATGTCCAATCCGACCTTGCGCGTGGCTGATATTCCCTCGCTCGCCGGCATCGCGCATGAAGCGGGAATTCCGCTGGTGGTCGACAATACGTTCTCACCGCTGGTGTTGTCCCCGGCACGCCTCGGAGCCGATATCGTTGTGCACAGCCTGACCAAGTTCATCGGCGGTGCTTCGGACCTGATCGGCGGCGCGGTTTGCGCCAGCGCCGAGTTCATCGGCAATCTCATGGACCTGCATGTGGGGCCACTGATGATCCTCGGCCCGACCCTGGATCCCTCGGTCGCCGCCAGCGTCGCCCTGCGGCTTCCACACCTGCCACTGCGCATGGCCGCGCACGGGGAGCGCGCCCTGGCATTGGCCGGGCGCATGGCAACGCTGGGTGTAACGGTGGGATACCCCGGCCTTTCCGGGCATCCGGACCAGGCGCTGCTGGAGCGCCTGCGCCATCCGGATTTTGGCTACGGCGGACTCCTGACCATTGATGCGGGCACCGAGGAGAAGGCCATGGCGCTGATGAACACGCTGCAGAACGATCACCAGTTCGGCTATGTAGCCGTGAGCCTTGGCTATTTTGATACGCTATTGTCCTGCTCTGCCTCCAGCACCTCCAGCGAAATGCCGGAGGAGGCCTTGCAGAATGCCGCGATCAGCCCCGGGCTGGTGCGCATAGCCGTGGGCTACAGCGGAAGCCTGGAACAGCGCTGGACGCAGCTGGAAACTGCCCTGCGGGCTACCGGGCTGGTAGCAAAACGCTGACAAGGCGGGGAGCTGAACTTACACATTGCTCCCCTGCTGCTCCCGCGCCGCCGCCGGCATGTCGCCGGGCCCCATGATGATATCCCGGTAGGTGCCGCCCGCCGGGATCATCGGGTACACGTTCTCCTCGGCGGCGACGATCACATCCAGCAGGTAGGGTTCATCGGGATCCGCCAGCATGCGCTCGAAAGCAGCTGCCAACTCTGCCGGCGCCGATACCCGCTCGGCGCGCACCCGGTAGCCCGCGGCAATGGCGGGGAAATCCGGATAGATGTCGATATCTCCAGGCGCTTTCACCGCCATCGGGTCCGACAGGTCCGAACCCGAGCGGTGGCCCTCGTAGATCATATCCTGCCACTGCCGGACCATGCCCAGCCACTGGTTGTTGATCACCACCACCTTGACCCCGATGCCATAGCGGTGGCAGGTACCCAGCTCGTGGATGGTCATGTTGAGGGAACCGTCGCCGTCAATGTCGATGACCTGGCGCCCGGGGCAGGCGACCTTGGCGCCGATGGCGGCGGGCAGGCCGTAGCCCATGGTGCCGAAACCGGAGCTGCTGAGAAAAGAGCGCGACTGCCGCGGCTGGTAGTGCTGCATGGCCCACATCTGGTGCTGGCCGACACCCAGGCTGACGATGGCGTCGCCGCCGGTGATCTCATTGAGCAGGCGGATTGCGAACTGCGGGCTGATCGCCTCTCCTTCCGGCACGTCGTAGGGAAACTGGCGCTTGATGCCCGCCAGGTAGTCCAGCCAGGCCTTGCGGCCATCTCCGCGGAGATCGCAATCGCAAAGCTGCGCCAGCGCGCGCGCGATGTCCGCACAGATGGGCAGGGTGACGGTCTTGTTCTTGTTCAGCTCATCGCGGTCGATATCGATATGGATAATCTTGCCCGCGGCGATAAAGGCATCCACCTTGCCGGTGACACGGTCGTCGAATCGCACCCCGGCGGCGATGACCAGATCCGCCTCGTTCACCGCCACATTGGCGTATTTTGACCCGTGCATGCCCAGGGTGTGCAGGGCGAGCGCGTGTCCGGGCGGAAAGGCGCCGTGGCCCATCAGGGTGGTGGTCACCGGGCATTGCAGTTTTTCCGCCAGCTGCAACAGCAGGTCCGCACAGTTGGCGGAGATGATGCCGCCGCCGGCGTAGATTACCGGGCGCCGCGCCTCGCCGATCAGGCGGCAGGCCTCTTCCAGCTGGTTGGCGGTGAGACCGCCGATCTCCGGCTCCGGGCGCTCGACGACCGCCGGAATCCGCGGCGGCACGTGATTGCCGTCCGCATCGCGGGGGTAGTGCTGCTGGATATCCTTGGGGATGTCGATCAACACCGGCCCGGGGCGGTTACCCCCCGCCAGGGCGAAGGCCTCCCGCACCACTTCGGGAATCTCGGTCACCTTTTTTACCAGGGTGCTGCGCTTGGTGACCGGCCGGGTAATGCTGACGATGTCCACTTCCTGAAAGGCATTCTTGCCCAGCAGGTGCGACGGCACGTTGCCGGTGATGGCAACAATGGGCGTTGAATCGCTGTTGGCGTCGGCGATCCCGGTGACCAGGTTGGTGGCCCCGGGCCCGGAGGTTGCCAGGCACACGCCGACGCGGCCGCTGGCGCGGGCATAGCCCTGGGCCGCATGCACCGCGCCCTGCTCGTGTTCGGTGCGGATGCAGCGGATACCGAAGTCCCGCAGCACGTCAAAGATTTCCAGGTTGGCGCCGCCGGGGTAGCCAAACAGCACCTCCACGCCCTCCGCCTGCAGGGCTTTCGCCAGCAATTGGGCGCCGCGGAGGGCGCCCTGGCGCTGCTCGGGGCGGATCTCGGCCAGGGTGCCCCCGGTAACGGTAGAGGTATGCGCGTAGGTAACGTTGTCTGAACTCATGCCCGGTCGTTCCTGCCAGTCAGCTGTCGGTACTCTCGCGGCAGCGGTGCCATCCAACCGAATGGGTCTTCCGCCCTGCCTTCCTGGATATCCAACAGCGCTTTGCGCAGGAGCGCGGTGATTTCACCTTCCGCCTGCGGCAAGGCATAGCGGGTACCGTTGGCTTCCCCCAGCTCCCGGATAGGGGCGACTATCGCCGCAGTGCCACAGGCAAAACACTCGCTGCAGCGGCCCGTCTCGATCCAGCCGAGCAGCTCCTCAATGGCGATGGACGACTCCACCACTTCCAGCCCCCGGGCACGGGCCAGCTGAATCACCGAATCACGGGTGACGCCCGCCAGGATCGAATCGGTCAGCACCGGAGTCAGCAGACGGCCGTCGACCACCGCAAAAAAGTTCATGCCGCTGAGCTCTTCGATATTGCGCTGCAGGAGCGGGTCCAGCCACAAGGTGAGGTCGTAGCCGAGCTCGGCGCAGCGGGCCGCCGACTGCAGGGCGCAGGCATAATTGCCGCCCACTTTGGCGGCGCCTATGCCACCACCGGCAACCCGTGACTCGGCGCGCTCGATCAGCAGGCTCATGCTGCCGGCGTGGTAGGCCTGGGAGGGGCTCGCGATCACCATGAAGCTGACCTCACGCGATGCGGCCATGCCCAGGTTGCTCTCGGTACCAAACAGGAAGGGACGCAGATACAGGGACTGGCCGCTGGCACCGGGAATGAACGCTTCATTGAGCGCGGTGACGCCGAACACGCCATCCAGGAACAGGGTTTCCGGCAGCGGCGGCAGGCACAGCCTGGCGGCGGAGGCATTCAGCCGCCGCCAGTTCATGGCTGGGCGAAACAGAGCCGTGGGCTGGTCGCCGACCCGGTAGGCCTTCTGCCCCTCGAAGGCCTCCTGGCCGTAGTGCAGCACCTTGGCGCCGGGATCAATGCTGATCGGACCGTAGGGCTGGAACTCGCCGGGCTGCCAACTCCCTTCGCGGTAGTCGGCGCGGAACATCGCAGGAGCAAACACCGAACCGAAACCCAGAATGTCGGGCAGGCTGAAGGCAGCGATGGCCTCCGCGAGGTTCTCATGCAGGGAAAAGCGCTGAAGCGGGCTGTCCCCGAATGCGGGTATCTGGTGCATGGTGGCTCCTTGTCTTATCCGGTCGACAATAGCCCAGGGCTGGCGCAAAAGCTTGCCGTAATGAGTCGGATACAGGCCGAATGTTGAATAAATTATTCGCAGTTTGTGAGTTTTTCGCGTTAGTGTGCCGATGACGCGGAAACTCAGCTGGCTAACGACCAGCGGCGATGGTTATTTCTGCTACAAACCTCTGGAAGTCAGACAAGAACTTGCTACAGATGGCAAAAACGATCTCCCAGTTAATCGCTTCGTAGTTATGGACCGCAACGTTTCTGAAGCCAACCGCCTTGCGCATCGCTTCGCTTGTGGCGGGGGATATGACACCCAGCTTTTCCAGCTTGGTGAAAACCTCACCCATCGTGGTCGGTGCAGATTCATCGGTAGCACTGATGCTATGGCTACCAATATCCACACAGAGCTGGACGACGCGCGTGAGGTTCAGGACCAGGATATCCTGCAGATCAGGGTCACGAATCAGCAGGCTTACATCCGGCGGCGTCTTCTCGGCGATGCGTTGTATGCAGCGCCGCAATGACTCCATCTTCTGCTCGATGATCAGTTGATCCACGAGGCTTTTCTCTCAGCCAGAATCCGCCGCTGTAGTGGCAGGAAGTCTGCCGCATCCATAAGGTGGCGGGTCAACAACTGTGCATAACTCGTATCGTCGCCCAGCAGGCGCTTTCCCTTCAGAACCTGCCCGAGAACCGGTTCACCGGCATTGTGCAGGTCCACGATATCAACCGGACGACCACACTCCAGGGCGATCTGCTGCATCAACTCCAGCTTGAACTCCGCAGACAGGGGGAAATATGCAAGCACACCGACATCGATATCACTGTCAGTAGTCGCCTGACCACTTGCCTGCGAGCCGAACAGAATTGCCAAACGCAGTTCCGAATGGCTCGCAAGGATTTCGGTCACTTGTTGCTCCAGAGTCTTCATCAACGCATTCTAACCCGTAAACCTGGTGCGCTGACACATCCACGACCTCAGCAGTCCCGGCTGGCCGCCCCGAACCACGCCAGCAGGTACGCTGCCAGCGAGCGACAGGCAAGCAGCAACATCTCATCGCCCTCTGCCAACAGCAGCACCGGCACCCCGGCGAACCGAGTGACCGCGCATTGCCGGTCGCCGAATTGCTGCGGATGCAGATCGAGCGTGGTGCCGCGGGCAAGCACATCGCGCAGCCGAGCACCGCCCAGCCTGAGCAGCACCCGACTGTCGGTCACCGCGGTTGCGACCGCGAGCAATTCGTCTGCAGCGGCGCTCAACGCCGCCAGCTCAGTGGCGCCGGTGCCGGCCGGCACCGCCAGCAGCCAATCACCGGGAGCACACCAGAGCCAGGTCCGCGCCCCCTGCGGGTGCGCGATCCCGGGACTCGGCAGCGCCGTGTCCAGTGCCGTCGCCAGCGCCTCGACCTGGCCTTCGCCGCGATGAAAGACCTGCAGGCGCAGCAGTTCAATGCCTGTTTCTTCCCGCAGGCGGAACCCGGGCCTGGCAATGCCACTGTCGCCAGCCAGGGGGCTGCGGGGCGTCAGGATTTGCGGGTTTTTGGCCGGCTGAGGTACGGCCGACGACCGAGGTCTGGCCGGCGGCTGTGTTGCCACGTCAGCCTGCAGACGCACACCCTCCGGGTCGACCTGACAGGGGGCCACCAGCCGCGCCGGTTGGGTCTTGCCCTCATAGTACACCGACACCGTCTCACCCTGCCGCGCCCGGGCGCCGGCGACAATCCCCAGCGCCACCGTGCGGCCGAGGGTCGGACTGAAGCAGGCCGAGGTGACGTAGCCGGCGCTGCTGTTGCCATCCTCGCTGAGGACATGGGCGCCGCTGACAGTGGTTGCGGTCTCGTCCAGCAGCGCAATGCCCGTAAACTGCAGGCGCTGCGGATCCTTCCCCACCTCCAGCGCCAGCGAGCGGCGGCCGACAAAATCGACAGGCTTTTTGCCGATGGTGTCACCCCAGCCCAGGTCCTGGGGCATGGTGTTGCCGTCGGTGTCGGAGCCCACGTGGAGATAGCCCTTCTCGGTGCGCAGCACCATCAGGGCTTCTATGCCAAATGGCGTAATACCATATTCTTCTCCCGCGGCCAGCAGTGCCTCCCACAGGGACTGGCCGCAGGCCGCGGGCACGCTGACCTCGAAGGACACTTCGCCGGTGAAGCTGGCGCGCAGAATGCGCACCGGCACCCCGCAGAGGCTGCCGCTGCGGAACTGCATGTGCGCAAAGGCATCACGACTGCAGTCGATATCACAGGGCAATTGCGCCAGCACGCCGCGCGCGCCGGGCCCGCTGAGCATGAATGTCGCCCACTGGGTGGTGACGTTGCTGACCAGCACCCGCAGCCCCACCCACTCACACTGCAACCACTCCTCCAGGGCGCGGTGCACCGCGCTGGCACCGCCGCTGGTGGTATGCAGCAGGAAGTGATCCTCCGCCAGGCACACCACCACACCATCGTCCACGACAATGCCCTGTTCGTTCAGCATCAGGCCATAGCGGGCCGCGCCCGGCTTCAGGGTTCCGAGATGGTTCAGGTACATGCGGTTGAGGAATTCCCGGGCATCGGGGCCGTGCACCTCCAGCTTGCCCAGGGGCGAGTAATCCAGCAGTCCCACGGCATTGCGCACCGCCAGCACCTCCCGGGCGATGGCCTGCGCTTCGCTCTCCCCTGCCTGCGGGTAGTATTCAGGGCGCTGCCAGCCGCCGATATCGGCCACTTGTGCACCCAGCGCGGCGTGGCAGGCATGCGCGGGCAGGCGCTGGAAAGGCTGGTACAGGGCGCCCAGCTCAACACCGGCCCAGGCGCCGATCGTGACCGGATGGTACGGCGGGCGGAAGCGGGTGGTACCGACTTCGGGAATACTGCGCCCGGTCGCCAGCGCCAGAATGCCCAGGCCGTTGACGTTGCTGGTCTTGCCCTGGTCGATGGCCATGCCGTTGGTGGTATAGCGTTTGACATGCTCTACCGAGACATAGTTTTCCCGTGCCGCCAGTTGGATGTCCGCGGCGGTGACGTCGTACTGGAAGTCCACCCACTGGCAGTCGGCGGCCACGCCGGGGGTGAGCCACTGCGCCTGCGTGTGCAGCGGCTGGGGGAAATCGCCGTTGGCGCGCCCGACTGCGGTCACCGCCTGGCTCGCCGCACCGGGCACGAAGCAGCTGTCTTCGTCGCGCCAGTCGAGCTTGCCGCCGGACTGGGAGTAGAGGTGCAGGGTGGGCGTCCAGCCCCCGGAGATCGCCAACAGGTCGCAATCGAGGGTTTCCCGCGGCCCCTGCAGACCATCACCCCCACTGGCCAGACGCTGTATCAGCAGCTGCCGCAGCGCCCGCCGGCCCCGGGTATGCACCACGCTGTACCCCAGCCTGTCCCGGATGCCCGCCGCCGTAGCCTGCCGCAGCAGCTCCGGCGCAACACGGAGCCGTACATCGACCACAGCTGCTACCGGAACGCCGCAGGCCACCAGCTCCAGGGCGGTGTGCCAGGCCGAGTCGTTGTTGGTGAAGAACACGATGCGCTGGCCCAGGGTCAGACCGTAGCGGTGAGTATATTCCCGCACCGCGCCGGCGAGCATGATGCCGGGCCGGTCGTTGTAGGGAAACACCAGCGGCCGTTCCAGGGCGCCGGTTGCCAGCACCACCCGCCCGGCGCAGATACGCCAGAAGATTTCCCGTGGCTCGGCAGGATCCGCCTGTGGACCCAGGTGATTGCCGACCCGCTGCAGGGCGGCCAGCAGGTTGTGATCATGGTAAGCGTTGACCGACGTCCGGGGCATCAGGGTCAGGTTAGGGCACTGCGCAACGCGCTCCAGGGTGCTGGCGAGCCAGGCCCGGTCCACCGGGTCCGGACTCGCCAGCAGGCTGCCGCCGGGCGCTTCCTGCTCATCCAGCAACAGCACCCGGCAGGCGGGATCCTGTGCCGCAGCAAGCGCCGCTTCCAGGCCCGCGCGGCCGGCGCCCACGACCACCACCTCCGCGTGCACGGTCTGCTTGAGGTAGTACTCCGGGTCCGGTGCCAATGGCGCCCGCCCCAACCCCGCCAGGCGGCGCACCAGGCCCTCCCAGTACTTCCAGTTGGGCCAGATGAAAGTCTTGTAGTAGCACCCCGCCGGCAGCAGCTTCTGCAACAGGCCCAGCGTGGCGAGCAGGTCCCAGGCCGGTGAAGGCCAGGCGTTCTGACCTCTGGCGACAAGACCAGGGTACAGCGGAACCAGGGTGGCCCGCGCGTTCGGCTCGGTCCGGGGGCCGCTCTCCAACTGCACCAGCGCATTGGCGTCCTCCCGGCCGGCGGCGAACACGCCCCGCGGCCGATGCAGCTTGAAACTGCGCCCGACTATGCTCACACCGTTGGCCAACAGGGCCGAGGCCAGGGTATCCCCGACATAGCCCCGATAGGTCTCGCCCTCGAACTGGAACGTCAGCGGCTGCCGGGTATCCACCCGCGCATGGGACAGGCGCTCGCGGCTGCGATTCACGCCCCGCCTCCGTCGGCAGCGGGCAATTCCGGTTTGGGGCCGGTCACCGGATAGACCGCGTGAACCCTGTGGCTCACGGTGTCCCGCACCAGATTGAACCACTGGCCGCAGCCGAATCGGTGCAGCCAGCGCTCGCAATGCAGGCCCTTGGGGTTGTCGCGCTGGTACAGATACACCGCCCACTCTTCATCGCTGGCGGCAGCGGGGTCTGGCCGGACGATATGGGACTGGCCACCACAGACGAATTCGTCTTCGCTGCGACTTCCGCACCAGGGACATTCGATACGCATCATGGCGCTGCCATCCTAGTGCGCCACGCCCGCCGCGGCGCCTTCGTCGATCAAGCGACCGCGGGCAAAACGGTCCAGGGAGAAAGGCTCAACCAGCGGGTGCGGTGCGTCGTGGGCAATCGTGTGGGCCAGGGTCTCGCCGCCAGCGGGAATGGCCTTGTAGCCACCGGTACCCCAGCCAGTGCTGACATAGAAACCGGTGACCGGCGTTTTCGATACGATGGGACTGGCGTCCGGCGCGATATCGACGATACCGCCCCACTGCCGCATCAGCTTCATCCGGCTCAGCATCGGGTACAGCTCCACCGCTGCGTTGAGTACCGCCTCCGTCGACTGCAGACTGCCGCGCTGGCCGTAGGAGGGGTGGGTATCGGCGCCGCCGCCGATGACGATCTCGCCGCGATCGGACTGGGAGATGTAGCAGTGCACCATCGGCGACATGACCACATGGTCCAGGCAGGGCTTGACCGGTTCGCTGACCATCGCCTGCAGGGTCTGGCTGACGATGGGCAGCTTCACCCCCGCCAGCGCCGCGACCACTGTGCTGTGCCCCGCCACGGCCATCCCCAGCTTGTCCGTGCGCACGCTGCCCAGGCTGGTCCTGACCCCGCGCACCCGGCCGTCACTCACCTCGATCCCGGTCACCTCGCAGTTCTGGATGATGTCGACCCCCAGGCTGCTGGCCGCGCGGGCATAGCCCCAGGCCACCGCATCGTGGCGGGAGATGCCGCCGCGACGCTGGATAAAGCCCCCGTGCACCGGATAGCGGGCGCCGGCGCTCATATTCAGCATGGGGACCATATCGGCAATGTGCTCCCGGCTCAGCACTTCGGAGTCCACTCCCTGCACCTGGATAGCGGTGGCCCAGCGGCGGAAGATCTCCAGCTCGTGGCGGCTGCAGGCCAGGTTGATGATCCCGATCTGGCTCAGCATGATGTTGAAATTCAGCTCGCGCCCCAGGCCTTCATAGGCCTTCAGGGAATGCTCGTAGAAACGCGTGCTCTCGGGATAGAAATAGTTGGAGCGGCTGACCGCGGTATTGCGGCCGGTGTTGCCGCCCCCGAGCCAGCCCTTTTCCAGCACCGCGACATTACGGATGCCGTAAACCTTCGCCAGATAATAAGCCGTCGCCAGACCGTGGCCGCCGCCGCCAATGATCACCACATCGTACTGCGACTTCAGCTCCGGGCTGCGCCAGGCCTGCTGCCAGTGGCGATGACCG
>NZ_JAVKCQ010000072.1:0-8079 GCF_040222615.1 Haliea sp.
TGGGGATACTCCTGATGAGGTCGATGCCAGACCAGCGGCTTTGATGCCTCCATTGGCAGGACAAATGAGGTATGCTTCTGCGGCCCCCAGTGAACACGGTAAATTGGCGGTTTCTGGGCAACTTCCCCGAAATTGTCTGCATCGGCCCCGGCAATGGAGAGACGGATCCGGTGCCCGGCAGCGAATCGATAGGCCACGGGAAGCAATCCGACTTCGATCGGCACCGCTTGCCCCAGCGGCATGGGTTCGAAATCGCGGCGCAGATGTGAGCGCACCGGTGAGTAGTCCTTGTAGTGCGGGGGAGAGTCCACCCGGCGATTGCCCAGGCGGAGGGAACCCTCCGTCACGTAGCGCACGGAACCATCGGGTGCAACGTCTTCGAGATAAATGATCAACGCACCGTCAGGTTCGGACGACTCCAGCTGGATCTGGAGTCTGGGATGTCCTGCGATCTCCAGCGCTTGCAGCAAGGGTAGCGACGTGAAATTGGCGAGCCGCTCGCTGCGGTCCTCGCGATCGTCGTAGCCCGTGGGCAGGCCGGTACCCGGCACACGGACCAGTGATGCCCAGCGGGAGGCGGGTCCGCTCGTCTCGCCGGGGTTAACGGCATGTTCGCGGATGTCCGCTACCAGAGGTACCGATTCGCCCAGCATGCCGTCCTCCAAGTACAGGCGATATTCCGCCGTCGAGGGCGGCCAGGACTGGCTAGCATGCCACTGTCCTCCACACAGCATGTAATAGCGGATCCTCGGCTGTTGTTCATAACCGTTCGCCAGGCCGCGCAGGTAGTAATCGAAGAATGGCAGAGTGAAGCTGCTGCGGTTTCCGCGCCTTGCGTTGGGCCGGTATTTGCAGGGATCGATGGTGGTTGCCGGACCGTGATCCCACGGACCAATCACCAGGTCAAGATCGGGATTGTCGCTGTTGGCAAGCTTCTTGAAGGCACTCGCCTGGTAGGCGCCATCAAGCCAGCCGCTGACCAGCAGCAGGGGAGTTCGGTTCTGCCGCAATGCCGGCAGGTACGCGGCCGGCGAGCCGTCGAATATTGTTCGCCCGGCGAGACGGTCGTCCCGAAACTCAACGACCTCCAGTCCGTCCGAAAAGTCGTAGTTGAGGCGGTGCTGTGCGATGGCGGCCTCGAGCAGCCGCGAGCCTTCGGGGCCGTCGACAGGCCGCACACCGCCCCAGGCGAGGCGGCCCAGCCAGCCAACGCCGGGCGGCGGTTCGTTGCGATCCAGGTCGCGCAGCATCTGGCCCCAGGCGGTTGTGATGTGTACGTTCTCCAGGCCGCCGGGGAATGCTGCATCGTCGTAGGCATCGAACAGACTGTACTGTGCAGCGATTGCCTTGACGGCCGGATGGTCCTGCAACATCAGTAGCTCTGCGGCGGTGCCTCCGTAGGAGACACCCTCCGCGCCGACGACGCCGTTCGACCAGGATTGCGAAACTACCCAGTCGACGATGAGGGGGTAGTCCTGGATTTCGCGCTCTGAGAATTCCTTGGGCCGGGTCCCGAAAGACGCACCCGCCCCCCTGACATCGACCACAACCACCGCGTAACCTGCGTCCAGCAGTCGCTGAGTATTCCCGCTCTCGGTGGAGAAGAGGAGATTGAAGGGGAATCGCAGGCGGGAGGCGCGGTGATAACGGGTGAACGTGATGATGCCTGGCCGTGGGTCGCCGTCAAAGCCTCGTGGCAGGCGGTAGTCGACCGCGAGCCGGGTACCGTCGTCCATTTCCACGTAGACGGATAGATTGTCGATGGGTGTCAGCGTGTTGCGGATGCTACCGAAGGAGAGGGTGGCGACCACGATCACCGCAAGCGCCACTGGTACTGCAAGCAGCCAGCTCTTACGGCGCGCGGCGGCGAAGGCCACCGCCGCGAGCAGCATCGCGCCTGCTGTAAGCACCACGGTCATCACTTCCACTGCAGACAAGGCTATCGAGCCGGCTCGGACCAGCGCGGCCATCACGGCGATCATCCATACCAGGAGCGTACTGAGGAGTCCGCTACGGCGACCCAGCAATGCCAAGGCCGCGGCGAGCGGGAAAGCCGCCTGCAGGTACCGGGTTGGGCCGCCGGTGCTGACTGCATCGAATGCCAACCAGCCGGCGACAGCGACAAGTGCCACGCCGGAAAGTGCCTGGGCCGCCGAATGATTTCGCAATATGCCTCCTGTTGCCATCGTATCTGGTTACGCTTGCCTGTCCGCCGATTCCGGGAGCGGGGTGTGACGATCATCGTTACGCCATAGTAACCCGCATACGCAAGGTACAGCGATGTGCGCGAAGGCGTCCCATTGTTGCCAGGGGACGAGCTGCGGACGCCCCGGACTGATTTTTCGTCGCTCCGCACAAGTTGTACCTTGGGGTGGCAGATAGGATATGTTTGTGCTGTTTGCGGATGGGGGACGGAGATGACTGACATGTTGGCTCAGAGAATTCCTTGGGGAGCGGGTCGTTTTTGCCGGGCGTTCATCGCCGCCGTCTGCGTGATGGCCGGTCACGCGGCGACCGCCGCGGTGTATGAGCTAGTGATCCAGGGCGGCCGGGTGATCGATCCGGAGACAGGGCTCGACGCGGTCATGAATGTCGGAATAAACGGCTCGAGCATTCAGGCCGTGTCGGCCGAACACCTCGACGGACAGTCCGTCATTGATGCGGACGGTCTCGTCATCGCGCCCGGGTTCATCGACCTCCATGTTCACAGCCAGACTGAGGAGGGGTACCGCCTCATGGTCCAGGACGGTGTCACCTCCGCGTTCGAGATCGAGGTGGGGACCGCCGATGTGGATGAATGGTATGCTCAGCGAAGCGGGGGGCAGTACCTAAACCATGGCGTCGGAGCGGGCCACATCAAGGCTCGAATGATCGTCATGGACGACCCTGCAGAGTCGCTCCCCACCGGGCCTGGAGCGTGGGAGGCAGCGACACAGGCGGAGATCGACGAGATGATCTCCCTGCTGTCGGAAGCGTTGGAGCGGGGAGCGGTCGCCGTTGGCATGGGCCTCGAGTACACTCCCGCCGCGTCTGACCGGGAGGTTCTGCAGGTCATGGAGCTCGCCGCACTGCATAATGCCAGTGTACATGTGCATCTGGACGCAGGCCTTGAGGGTTTGGACCGGGCGATTGCGCTGGCAGCGAGAGCCGGCGCGTCCCTGCACGTTGTCCACGTGACCTCCGCCGCCAAGTCCCTGATCAACCAGTATCTCGCGCGTATCGAATCGGCACGTGATGCGGGGCTGGACGTTACCACTGAGACCTACCCCTACGGTGCGGGCATGACCCGCATTGAATCGGCCAAATTCAGCAACTGGGAGTCCTGGCCCGACGAAGAGTTCGGGAAGTTCCAGTGGGCGGAGACCGGCGAGTGGCTCACCCGCGAGAGCTTCGGTGCGAGGCGCAGCGAGGGCGGGATTATCATTCATCATGCCCGCACGGAGTCGATGACCCGCACGGCGGTCACGCACCCTTTGACCATGATCGCGAGTGACGGGTTTATCGAAAGTGGAACCGGGCATCCCAGGGTTTCCGGTTCTTTCTCCCGGGTGCTTGGGCGTTATGTCAGAGAAGAGGGCCGACTGACGCTACCCGCCGCGCTGGCGAAAATGACTATAGAGCCTGCGCGCCGTCTCGAAGCCCGGGTGCCGGCGATGAGAATGAAGGGGCGGGTACAGGTGGGAGCGGATGCGGACCTGACGATATTCGATCCGCAGGCGGTTATCGACCGTTCAACTTATGATGAGCCGGCGCGAACGTCCGCGGGCATCGAATACGTGATCGTCGGTGGTCGGCCGGTTATCCGCAAAGGAAAACTCATCGAGGATGCCCGTTTCGGCAAGGGTATCCGGGCTCCAGCGCCAGACGCAACGGTTGGCTCACCAACGCCGCTGGAACTCACACAGAGGAATTAATACATGTTCCGAATTACTGCTAGTTATTGCTTTGCAATCTTATTGTTCACCGCATTTAACGTACACGCCGACTCTATTCTCTTGTCGAATGTCCATATTGTCGATGTGGTGAAAGGCACTGTACAAAAGCAGCAGGACATATATATTCGCGATGGCAATATTTTGGAGATCAGCCCACACGATGCTGCCAGTGGACAAGCAGATGCCCATGCAGACCTGAGAGTCATTGACTATAGCGGTAAGTTCGTGATCCCCGGTCTTTGGGATATGCACGTTCACCCAGATACGACTGACGACCTCGAACTCATGGTTATCAACGGAGTGCTGGGTGCCAGAAGCTTGATGGGTGAGGCAAAACACCTGAAGTGGCGCGCAGAGGTTGCGTTGGGACAGCGAATCGGCCCAAGGCTTTTTCTCGCTGGTCCTATTGTCGAAGGACATCCCCCAGAAGGCATGGAGGGCTTGATTACGACGAAGGGACGTCGGCTTATTTCCACCGAAGAAGAGGGAGTCCAGGAGGCCAGAGCACAATATCAGGCCGGTTTTGACTACATCAAGGTTTACAACAACCTGCCGATACCGGCGTACCGTGGACTCATTGAAGAGGGCCAGCGGCTGGGCATCCCGGTTCTCGGGCACGTTCCTATTGAGGTAGGGCTGGACAATGCGTTGCGTTGGGGGCAGATCGGAATTGAGCATCTGAGAGGGTCGATTCAGTTACTTGTAGATGACAACGCACCGGAGAAACCCGGCAATGATCTACGCTCGAGGATGCTCGCCTGGCAGTATGTTAATGAAGCGCACATGAGCGATCTTGTAGAGTTGACTTCCCGTTACGATGTATATCATTGCCCTACGGTAGTCGCCCGATTGTTCTTTTCTCCATCACCACGTGTCCAAGAATACTTGTCCCGACCTGAGTCTCTCTTCATTCAGCCCCGCTGGCGTGGCATTCTGGAAGACCGTGCGGGGACCAAATGGCTAAGTAATTTCAGCGAGGCAGACTTTGAGTCCGCGGCGGCGGGTTTCAAGATGATGGACGCCTATATTCGTGCTTTACACGGGGCCGGCGTGCCAATACTGGCGGGTACCGATATGGGGCCATGGGGCTTCTCACTGCACGATGAACTGGTCGGGCTAGTGCAGGCGGGGTTGAGTATTCCAGATGTCTTGCGCTCGGCGACTATTCACGCGGCACGTTTCTCTGGAGTCGACGGGAAGGTGGGTGAAATAAAGACCGGAGCCATTGCGGATCTTGTCATATTGGATGCCAACCCACTTGCTGACATCCGCAATACCCGAGAGATTCACGCAGTCATGCAAGGTGGCCGAATTATGGACCGGAATACATTGGACAAGCGCCTGGAAATTCTTGAATCAGCGCAGCGGCTGCAAAATTAGGTTAAACGCGCAACGAGGATCGCGGTACATCTCGGGCGATCGTTAGCTCAGGGAAGGCATACGGTATCCCGGCCCCGCGATAGTGTGCCGGTGACCAGCGAGTACCAGTTCAAGATGCTGCTGCCAGCTTGCACGAGTCTCGCAATGAACAACGGTGTCCCGCAACCCGACGCGCGACAGTATCTCAGCGAGTCGTGATGCGGCAGGCCCGCTGAACGTCAACGACGCTATCTCGCCCGCGGGATCCCGCTTGCCAGGGTGCAGAGTTTCGTCTCCCCAGTCGAGGAAAAAAGGCAGCTGGCTTCCCAATTCGTCATCCAACGTCATCAACATCGACCATTCCAGTGTCTTGCCGTCGCTGGTCTGTCGGATTCCCGCCAGTATCTCGCTACAGGCAACGCCACAGGTTGCCAGCGTATCCTGTATTGTCGGCAGATCGCTTGACCGCAGCGCCCACCAGCAGAATGCCGGTGCAGTCAGTTTTTCGCTCTCATCACGGCCCACCGAGCGTGCAGCTTGTGCGGAATCGGGTGCGAGCAGCTCCAGGTAGGCCTCGCCGGACAGGGGCAAAAGAGCGTTGCGTGTGCCGCGCCGGGGATGGGATCCACCGTGTCGGGGGGAAGCGCAGGTGGTGGTTTCGAACCACTGAATCGCGTCAGCAAGCGACGGGCAGCCAATCAGGACGTGGTCTATTTCGCAGGAAGGCATCACGAGACCGCATACTGACGCCGATCTGGCGATCTGCGGGCGTCATCGGCCAGCAGTGCGTCCCATTGCGCTGACAGCGCCTTTCGATCCACCTTATCCTGGCGTAGGTACTCCCGCCGGTTGGCAAAGGCAACGTTCATCCGCGACTCACGGTTGCAGCAGGATCTTGCCGAAGACCTCGCGGTCCTCCAGCATGCGCTCGGCCTCGTCGGCCTCGCTTATGGGCAGTATCTTCTCCACTACGGGATCGAGCCTGCCTTCGGCAATGAGTGCCACCAGTGCTTCAAGGTCGCCGCGCTGCCAGCCGTCCGACCCCAGCATCTGGTGCTCGTAGCTCCACCAGTAGCGAGCGTCGATCTGCAGGTCATAGCCTGCCGTTGCCCCACAGGTGAGGATGCGGCCGCCCTTGCCAACGCAGCGTTGCGTGTCGAACATCGTGTCGCCGCCGGTGAAGTTCACGGCCACATTGACCCCGCCACTGCCATCCAGCCTCGGCTTGCCGAACACGGATTTCACGCCCTCCCGGAAAGGGGACTCGTTGTAGTTGTGCACGTGGTCGGCACCGATCTCCCGCAGTCGCTGCAGTTTGTGTTCGCTGCTGGCACAGGCGAGCACCTCGCAACCCAGCAGTTTGGCTATCTGCACGCAAGCCACGCCGACGCCACCGCTGGCGCCGAGCACCAGGACCTTTTCACCGGCACTTACTTTGCCAATGGTGACCATCATGCGCCAGGCGGTGCCGTAGGCCAGCGGCAGGCTGGCGGCGGCGTCAAAACTGACACTGTCGGGCAATTCGATGAGATTTCCTGCCGGCACAGCCACCTGCTCGGCCCGACCGCCGTCGACGGTCTCGCCGATCATGTGGGGTTTACCGTCCTGAAAGTAAATCGGGTCCACAAGTACGCGCTTGCCTTGCCACTGAGGATCGACGCCGGCGCCAAGGGTCACAACGGTACCGGCAATGTCCGAGCCGACGATGACCGGCAGGTCCAGCTGTATGCCGGGCATGCCCCGGCGGGTGAAGACGTCGTGGAAGTTGACGGCGCAGGCAACCACATTGATAACAACCTGGCCGCTACCGGCTGATGGGTCCGGGTAGTCTTCGTGGTAGTGCAACACGGAACGGTCGCCGTGGGCGGTGGTGAGAGTCGCTTTCATGGGCTATCCTGCAGTCGGGATATTGTTGAATGCTTGCTGATGCCGGCAGGTTACTATTGCCTTGAAATGGCTGCTACATATAGCGGTTGAAAGGCTGTTGCCCACTCTCTGCCGTTCAGGCGAGGCAGCGGAGTGCCTGCGGTGTCTTGCCGTAGTGCTTGCGTATGGCTTGCGTGAAGCTGGCGGGAAAGCTGTAGCCTACTCGATAGCCAATTTCCGAAATGGACAGGTCAGTGTTCTCGATCAACATCAGGCCCGTTTCCATCCGTAGTTGGATAATGAACGCCTGGACGGTTTTCCCGAACAACTCTCGGAATCCAAGCTTGATCTTCGTCGTATTGATACCCACTAGGCGCGACAGCTCCTGGATGGACGGGGGGTTGCGTAACTGGCTTCGAGCACACGGCGCGCCTCATGGAGGCGCGAGACATCGCGTTGGGTGACGCGATTGGCGCCGGTATTGGGTGCCGTCCAGGGCCCGGGCGCCTAGCCCGCCGATGTGGTTGACTGAAACCAATTGCCGGTGGTTCGCGCTGCTGCAATTCATTAATAGTTTCAACTTCTGGCAATAGTCTGGAGGCAGACGCGGGCGCGGAAACTTTCTAAGATGCATCTCTCGTTACTACTTGGCGCCGCTGTGACAGGAGAGGATACGATGGATTGGATTGATCGACCCCTGGGCCCCATGCGCATCCGTGCATGGGGACTGTTGGCCAACATGGGCGCCAATGCGACCGCGCTGTACGGCCTGCAGCAGGTGCTTCGCGACGGCAGCGGGCAGGTAACGCTGGCGGTCGGAGTCATCCTGTCGCTGGTGCTCATTGCCCTGATTGCGGTACCGTCGCGATGAGCCTGCCTCGTAGCTGGTTAATACACTGCTGCTTTACGGCCGCGCTGC
>NZ_JAVKCQ010000073.1:0-19991 GCF_040222615.1 Haliea sp.
CCGCGCCACCCGGCGCGCTGTGGAACCGCTGCTCCCCCTGCAGGGCCGACATCATCCAGCCGCCATTGCGACCGGAGGCACCGAAACCGCAGAGCTCCGCTTCAAGAATGCACACCGAACAATCGGGCGCCAGCGTCTTCAGGTAATAGGCGGTCCACAACCCGCTATAACCACCGCCGATGATTGCCACATCGCAGCGCTGGTCGCCCGCCAGTGCGGCGCGAGGTGCAGGGTTGCCCGCAGCCTCAAACCACAAGCTGACCGGAGGATAAGCGGGCGAGGAAGTCAAGGCAGGGATATCCCGTCTGCCGTTTCCGGTGCAGCTCGCGGCACAGGCAGGGCGACCAGGAACCAGAGCGCCGTCACGCCCAGGCAGAGTTCCGTGATCCCGGCCAGGCCATAGTGCTGCAACACCCAGCCGCCAGCGGCGCCGCCGGCGAATATCCCCAGAAACTGTGATGTGGAGAAGATCCCCAGCGCGGTACCCTTGCCGCCGGGGTCCACCGCCTTGCTGACCAGGGAGGGAAGCACCGCCTCCATGTAATTGAAACCGACGAAGAACAGCCACAGGGCCGCATAAAACAGCCAGGGCTCGCGCACCAGGCCCAGCAGCGCCAGCGACAGGAACAACAGGCCGATGCAGCTGAGGAAGACCAGATGGGGGCGACCGCCCTTTTCCGCGAGACGCATCAGGGGCAGGATGCCGAGCACGGACAGCAGCACTGCCGGCAGATAGATCTGCCAGTGCATCTCGCGGGGAATCCCCAGGGCGCCCTCAAGCACCCCGGGGACGACCTGGAAGCTGACCATGAGGATAAAGTGCAGGGCGAATATCCCCGCATCCAGCCGCAGCAGCGTGGGGTTGCGCAGACTGAGCCCCATCAAACCCGGGCGAGCCCCGACCTCCGCGTGGGTCATGCCGATACGCGGTGGCTGCGGCACCTGCCAGGCGACAATGGCGATACCTGCCAGCGCCAGGAAAGCGGTAAAACCGAACACGGCTTCCAGGCCGCCGAGCCCGGCTACCAGCGGCCCCAGCACCAGCGCCACGGCGAATGCCAGGCCGATGCTGGCGCCGACAATGGCCATCGCCTTGGTGCGCTGCTCCTGCCGGGTGAGATCAGCGACCAGCGCCATCACACTACTGGCAATGGCGCCTGCGCCCTGCAGCGCACGCCCGGCGATAATGCCGTAGATACTGTCGGCCAGTGCTGCCACGATGCTGCCGAGGGCAAAAATCAACAGCCCGGCAATGATCACCGGCTTGCGCCCGATGCGATCAGACAGCCAGCCGAAGGGAATCTGCAGACAGGCCTGGGTCAGGCCGTAGGCGCCCAGTGCAACCCCAATCAGGGCCGGGGTGGCCCCTTCGAAATCAATCGCGTACAGGGCCAGCAGTGGCAGGACCATGAACAGTCCCAACATGCGAAAGTTGTAAAGCAGGGCGAGGGACGTCACGGAGCGACGTTCCAAGGAGGTCATCGGGTGTTCGGTGATCACAGGCTGGCAGCTTCGCAAAAACGCTAATGTTAACAGCTTAGCTACCGCCGTGGCATCCGCGCCGCCCGCAGCTGCGTATAACCCGGTATATTTTGCCTCCACCCGAACCGACCGCCTATACTGTCGGGTTTGACTGGCAGCCTTCGACCGGAGACTCATGGACACTATTCTCGTCCGCGGTGCACGCACCCACAACCTCAAGAACATCGACCTGGACATCCCCCGCGATCAGTTGGTGGTGATTACCGGGCTTTCCGGTTCCGGCAAATCGTCCCTGGCTTTCGACACCCTGTATGCCGAGGGCCAGCGGCGCTACGTCGAATCCCTGTCCACCTACGCCCGCCAGTTCCTGTCGATGATGGAAAAGCCGGACATGGACCACATCGAGGGCCTGTCCCCGGCGATATCCATCGAGCAGAAATCGACCTCGCACAATCCGCGCTCCACGGTCGGCACCATCACCGAAATCTACGACTACCTGCGCCTGCTGTATGCCCGGGTCGGAGAGCCACGCTGCCCGGAGCACGGCGAGAGCCTGCAGGCCCAGACCGTGAGCCAGATGGTGGATTCAGTGCTGGCGCTGCCGGAGGGTACCCGGTTGATGCTGCTGGCACCGGTGGTCAGGGCGCGCAAGGGCGAGCACCTGCATGTATTCGAGGAGTTGCGTGCTTCGGGTTTTGTCCGCGCCCGGGTCAACGGCATCGTCACCGACCTTGATGACCTGCCGAAACTGGACAAGAAGCGCAAGCACGACATCGAGGTGGTGGTAGACCGGTTCAAGGTCCGCGCCGATCTCAGCCTGCGCCTGGCCGAGTCCTTTGAAACCGCGCTGGGGCTGACGGAAGGCCTGGCGACTGTCAGCTACATGGACGATGACGGCGAGGACATCATGTTCTCCGCCCGCTTTGCCTGCCCGATCTGCGGCCACAGCATCGACGAGCTGGAGCCGCGGCTGTTCTCCTTCAACAATCCCGCGGGAGCCTGCCCCAGCTGTGACGGGCTGGGCGTGAAGCAGTACTTCGATCCCGAGCGCATTCTCCTGCACCCGGAATCCAGCCTCGCCGAGGGTGCCATTCGCGGCTGGGATCGGCGCAATGTGTATTACTTTCACATGCTCACCAGTCTGGCGGACCACTACGGGTTCTCCATCGACACCCCTTTCCAGAAGCTGAAGAAAAGCCACCGCGAAGCCATTCTCCACGGCAGCGGCGACGAGGAGGTGGCCTTCGCCTACATGAATGATCGCGGCGATGTCTACAAGCGGACCCATCCCTTCGAGGGGATCATCCCCAATATGGAGCGGCGCTACCGCGATACCGAGTCGCAGTCAGTGCGCGAAGAGCTGGCAAAATTTCTCTCCACCCAGCCCTGCCCCGATTGCCACGGCACCCGCCTGCGGCGGGACGCGCGCCACGTATTCGTCGATGACCGCGCCCTGCCCAGTATCACCGAGATGCCCGTAGGCGAGGCCGAAGTGTACTTTGGCCAGCTGAAGCTGGAAGGCCGCAAGGGCGAGATAGCCGGCAAGATTCTCAAGGAGCTGCGCGCCCGCTATCGCTTCCTGGTGGATGTGGGACTCAACTACCTGACCCTGAGCCGCAGCGCGGAAACCCTCTCGGGTGGCGAGGCACAGCGTATTCGCCTGGCCTCCCAGATCGGCGCCGGCCTGGTGGGCGTCATGTACATCCTCGATGAGCCGTCCATCGGCCTGCACCAGCGCGACAATGAGCGCCTGCTCGGCACCCTCACCCACCTGCGGGACCTGGGCAATACCGTGCTGGTGGTGGAGCACGATGAAGACGCGATCCGCCGGGCCGATCACATCATCGATATCGGTCCCGGCGCCGGCGTTCACGGCGGCCGCATCGTAGCCCAGGGCAGCCTCGAGGATATCATCGGCAACGAGCAATCCCTCACCGGCGCCTACCTGTCCGGCAAGCGCAGTATTGCGGTACCGGTAAAACGCACCCCGGCTGATCCGCAGCGAATCCTGCAACTGTCGGGAGCCAGCGGCAACAATCTGCAGGGGGTGGACCTCGAGCTGCCCCTGGGCCTGCTGACCTGCATCACCGGCGTCTCCGGCTCCGGTAAATCAACCCTGATCAACAACACCCTGTACCCCATCGCCGCCACCGAGCTCAACGGCGCCACCACCCTGACCCCCGCCCCCTACAAGGGCATCAAGGGTATGGAGCACATCGACAAGTGCATCGACATTGACCAGAGCCCCATCGGCCGCACCCCGCGCTCCAACCCGGCGACCTATACCGGCATCTTCACCCCGGTGAGGGAGCTGTTCGCCGGCACCCAGGAAGCGCGCTCACGCGGCTACAAGCCGGGCCGTTTCAGCTTCAACGTCAAGGGTGGCCGCTGCGAGGCCTGCCAGGGCGATGGCGTGACCAAGGTCGAGATGCATTTCCTGCCCGATATCTATGTCCCCTGTGATGTCTGCAAGGGCCGGCGCTACAACCGTGAGACACTGGAGATCCGCTACAAGGGCAAGAGCATCCACGAGGTCCTGGAAATGACCGTGGAGGACGCCCTGAGCTTCTTCGAGCCCGTACCCGCCATTGCCCGCAAGCTGCAGACCCTCATTGACGTCGGCCTGTCCTATATCCGCCTGGGCCAGGCCGCCACGACCCTGTCCGGGGGCGAGGCCCAGCGGGTCAAGCTGTCCAGGGAGCTTTCCAAGCGCGACACCGGCAAGACCCTCTACATCCTCGACGAGCCCACTACGGGCCTGCACTTCGAGGACATACGGCAACTACTGGAGGTTCTGCACCGCCTGCGCGACCACGGCAACACGGTAGTCATCATCGAGCACAACCTGGATGTGATCAAAACCGCCGACTGGATAGTGGACCTCGGGCCCGAAGGCGGCTCAGGGGGCGGCGAGATCATCGCCACAGGGACACCGGAGAACGTTGCCAAGGTGAAGAAATCCTACACCGGACACTTCCTGGGGCCGCTGCTGAAACAGCAGGCTTCCAGGGAGACTGGGAAGCCAAAGCCTCCGAAGCGGAAAGCGGGCAAGCGGGCGGCAGCCTGAATGGGTGTCTGCCGGGTGGCCACGGCAGCCTGCGCCTCATCCGCCACGTGAACTACGGGCACAAAAAAGCCGGGGCTAGCCCGGCTTTTTCACCGTGAGGAAAACTTACTCCTCGTCGGCACTCACATCATCCACCTGCGGGCGATCGACCAGCTCGACATAGGCCATGGGAGCCTTGTCGCCGGCGCGGAAGCCACATTTGAGGATGCGAATATAGCCGCCGGGACGGGCCTGGTAGCGCGGCCCCAGTTCCGAGAACAGCTTGCCAACAGCCGCCTTGTCGCGCATGCGGTCGAACGCCAGGCGGCGATTGGCAACGCTGTCGCTCTTGGCCAGGGTAATCAGCGGCTCAGCGTAGCTGCGCAGCTCCTTGGCCTTGGGCAGGGTGGTCTTGATCAACTCGTGCTCTACCAGAGACACGGTCATATTTCGGAACATGGCCTTGCGGTGAGAGGCATTCCGGTTCAACTGACGTCCGCTGTGACGGTGACGCATTTTTACTTTCCTATACTGTCTGTGCTATCTCAGCACTGCCAACTGTTAACTCGGGAGCTTAGATACTCAGCACCCGGTCGTCGTTTCTGAGGCTGGCCGGCGGCCAGTTGTCCAGGCGCATACCCAGGGACAAGCCGCGAGATGCCAGCACATCCTTGATTTCGGTCAGTGACTTCTTGCCCAGGTTCGGGGTCTTCAACAGCTCGACTTCCGTGCGCTGAACCAGGTCACCAATGTAGTAAATGTTCTCTGCCTTCAGGCAGTTGGCCGAGCGAACCGTCAACTCGAGATCGTCCACGGGACGCAGCAGAATCGGATCGACCTCGTCCTCCTCGACCACGGACTCGCTGTGGCTCTCGCTCTCGAGGTCAACGAACACAGCCAGCTGCTGCTGGAGGATGGTCGCGGCGCGACGGATCGCTTCCTCGGGGTCGATGGTGCCATTGGTCTCAAGGTCCAGGACCAGCTTGTCGAGGTCGGTACGCTGCTCGACGCGAGCGGCCTCAACCACATAGGACACCCGATTGATCGGCGAGAATGTGGCATCGAGGTGCAGACGACCAATGGAGCGGGTTTCTTCCTCGGGATTCTCACGGGAATCTGCGGGGGAGTAGCCACGACCGCGTGCAACCGTCAGCTTCATGCTGATGTGCGAGCCGCCGGTCAGAACGCAGATCACGTGCTCTGGATTGCGAATCTCGATATCGTGATCCACCTGGATATCGCCGGCGGTGACCACGCCGGGACCTTTGCGGCTCAGGGTCAGCTCGGCTTCTTCCTTGCCGTTCATGACCAGGGCAACGCCCTTGAGGTTCAACAGGATTTCGATTACGTCTTCCTGCACACCCTCAATGGCGCTGTACTCATGCTCGACGCCGTCAATTTCCACTTCCGTGATGGCGCAGCCGGGCATGGAAGACAGCAGTATGCGACGCAGGGCATTGCCGAGGGTATGGCCAAAGCCACGCTCCAGCGGCTCCAGGGTGACCTGGGCGCGGGTGCTGGTCTTTTCTTCGACGTTGATCACGCGCGGAGTCAAAAATTCGTTCACTGCTGTCTGCATTCTGGCACCTGTATGAGTAGGTTAGTCCTAAGTCGGATTACTTGGAGTACAGTTCCACGATCAGGTTTTCATTGATCTCGGAAGACAGATCCTGACGCTCAGGGGCTGACTTGAAGACTCCTTCCAGCTTATCGCTATTGACTTCAATCCACTCGGGCTCGCCGCGCTGGGCGGCAAGGGCCAGTGCAGACTGCACCCGCAGCTGCTTTTTGGCTTTCTCGCGCAGGGACACCACGTCACCGGCCTGCACCTGGTAGGAAGGCACATTCACCACCGCGCCGTTGACCAGGATGCCCTTGTGGCTGACGAGCTGACGGGATTCAGCACGGGTAGAACCAAAGCCCATGCGGTACACCACGTTGTCGAGGCGGCTTTCCAGCAATTGCAGCAGGTTTTCGCCGGTAGCGCCCTTGAGCCGCGCCGCCTCTTTGTAATAGTTGCGGAACTGCTTTTCAAGTATGCCGTAGATGCGACGTACCTTTTGCTTCTCGCGCAGCTGCACACCGTAGTCAGACAGACGACCGCGACGGGCGCCATGCTGGCCGGGAGCCGATTCGGGCTTGCACTTGCTTTCCAGTGCACGCACCCCGCTCTTCAGGAACAGGTCGGTTCCCTCACGACGGGAGAGCTTGCACTTGGGTCCAATATATCGAGCCATGTCAGTTCTTCCTGTAAGCGTTAGACGCGACGTTTCTTGGGCGGACGGCAACCGTTGTGCGGGATCGGCGTCACGTCGGTGATGTTGGTGATCTTGTAACCGCAGGAGTTCAGCGCACGTACGGCTGACTCGCGGCCCGGGCCGGGGCCTTTCACCTGTACATCAAGATTCCTCAAACCATATTCCTTGGCCGCTTCACCTGCTCGCTCCGCCGCCACCTGGGCCGCGAAAGGGGTGCTTTTACGGGAGCCGCGGAAGCCGGAGCCGCCGGACGTCGCCCAGCTCAGGGTATTGCCCTGGCGGTCGGTAATGGTGATGATCGTGTTGTTAAAAGACGCATGGACGTGCGCAATGCCATCCACGACGGTCTTGGTAATCTTCTTGCGAGTGCTCTTGGCACCTGGCTTGGCCATACTCTTTTTCCTGCTTTAATATCAACACTGCACTCGGGTGCAGCTACACTAAAAAGGATCCGCGGGGGGCTGAATGCCTTACTTGCGAATCGGCTTGCGCGGACCCTTGCGGGTACGGGCATTGGTCTTGGTGCGCTGGCCGCGAAGCGGCAGGCCGCGACGATGGCGCAGGCCGCGGTTGCAACCGAGGTCCATCAGGCGCTTGATGTTCATCGATACTTCCCGGCGCAGGTCACCCTCTACCGTCAGTTCGCCCACCTTGTTTCTCAGCGCGTCCATTTGTTCTTCGCTGAGCTCACCGATCTTGCTGTTTTCAGCAACACCCGTGTCGGCGCAGAGGCGCCTGGCCTGGGTGCGACCGACACCATAGATATAGGTCAGGGCGATAACAGCGTGCTTGTTATCGGGTACGTTGACGCCGGCAATACGAGCCATCCAACTCTCTCCAAATACTCAAATCGTCGCTTTGCGCTGAGCGAACAAGCCGCACCCTGAACCCTGAGCGGCTCGGGGGGTGGGGCGCGAAAGGCGCAGCATTCTAGCGGTATGTTTACTAAAAATCAACAGTCTGCAACCGGAACCGATCAGCCCTGGCGCTGCTTGTGGCGGGGATCTGTATTGCAGATCACACGCACGACACCGTTGCGGCGAACGATCTTGCAATTCCTGCAGACCTTCTTTACTGATGCACGTACTTTCATTTCGCTCTTCTCCAAGGACCGGCCAGCCTGTCAGCGGCCGGAAGCACCATAGTTGTTCAATTTCGCTTTCTTCATCACCGAGTCGTACTGGTGCGACATCAGGTGGCTTTGTACCTGGGCCATAAAGTCCATCACCACAACCACTACGATCAGCAGCGAGGTGCCCCCCAGGTAAAACGGTACGTTCCACATGACCACCAGAAACTGGGGCATGAGGCAGACCAGCGCAATATAAGCTGACCCGAACACGGTTAACCTCGTCAGCACGCCATCTATATAGTTGGCGGTCTGCTGTCCGGGCCGGATGCCGGGGACAAAGGCGCCGGAGCGCTTGAGATTGTCCGCCACTTCCTGGGGGTTGAACATCAACGCCGTGTAGAAGAAGCAGAAAAATACGATAAAGCCGGTGAACAGCAGGATGTTCAGGGGCTGCCCCGGGCCAATGGCCAAGGCCAGGTCCTGCAACCAGTCTGCAGAGCCGCTGGAACCAAACCACTGGGCGATCGAGGCTGGGAACAGCAGGATACTGCTGGCAAAGATCGCGGGAATTACCCCAGCCATATTGACCTTCAGCGGCAGGTGAGAGCTCTGCGCCTGCATCATCTTGCGCCCTTGTTGGCGCTTGGCGTAATTCACCGTGATCCGCCGCTGACCGCGCTCAATGAACACGATCATGTAAATGACGGCTATTCCCAGGGCGAGGATAAACAACAGGACGAGAATATTGAGCTCCCCCTGCCGCGCCTGCTCCAGCGACTGGCCGATGGCCGATGGCAGACCCGCCACGATACCCGCGAAAATCAGCAGTGATATCCCGTTGCCAACACCCTTTTCGGTAATCTGCTCCCCCAGCCACATCATGAACACTGCGCCAGTTACCAACGAAGTGATCGCAATCACGTAGAACACTACGGATGTATCGTAGGACATTCCCTGGTTGGCCATACCGACCGTCATGCCCGTCGCCTGCACGATGGCAAGCACCACGGTCAGGTAGCGCGTGTATTGGCTGATCTTGCGCCTGCCGGACTCGCCTTCTTTCTTCAGCGCTTCCAGCTGCGGGGTCACCGCTGACATCAACTGCATGATAATGGACGCAGAAATGTAGGGCATGATCCCGAGTGCAAGGATACTCATGCGCTCCAGCGCACCGCCGGAGAACATGTTGGCCAGACCCAGGATGGTGCCCTGGTTCTGGTTAAACAGGGCCGCCAGCTGGGCAGGGTCAATTCCCGGAACCGGAATATGGGTACCGATCCGGTAGACAATAATCGCCAGCAAAACAAAACGAAGGCGAGCAAAAAGCTCGCCCAGTCCGGCTTTGTTGCTACCTGGGAGCTGACCTTTAGCCATTTATTCCTCTACTTTCCCGCCGGCCTGTTCGATGGCCTCACGCGCACCCCTGGTGACCGCGAGCCCTTTTACAGTCAACGGCCTGGTGAGTTCGCCGGACAGGAACACGCGCACGCGCAGTACGTCCTGACGGATCACATCGGCTGCTTTCAGTGCTTCCAGATCGACCACATCGGACTGGACTCCATTCAGCTCACCCAGACGGACCTGCGCGGTCGTGCGGGAAACGCGTGAGGTGAAACCGTACTTCGGCAGGCGCTTCTGCAGCGGCATCTGGCCGCCCTCGAAACCTGGACGCACCTTGCCACCGGAGCGGGACTTCTGCCCCTTGTGACCGCGGCCAGCTGTCTTGCCGAGCCCACTGCCGATCCCGCGACCGACGCGCTTGCCATCCTTGCGGGAACCCGGGCTCGGGCTCAGGGTGTTCAGTCGCAAAACATCTGACATGATTTACTCCTCGATCCGAACCATGTAGTTCACTTTGTTGATCATGCCGCGAACAGAGGGGGTATCCTCGACTTCGACGGTATGACCGATGCGGCGCAGACCCAGGCCAGCGATACAGGCGCGGTGGTTCTTCAGGCGCCCGTGGACGCTCTTGGTCTGCGTAACCTTGATAGTAGCTTTAGCCATGACTAGCCAACCCAATAATTAGTTCAGAATTTCTTCAACGGTCTTGCCGCGCTTTGCGGCGACGTCATCCGGAGCAACCATGTCACGCAGACCGTTAAACGTTGCGCGAACCACGTTTACCGGGTTGGTGGAGCCGTAGCACTTCGCCAGTACGTTGTGGACGCCGGCGATTTCCAGCACCGCGCGCATCGCACCACCGGCAATAACGCCAGTACCCTCGGAAGCGGGCTGCATGTACACCTTGGAGGCGCCGTGACTGGCCCGAACCGGATACTGAATGGTGCCGTTGTTCAGCTCAACCTGAATCATGTTGCGACGGGCGGCTTCCATGGCTTTCTGGATCGCCACGGGGACTTCACGGGCCTTGCCGCGGCCGAAACCGACTTTGCCGTTGCCGTCACCGACCACGGTCAGGGCGGTGAAGCTGAAGATACGGCCACCCTTGACCACCTTGGCAACCCGGTTGACCTGTACCAGCTTTTCCTGGAAGTCACCGTCCTGCTGCTGCTTCTTCTGATCGTTAAACGCCATAGCCCTACCCTAGAATTCCAGTCCACTTTCACGGGCAGCGTCGGCAAGCGCCTTGACACGTCCGTGGTACTTGTAGCCAGCGCGATCAAACGCGACCTTGTCGACACCCGCAGCCTTGGCGCGCTCAGCCACCAGCTTGCCTACCGCAGCGGCTGCGGCCTGGTTGCCGGTGCTGCCACTGCGCAGGCTGCCGTCCAGCGTGGAAGCGCTGGCCAGAACACGATCGCCGGCAGGGGCAATAACCTGCGCGTAGATGTGGCGCGGGGTGCGGTGCACAGTCAGGCGGTTGACGCCCTGCTCGCGCATCCGGTTGCGAGCGCGACGTGCGCGACGCAGCCTTGATTCATTCTTTGCACTCATCTCAACCTACCTACTTCTTCTTGGCTTCTTTACGGCGAACGACTGCGTTTGCGTAACGAATACCCTTGCCCTTGTAAGGCTCCGGCGGACGGAAGCTGCGAATCTCGGCAGCGGCCTGGCCAACAGCCTGCTTGTCTATACCCTTGACTACGATTTCAGTCTGCGTCGGGGTCTCGGCGCTAACGCCCTCAGGAAGCTGGTAATCCACCGGGTGGGACAGACCGACCGTCAGGTTTACCGACTTGCCATCAGCCTTGGCGCGGTAGCCAACGCCGTTGAGGACCAGCTTTTTCTCCCAGCCGTCACTGACACCGATAACCATATTGCTCAGCAGGGCGCGCGTAGTACCGGCAAGCGCCTTGGACTTGTCGTTGTCGAAGGCAACGGACACGACATTTTCCTCCTGGGTGATGGCAATGCCTTCCCCCAGTTCAAATGCAAGCGTACCCCGGCCACCCTTGACGGTGAGGTCCCTGCCAGTCTGCTTTACTTCCACCCCTTTGGGCAGCAGTACCGGATTTTTTGCGACTCTAGACATGTTGAATGCCCTTCCTCAGTAATTCTAGAAAACGGTGCAGAGCACTTCGCCGCCGACACCTGCGGCGCGAGCCGCACGATCGGTCATCACACCCTTGGAGGTGGAGACAATGGCCACGCCCAGACCGCCACGAACCGTCGGCAGTTCGTCCTTGGCGGCATAGCTGCGCAGCCCAGGGCGGCTGATACGATCGATCTCTGCAATGACGGGCTTGCCCTGGTAATACTTGAGATCAATGCTCAAGCGGGGCTTGCCGGCTTCATTCGCTGCGGCGAAATCGGCGATGTAACCTTCTTGCTTCAAAACCTCTGCAACAGCGGCCTTAAGCTTGGAGCCGGGCATCTCTACCCGTGCTTTGCCGGCCATTTGCGCGTTGCGGATGCGGGTCAGCATATCTGACAGCGGATCTTGCATACTCATGTTCGAATCTCTCCGTTACCAGCTGGCTTTAACCAGACCAGGTACATCACCGCGCATCGCCGCTTCACGCAGCTTGTTGCGGCACAGGCCAAATTTACGATAAACACCGTGAGGACGGCCGGTCAGCTGGCAGCGACGCTGCTTGCGCACCGGACTGGCATCGCGGGGCAACTTCTGCAGTGCGATCTGTGCTTCCCACTTGGCGTCGTCTGACGCGCTCTGATCGCTCAGAACGGCCTTCAACGCAGCCCGCTTGGCGGCATACTTCACTACCATCTCCGCGCGCTTCTTCTCACGAGCGATCATCGATTTCTTAGCCATGAATTAAGCCTCTTAACCTTTCAGGGGGAAGTTGAAAGCGCGCAGCAGTGCGCGACCTTCATCATCCGTACGAGCCGTGGTGGTGATGGTAATGTCCATGCCACGCAGGGTGTCCACCTGGTCGTACTCGATTTCCGGGAAAATAATCTGTTCGCTGACACCCATCGCGAAGTTGCCACGACCGTCAAAAGACTTCGGGCTGATACCGCGAAAGTCGCGAATACGCGGGATAGCGATACTGATCAGGCGATCCAGGAATTCGTACATCTGGTCGGAGCGCAGGGTAACCTTGCAGCCGATCGGCCAGCCGTCGCGAATCTTGAAACCGGCGATGGACCTGCGGGCCAGCGTGATAATGGGCTTCTGGCCGGAGATCTTCTCCATGTCCGCAACCGCACTCTCCAGGACCTTCTTGTCGCCCACGGCCTCGCCAACACCCATGTTCAGGGTGATCTTGGTGATGCGCGGAATTTCCATCACATTCTTCAGGCCCAGCTCTTCCTGCAGCCGGGGAGCAATTTCGCTCTTGTACCTATCTTTCAACGTTGCCATGTCTTTTACCCTTGACCCCCGACTCAGGCGTCAATCGCCTCGCCACTGGATTTGAAGATACGCACCTTGGTATCCCCATCAACTTTGTAACCAACCTTGTCCGCCTTGCTGGTGGCCGGGTTGTAGATCGCCACGTTGGAGATCTGGATGGGCGCTTCGCGTTCAACGATGCCCCCGGCAACACCCATTTGCGGGTTGGGCTTGGTGTGCTTCTTTACCATGTTGATGCCCGCAACAACCACGCGGTTGTCGGTCATCACCTTGCGAACCTTGCCGCGCTTACCCTTGTCCTTGCCGGCCAGGATAATCACTTCGTCATCGCGCTTGATCTTGGACATTTCCTTTCCTCTCCTCCTGGGGCCGAATCAGATAACTTCCGGAGCCAGAGAAATAATCTTCATGAACTTCTCGCCGCGCAGCTCACGGGTCACGGGGCCGAAAATACGGGTACCAATCGGCGCCTGCTGGTTGTTCAGCAAAACTGCCGCGTTGTCGTCAAACTTGATCAGCGAGCCATCAGGGCGACGCACACCCTTGCGGGTACGCACCACAACTGCAGTCATCACCTGGCCTTTCTTGACCTTGCCCCGGGGAATTGCTTCCTTGACGGTCACCTTGATCAGGTCGCCCACACGCGCATAGCGACGCTTGGAGCCACCCAGCACCTTGATACACATCACCCGGCGGGCACCGCTGTTGTCAGCGACATCCAAATACGACTCTGTCTGAATCATCTCTTACTCCAAACTGCGGCCAGGCCGCAAAATACAGCGCTTATACCTGTGGGGCACTTTCCACGACTTCGAGCAGCTTCCAGGTCTTGCTCTTGGAAATGGGCCGCGACTCGGTAACCTTGACGGTATCGCCAATACCACACACATTGTTCTCATCGTGCGCGTGGATCTTGGAAGAGCGGGTAATGTACTTGCCGTACACCGGGTGCTTGACCCGTCGCTCGATCAGAACCGTGATGGTCTTGTCCATTTTGTTGCTGACGACCTTGCCAGTCGCCGTACGTATCCGCTTCTCTGCACCAGACATGCTCAATTACCCGCCTTTTCATTCAGTACAGTCTTGACGCGTGCGATGTCGCGCTGGTTCTGCTGCAGCAGATGTGACTGCCCAAGCTGACCAGTGGACTTTTGCATGCGCAGCTTGAACTGCTCTTCACGCAGGGTAAGCAGCTGCTTGTTCAGGTCCTCAGCGGACTTATCACGCAATTCGCTAGCTTTCATCACATCACCGACCGTTTAACAAATGTTGTAGCTACCGGAATCTTGGCAGCTGCCAGCGCAAATGCTTCACGCGCGAGCTCTTCCGAAACGCCCTGCACTTCGTACAGCACCTTTCCGGGCTGGATCTGTGCCACCCAGTACTCAACGTTACCCTTACCCTTACCCTGACGAACTTCCAGCGGCTTGCCGGTAATCGGCTTGTCCGGGAAGACGCGGATCCAGATCTTGCCACCACGCTTGATGTGGCGGGTCATCGCACGACGCGCCGCCTCGATCTGGCGCGCAGTGATACGGCCGCGGCCAGTCGCCTTCAAACCGTATTCGCCGAAACTTACCTTGCTGCCACGCTCGGCCAGGCCGCGGTTGCGGCCCTTCATCATCTTGCGAAATTTAGTACGCTTTGGTTGAAGCATCTGCGTAACCCTTAATTAGTTGCTGTCTTCTTGGCGCTGTCGGAATGGCCTTCAGTGCCAATCACTTCACCCTTGAAGATCCATACCTTGACCCCGATGATGCCGTAGGTGGTAGAGGCCTCGTAAGTGGCGTAATCGATATCTGCACGCAGGGTATGCAAGGGCACACGGCCTTCGCGATACCACTCGGTGCGCGCAATTTCAGCACCACCCAGGCGACCACCTACCTGGATCTTGATGCCCTCGGCGCCCTGGCGCATGGCGTTCTGCACCACCCGCTTCATCGCCCTCCGGAACATTACCCGGCGCTCCAGCTGCTGGGCCACGTTCTGCGCAACCAGCTTGGCGTCCAGGTCCGGCTTGCGGATCTCTTCGATGTTGATGTGCACGGGCACACCCATCATCTCGGCCAACTTCTTGCGCAGGCCGTCCACATCCTCGCCTTTCTTGCCGATAACAATACCGGGGCGGGCAGTGTGGATGGTGATACGCGCGGTCTGCGCCGGGCGCTCGATCACGACGCGGCTGACCGACGCGTGCTCCAGCGTCTTCTCGATGTACTTGCGCACAGCGAGGTCGGTGATAAGCGTCTTCGCATAGTTTTTGCTATCCGCATACCAGATCGAATTGTGATCCTTGACGATACCTAACCGTATGCCGACCGGATGTACTTTCTGACCCATGTGGTCTTCTCCTGAACTTAGCTTTGGCCGTCTGCAACTTTCACGGTGATATGACAGGTGCGCTTGAATATCCGATCAGCGCGACCCTTGGCCCGAGGCCGCAGACGCTTCATGGTCATACCTTCATCCACGAAGATGCTGGACACTTTCAACTCGTCCACATCCGCACCTTCATTGTTTTCGGCATTGGCAATCGCAGAGTCAAGGATCTTCTTGACAATGTGGGCCGCCTTCTTGGTGCTGAATTCCAGCAGGCTCAGCGCTTCTTCAACCGGCTTGCCACGCACCTGGTCTGCGACCAGCCGGGCTTTCTGGGCCGAGATTCGCGCGCCTTTCAGTCTTGCTGCAACTTCCATCTTCCTAAACCTCGCTATAGACCAGCGCTTACTAGCGCTTCGCCTTCTTGTCTACAATGTGGCCCTTGAACGTACGGGTAGCCGCAAATTCACCGAGCTTGTGACCAACCATATCTTCGTTGATCAGCACTGGAACATGCTGCCGGCCATTGTGAACGGCGATCGTCAGACCCACCATATCAGGCGATATCATGGAACGGCGCGACCAGGTCTTGATCGGGCGACGGTCGTTGCTTTCAATCGCGGCTTCAACTTTCTTAATCAAGTGAAGGTCGATAAAAGGACCTTTCTTCAGTGAACGCGGCACAGTGTCTTCCTCTAATCTCTTGTCTGTCGACCGAACTTATTTCTTGCCACGACGGCGCACAATGAGCCCGTCAGTGCGCTTGTTCGAGCGCGTCTTGTAACCTTTGGTCGGGGTACCCCAGGGGCTGACCGGATGACGGCCACCGGAAGTACGACCTTCACCACCACCATGCGGGTGATCCACCGGGTTCATCGCCACGCCGCGAACGGTCGGACGCACACCGCGCCAACGCGTGGCACCGGCCTTGCCCAGCTTGCGCAGGCTGTGTTCGGAGTTCGACACTTCACCCATCGTCGCGCGACAGTCGGACAGCACCTTGCGCATCTCGCCGGAGCGCAGACGCAGGGTCGCGTACTGGCCTTCACGCGCCACCAGCTGGATGGAGGCTCCGGCGGAGCGAGCAAGCTGAGCTCCCTTGCCCGGCTTCATCTCCACCGCGTGGATAACCGAGCCCACCGGGATATTGCGCAGCGGCAGGCAGTTGCCGACCTTGATCGGCGCTGCGGGCCCGGACTGCAGAGTGTCACCGGACTTCACACCCTTGGGCGCAATAATGTAGCGGCGCTCGCCGTCAGCGAACAGCAGCAGCGCAATGTGCGCGGTGCGGTTCGGGTCGTACTCAATGCGCTCTACCTTGGCCGGAATACCGTCCTTCGAGCGCTTGAAATCGATGACCCGGTAGTGCTGCTTGTGACCGCCACCAACGTGCCGCGTGGTAATACGGCCATTGTTGTTGCGGCCGCCATTGCGGGTCTGTTTTTCCAGCAGCGGGGCATAGGGGGCGCCCTTGTGCAGGTCCTCACTGGTCACGCGGACGACGTGACGACGTCCGGGCGAAGTGGGCTTACTTGTTAATACTGCCATCTCGAACCTACTCCTTATTCAGCCACGGCAAAGTCGATGTCCTGACCCTGCTCCAGTTGAACATATGCCTTCTTCCAGGTCGGCTTGGCGCTCAGGCCATATTTGTTACGCTTGACCTTGCCCTTGACCTTGAGGGTCTGGACAGCATCGACCTTGACCTTGAACAGCTGCTCAACCGACTTCTTGATTTCGGCCTTGGTCGCGTTGACGGCAACCTTGAACACGTACTGGTTATTGCTGTCTGCCAGCACTGCGGCCTTTTCGGACACGTGCGGGGCGACCAGCACCTGGAAAATTCGCTCCTGGTTCATGCCAGCATCTCCTCAAACTTCTTCACCGCATCCACAGTGACCATGACCTTGTCATAGGCGATCAGGCTGACAGGATCCACGCCATCGACGTCGCGTACATCAACCTTGTGCAGGTTGCGGGCCGCCAGATAGAGGTTCTCACCCAGCTCGGCAGTCACGATCAGCACACTGTCGAGGCCGTATTCACCCAGCTGCTGAGCCAGCAGCTTGGTCTTGGGAGCCTCGAGCTCAACGCTCTCCACCACCAGCAGACGACCCTGACGGGCCAGCTCGGACATGATCGAACGCATGGCCGCACGGTACATCTTGCGGTTGACCTTCTGCGAGTGATCCTGCGGCCGGGCCGCAAAGGTCACACCGCCGCTGCGCCAAATGGGGGAGCGAATGGTCCCCGCACGGGCACGACCGGTACCTTTCTGGCGCCAGGGCTTCTTGCCACCACCACTCACATCGGAGCGGGTCTTCTGGGCACGGGTACCCTGACGGGCACCTGCCAGATAGGCAGTAACTACCTGGTGAACCAGGTCCTCATTGTATTCGCGGGCAAAGGCGACATCAGACACGGAGACCGTACCCGCTGTGGCGTTACCTGGCTTGACTACACTCAATTCCACGTTAGAGACCCCCTAACCTTAAGCCTTGACCGCGGGACGCACGATCACGTCGCCGCCGGGTGCACCGGGGACAGCGCCCTTGATGAGGAGCAGGTTCCGCTCCACATCCACGCGCACGATTTCCAGACCCTGGGTGGTGACGTTTTCCGCACCCATGTGCCCGGACATCTTCTTGCCCTTGAAAACGCGACCAGGCGTCTGGCACTGGCCGATTGAACCCGGGGCACGGTGGGACAGAGAGTTACCGTGGGTAGCGTCCTGCATGGAGAAGTTCCAGCGCTTGATAACGCCCTGGAACCCCTTGCCCTTGGACTTGCCCGCCACATCGACTTTCTGCCCGGCCTCGAAGCGCTCCACAGTCAATTCGGAACCGATAGCGGGAGCCTCGTCGCTCGCGCCCAAACGGAATTCCCACAAACCGTGACCTGCCTCGACACCCGCCTTTGCGAAGTGCCCGGCTTCTGATTTACTCACTTTCGAGGCCTTGCGGTTACCCGCAGTCACCTGAATTGCACGATAGCCGTGGCTCTCGAGCTCTTTGATCTGAGTAACCCGGTTTGGAGATACCTCCACTACGGTTACTGGGATGGATGCGCCGTCCTCGGTAAAAACACGAGTCATACCGGACTTACGGCCGACTAAGCCAATAGTCATTTTGCTAACCTCTCAGTGTACGGGGCTTACCCTCTATGGCCGCCCCGCCTTGCTTTAAAGAACCGGGCGTTACACACCCGCAGACCATGTGGGCCTACGGGCAGGTCTTGCTACAAATTGTAGTTAACCAAGACTGATCTGTACTTCTACACCTGCTGCCAGGTCCAGTTTCATCAGGGCGTCCACTGTTTTTTCAGTGGGCTCCACGATGTCCAACAGACGCTTGTGGGTACGAATTTCGTACTGGTCACGTGCATCCTTGTTAACGTGCGGCGAAATCAGCACGGTGTACTTTTCTTTCCGGGTCGGAAGCGGGATCGGCCCCCTGACCTGGGCACCCGTCCGGCGCGCCGTTTCCACGATTTCCTGAGTAGACGTGTCTATCAGGCGGTGGTCAAAAGCCTTGAGGCGAATACGAATACGTTGATTCTGCACCTGACCTAACTCCAATCAATAAAAAACCAGGGGTCCGCAAAGGAGCCCCCCGAAAAAGGAACGCGAATTCTAATGAGCGCCTACCGGGCTGTCAAGCAGGCCCAGGGATTATTTTGCGGCCCGCCGTGACTTTATTCGGCACATTTCACACAAAGCACCGCCTCAGGCAGCACTTCGAGGCGACCCGGGTCAATGTTCTCGCCACACGCCTCACAAATGCCGTAGCGACCGGCGTCCAGCCTGGCCAGTGCAGCACCGACCGCGCGGAGCGACTGATCCGTCTCGACCCCAATGGCATCTTCGACCTCGTCGTTCTCCCGCTCCTGGGCCTGCTCGGCCGAGTCGACAGAGTGACTGCGGGCAAGGTCGCGCTTGATGCTGGCCAAACGCTGCTCCAGGATTGCCTGCTTCTCCTCCAGCCGGGCCCGAGTCGATGATTCCGTCACTGCCTGTCTCCTTTACTGTCCGTTGTGAGCAACCCTGGGCCGGCCGCACCTAGCCGGCCGCACCTAGCCGGCCGCATTAAGCATACAGTAAAGCGCATCCTTCAGGTGCAGGCGACGGACCTTGGCCTGCTCCTCGGTATGTGTCGCCACCGGCGTCACTTCGTTTTCCATATTCTCAATACTGCGGGTCAGCTCGTGGTACTCGTCAAACAGCTTGCGGAAATGGGCGTCAGCGGTCTTCAGCTCGTGAATGCGGTCACGAAACTCCGGAAACTCGTGGATGAGATCATGATGTTCTACTGACATGTGTACTCCTTCAAAATCAGGTTGGCTTGCTGTCCAGCTTAGTGCAGCCCGACCTCAAGCTCCATGATCCAGATCAGGGTATCCGGACCGCCGGAGATCGAACACACATAATCCTTGACCCCGAGCGAGCTCCGACAGACGATAAGGCCATACTTTGTAATGAGGGCAAAGCCAGTGCAACCAGTGCGGGGAGCCAACGAGACACATTCGGTATTCATGGGCTACCTGCTCTGGATCTTCGGCTTTATGGGAGCCCACCGCTTCTATTACGGCCGCCAGATTACCGGGGTCATCTGGTTCTTCACCCTGGGCTTGCTGTTCATCGGCTGGATTATCGACCTGTTCCTGATACCCGGCATGTCCAGAGCCGCGGATCGGCGCTACAGCGAGGGCCCGGTCGACTACAACCTGGCCTGGATCCTGCTGACCTTCCTCGGCATCTTTGGCGTCCACCGCTTCTACATGGGCAAGATTGTCACCGGCCTCATCTACCTGCTGACGCTGGGCCTGTTCGGGCTCGGCCTGCTCTACGATTTTCTCACCCTGAACGGGCAGATCTCCGAGAGGAATGCCTACCGGCGCTGACAGCTGCAAACGAAAAAGCCCGGCACAAGGCCGGGCTTCCGGTATTACTCGAGGTCTTACTCGATGATCTTGGCGACGACGCCGGCACCCACGGTGCGGCCACCTTCGCGGATCGCAAAACGCAGACCGTCTTCCATCGCGATCGGCGCAATCAACGTCACAACCATCTGGATGTTGTCGCCCGGCATTACCATC
>NZ_JAVKCQ010000074.1:0-15238 GCF_040222615.1 Haliea sp.
ACGGCCGCCGGGCGGCGAGTTGAACGTCACGAACAGACCTACACCAGCCTCGGGCAGCAGCATCAGCTCGCTCTTGAAATCCAGCGTGGAGCCACCGTGGCCGATGGTACGGTGGCCATTGATCCAGGTTTCATAGAAGCCGAGGGCGATGCCGTTCAGATGTGGACCCGGGCTCAGGGCCCGGGTGTGCATGAGGGCAACGGTCTCCGGTTGCAGGATCCGCTGACCGCGATAGACCCCTTCCTGCAGGTGGGCGATCATGAACTTCGCCATGTCGACGGCGGTGCTGGACAGCGAACCCGCCGGCGCGACATTACCCAGGAACTCTTCCGGTTGCACCTCCATGCCGGCACCACCGTCGCGATAGCCCTGGGCCAGCTGCGGTCGCAAAGACGCCGGCAGTGGTTCACGAAAGCTACTCTGGTCCATGCCCAGAGGGGCAAAGATATGCTGTTCCACATAGTCGTCGAAGGACTGTCCACTCACCTCCGCCACAATCAGGCCCGCCAGGGCCGTACCCCAGTTGGAGTAGGCGACACCACTGCCTTCGTCGAAGTTCCGGGTCGGTGAGCGAACCCGCGCCGGGGTATGCGCCGCCAGTGTCTGTGCCAGTGGCTGCAGTTCAGTCTCGTCGCGGCGAATCAGGAACCCGGCCCAATTATCCTCGAAACCAGCGGAATGGGTCATCAGGTTGCGCAGGGTAACGGGTTCGGCAAAAGTTGCCGGCAGCTGCAGCACCGTGAGGTAGCGATTCACGTCAGCGTCCAGGTCCAGGCGGCCCTGTTCCACCAACTGCATCACCGCTGTCCAGGTGATCAGCTTGGACACCGAGCCTGGCTTGAACAGCGTCATGGCGGGATCAACGGTGACCCCCGCCTCCAAATCCGCGTGGCCATAACCGCGGGCCAGCACGATCTCGCCGCCCGCTACCACCGCCACCGCGCCACCGGCCATGTCCAGGGACCGGAGCTGAGCCGCCATGGCGCCATCCATGAATGCCGCCAGCGCCTCGCGATCGTCCAGGGGCACCGGGTCCAGTGGTCGCGGCGTTGCTGGCAACGTCTGGTAGGCAAGCGAATCGCCTGCACTGCCAGTGATTGGCAGCAACAATAAGAGCAGGCAGAGACTGCCTGCCAGACGCAAGTCAGATAATTTCACAAATACTTTCCTCGTTGTCAGGGGGATGCTTGGGGCGGCAGCGCAGCCCGCAGGGGCTCACTGTGCAGGAGACCGTCGGCCACCAGCAGGCGGCCGTTGACAATCACCGTATGCACGCGAGCCAGGTCTCGCAGTTGCCGGTCGGGCTCACCCGCCACCAGCAGGATGTCCGCCAGCTTGCCTGCCTCAAGCGTGCCCAGCCGGTCGCCCATGCCCAGAATATCGGCGCTGACCCGGGTCGCGGCCTCCAGGGCTCCGGACTCGGTGAAGCCAGCACGCACCAGATTTTCCAGTTCATCGATGTAGGCCGTGGGAAGGTAGTCGGACCAGTCGACAATCAGGTCGGTCCCCACCCCGATCCGGATGCCGGCGCGTTTCATGGCGCGCGTCATCTCCAGGATACTGTCCTCGGTCAGGGTGAAACGGCGGGATGTAGAGCCGTAATAGCCGCCGCTCTGGCGAATAATGTACTGGTAAGGCACCAGCGTGGGTACAGCCGCGATATCCTCTCGCGCCATCGCCCGCAGAGCCGCGTCGCTGCGGGGCAGCGGGTGTTCGATGACATCGACCCCGGCGGCAATCGCCATATCGATGTACTGGGTCTCCGCATCCACCGTGACTGGCAGACCAAGTGCGTGCGCCTCCGTCACCGCCGCAGTGATTTCCGCCTGCGAATAGTGGCTACCCAGCTTGATGACGTCGGCGCCGCGCTTGAACTGGGCGCGCACCGCATCGCGCCACTCATCGGGCCCGCTGGCCTCCCACACCGGAGCCTGCGCGTGGGCAGGAAAAGTGCGCAGGCCGAACCCCTCCGTGCCGTGGCCACCGCGGCCGGTGATCAGCTGGCCGGCGGGAAAGACTCGAGGCCCGGCGATCCGGCCGCTGGCCTGCCAACGCTTGAGGACAAAGGGTACCTCGCCGTGTGAAGCCAGGTCCCTCACGCTGGTAATCCCCGATTGCAGGTACTGGTGCATCCGCTCCAATCCTCGCAAGGTGCCGTCAGCCACACTTTCCGCCGACAGGGGAGCAGGCAGGCCGAACTGCCGCACATAGCTGAGGTGTGTATGGAGGTCAATCAGGCCGGGCAGTACAGTCAGCCCGGTGGCGTCGACATGCACTGCCGAAGACGGCCAGTCCGACTCACCCGGCGCCAGGATGGCTGTGATGGTCTTGCCTTCCACCACCACGGTCGCCGGCCGCGCAGGCGCGCCGGTGCCATCAAACACGCGCCCTCCCTCCAGCACCAGAACGCTATCCGGGGCGTTGTGCCCGGGCGGTACCGGCACCCGCTGGACATCGTCGCTGGTGGCACTGCCGTCCCGATACCAGCCCTGCCGATCGTAGGGAGCAGTGCTCGCGCCTGCAGCTGAGGTACACAACAAAAACAAGACCGACAACAGCAGACTACGGGTCGGGCAGCGCATCACGCTTCCTCCCCTTCATTCCCCGCGCCCACCCGGTATCCGGGAGGCGGTGTCCCTCCCAGCAAGTGGTTAACGAAGTAGTCCCACAGGCGCCGGGTGAAATAGGGATTGCCCATGATGCCGTGGTTGACGTTGGGCATCAGCAGCAGATCAAAGTCCTTGTTGTGCTGGATCAGCGCATCTACCACCCGCATGGTATGAGCCGGGTGCACGTTGTCATCCATGTCACCGTGGGCGAGCAGAAGCTTGCCTCGGAAGTCGGCGACATTGTGATAAGAACTGGCTTCGGCATAGGTCTCGGCATCGAACGGCCCCTGGTAGGTTTCCCCCCAGAGGGACAGGTAGATCCGGTGGTCGTGATTGCCCGCTGAGGCCACCCCCACCCGGTAGAAGTCGGGATAGTCAAACAGCGCCCGTACGGTGGCAAAGCCGCCGCCGGAAGTGCCATAGACACCGACCCGTTCCAGATCCATGTAGGGCCGGCTGGCGGCGAGACCGCGGATAACGGCCACATGATCCTCCAGCGAACCCGCACTACCGAGATTGCCGTAGGACACGTCCCTAAACGCGCGCCCGCGCAGCGGCGTACCGCGGCCATCAACCGTCACCACAATAAAGCCAAGCTCGGCCAGCGACTGCGCCTGCATGGGATCATCGAAAAAGCGCTTGCTGACCCGGTTGATCTGGGGGCCGGGATAGATGGAGTCAATAATCGGATAGGACCGTAGCGGGTCGAAATCCGCCGGCTTGAACAGGGTGCCGTAGAGCGGGGTCTCGCCATCGGCGGCCAGCGCGGAAAACCGTTCAGGCAGTACCGGAGCCGGGCCGTCGAAGGCCGCGAGCTGTGCAGTTTCCAGCTCCAGCACAACCTGGCCAGCCCGGTCCCGGACCACGGTGACGGTTGCCAGATCGGGTCGCGCATAACTGTCGACAAAAAAATTGCCGCTGGATGCGAAGCCGGCACCCTCGGGCCCCGGTGCCGATGGCATTAACAGACGCGTTGCGGGAGCAGCCGCAATCCGGACCTGGTGATCCGCATCCTCCGGCGTCAGCAACTCGAGGCCGCTGCCATCCAGCCGCACCCGGTACAGGCCACGATAGTAGGGATCACTGAAACCCTCCTGGCCACTGGCAGTGAAATACACCAGTCCGGCGTCCTCGTCCACATGCAATACGTCGCGGACCATCCAGTTCCCGGAGGTTATTGCATTGTGCAGGTTGCCGTTGCGATCGTAGCGGTACAGATGGCGCCAGCCGCTGCGCTCCGAGCTCCAGATCAACTCGCCACTGGCCAGCACCCGCACCTGCGGCGCCTGGCCCACGATGGCGTAGGGCAGGTTGTAGACATCACTGTCTTCGGAGATCAGCAGGCGGCTGACACCGCTGTCCGCAGCAACCACCGACAGGGTGAGAGTGCGCTTGTAATCGCGATTGTCGAGTACATACAGGGCCTCGCCCCCTGGCGCCCAGAATACCGACTGGGCACTGATCGGATCGGCATGGACAGACTCGACCGGTGCATGTGCCACCTCGACAGCCTCGCCCCCTGCCAGATCCAGGATCACCAGCTCGGCCATCGGCTTGGGCTCCCCCGGAAAGGGATAGCGATAACTGTACACCCGGGGCCGCAGGCTGGCATCCTCCGGCACGCTCTGCAGCAGATGCAGAGGGGCTACCGCTGCGCGGTTCAGGCGATAGGTCAGAAAGCGGTTGCCATCGGGTGAGAATAGCCCCAGCGGCGGCAGGCTGATCCCCATGCGCTGCAGCGTGACTTCAAAGGTGCTTGATTCCGGATAGCGACCGTAGGGCTGATCGACATTGCCATCGGTGGTCAGCGCCCGCTCCTCTCCCGTTACCTGGTCGCGCTGCCAGAGGTTGAAGTCCCGCAGGAACAGCAGTGAGAGGCCGTCCGGTGTCGGCAGCCCTGTCTGCTCGCCCGGGGGCGGCGGCGCCGGACCGGCGGTCTTGCAGACCGGCCGCGCCGGGTCGCAGTCCAGCAGGGAGCCCCCCGCCAGTACCAGAGGGATGGCCTCACCCGGCCGGAACACCAGGGTTTGCAGCGGCAGAGCGTCAGCGGATACCGTCTTCTCCAACGTCGCTGCCAACACCCGCGCCATCCACTGGTGGTCGAAGGCGGGTTCGATGCTGCCCGCCGCCGGGTCCGCGATCACGAAGCGCGACCCACTGTCATCAGTGCGCCGGTACCACAGGCGATCGCTGTTCGGCAGCCACTGGTGCTGCAGGTCATTATTGTGGACCGAGGCCGCAATGTTGGCGGGCAGATAACGCTCGGCCCGGGCATAGGCGGCAGCCGCGTCAGTCGCCGCAGCCTGGGCCAGAGGCACTGTCAGGGCCACCGCCAGGGCTGCGACGTGTACTACAGAACATCCCAACATGTCGGCTCCTCAGAAGCTGAAACCGAGACGGACACCCACCGTCAGCGGCCGCAGACTATTGACATAGTTGGGGGTGCCACCGCCATTGGTGAGAATGTAGCTGTCATTGTTGCTGAGGTTCTCGCCGTAGAGGGCCAGGTTCCATTTGTCGGCCACCAGCCCCACCGCGGCACCCACGTTTTCATACGACTCATTCATGGCAAAAAATGGATTGCCACCGTTCATGCCGAAGTCATTGGGCGAGGAACCGACATACTGCACATCCGCCCGAGCGTACATCTGCTTGTCGCCAAAGGCTGCCCAAGTATATTGGATACCGCCAGACATCTTGAAGTCGACCGAACCCGGTAGAGTCTCGCCCTTGGTGGCCGCAACAATGATATTGTCGGCAACATCGGTCATCTCTGCCTCCTGGAAGGTTAACGCCAGATTCAAATTCAGTCCTTCAACCGGCATGGTCTGCAGTTCGATCTCGACCCCCTGGGAGCGGGCATCGCCGGCGTTGGCGATGAATGTGCGCATGTCGGAAACGCGGGCACCGTTGACCTGGATGTCAGTCCAGTCGATGTAGTAAAGCGCTAGGTTGGCGATCAGCCGACCCTGCAACCAGCTGGTCTTCGCACCGAGCTCATAGTTGATGCTGGAGTCCGGGTCGTAGGCCTCGGGAATCACCAGGTCGTTGGGGTCGGTCAGGCTCGGCCCCTTGTTGGGATTGACCTGGCCGATGCGGTAGCCGCGGCTGACATTGGCATACAGCATTATGTCGTCGCTGGGATCATAGGAGATGCCCGCGCGCCAGGTGTAGTCGCTGTCGGTGCCGGTGTTGCGGAAAGAGAGATTGTCGACTTCAAAGGTGACGAAGTTGATCGTGTTGCGGTCTGGCTCCGAGTAGCTGACCTCGGTGTCAAAGACACGAATACCGGCCTCCACTTTCCAGCGCGGGGAAAATCGGTAGCCGACATCGGCAAAGGCTGCCAGCTCGCGGGAGGTGGTTTCGATGTCCGACTGGAACAGGTCATCGGTGGGGATGAGGCCGCCGAAGGCCGCCGACAATCCCGGCGCTGTTACCAGAAAGGCCGGATCGGTGGTACGGTCGATGAAGAACCCGCCCACCAGCCAATTCAGAGCCGAGTCGGTATTGGAGACCAGGCGCAACTCCTGGGTGACGAACTCGGAATCCCAGGGGTCACTGACGTTGAAGCCGCTGACACCCAAACCCAGGAAATCGCCGAGGTCGGCGTAACTGGCGGTCTCTGACGTCTGGAAGCTGGTCGCGGAGAGCAGCGTTGCGAAGTCGGGAAACTCGTACTCCATGGTCAGGCTGTAGTTGGTCAGGGTCGAGGGCCTCGCCTCCGAAATCGCCGATGACTTGCGAAACTCGCCCAGGTCGGGATTGAAGGCATCTCCGTCGTCGGGATCGCTGTCCTGGTAAATTACCTCGAGTTTGGCGTAGAACGCGTCGCCGGGGCGCCACAGAAGGGCCGCGCGGCCTCCGCGATCATCTGAACTGTTGCGGCTGCCACGGGTGATGTTCTTAACCCAGCCCTCCTCGTCCCGCTGGTAGCCCACGAGACGTAAAGCCAGGGTATCCTCCAGCAGGGGAATATTGACCATACCGTCGTAGCGCTGGCGCTGGTGTCCCCCATCCGTGACGCCGATATCAATACGCCCGTCCGCCGCAAAGGCCGACGGATCCGGCTGCCGGGTCAGGATACGTACAGTACCGCCCAGGGAGCCGGAGCCAAACAGGGTTCCCTGGGGGCCGCGCAGGACTTCAATCCGCTCGACATCGAACAGGCGCAGGTCGGGCTGGACGATGGCGCCAAAGGTATCGGTCACCGGAGTCTCGTTGATATACACCGATACCGGGTCCTGGGTATTACCGCCAAACAAAGAGGTGGTGACGCCGCGAATATTGAACACCGAACGGTTCTTCACAGCCTGGTTCAGGGTGACGCCAGGTACTCGGCGGGCGAAGTCCTCGAAACTGTCCAGCCCCAGACGCTGGATGTCGGCGTGAGTGAAGGCCGATACGCTGGCACTGACGTTTTGCAGTGATTCCTCGCGCTTGCTGGCAGTGACGATAACCTCTTCCAGGCGCGATGCCTGCGCCGCCGCGGTACTGTCTTCGGCGGTTGCCAAAGCGCTGCCGGCCAACACTGAGGTGCGGCCACGCCAATCACGGTGGCCCGCTGCCGGAAGCGTCTGGTTCCAGTTGCTGATACTTGTCTGTCCACGGAATTTCCCTCTGTTAAGCAGTTTTATGTGTGCTTGCCAGAGGTAGAGACGCGGCGCGCCGGAAATGTGGCCAGAATTCAGTAAAAAAACTTTAGCCGGGTACCGATAGTACGTGGACGCAGGCTGTTGACCCGGCTGCCGCCGACATAGCTGTTGCGCAGGATCTGGTCATCGTTATTGGTAAGGTTTTCGATATAGAAACCCAGTTGCCAGCGTCGGGCCACCAGGCCCATCCTGAGATTGACATTACTGTATGCCGCATTACGCGGCGTGCCGACGGCACCGGAGAACCAGGCCGGTGATGCGCCTACGTACTGGGCATCCATGCGGGCGTAAAGCTGTCTGCCGCGTGCTGCTGGCCACTCATACTGCAGCGAACCGGCGATCTTGAAATCGGCGGAACCCGGCAGGGTATCCCCCGCGCTCGCACCGGCGCGCAACCCGTCTTCAAGCTCAATGGAGCGGATGCTGGCGTCCTGCAGAGTCACTGCCAAATCGGCACTGAGACCAGGTAGCGGCTCCACTGCCACCTCCAGCTCCAGCCCTCGCGATATCGCACGGCCGGCGTTGGTGATGAAACTGAGTCCGTCCGAGGGCCGGCTTGCATCGATCTGAATGTTATCCCAGTCGATATGATAGAGCGCCAGGTTCAGCAGCAAGCGCTGGTCGAACCAACCGCTCTTGAGGCCGACTTCGTAGTTGAGGGTGGTATCTGGTTCGTAGCTCTCGGGAATTTCCTGCCCTGGCGGCGAACTGCCCTCGGCGGCCTGGTTGGGATTGACCTGACCGATGCGGTAGCCCTTGCTGACGCTGGCGTACAGCATGATGTCCGCATCGGCCTCGAAGGACAAGCCGGCGCGCCAGGTCAGACCGTGATCGGTGTTGTCATTGGCCAGTGCAAACTCCTGGAGCGCCAGCGTGTCTAGGTCCAGCACCTGGCGCCGGGGTTCCCGGTAGTGAACCCGGGTATCGAACAGGCGGGCACCCCCAAAAAGGCGCCAGCGCTCACTGGCCTGAACACCCAAGTCCCCGAACACAGCAAGCTCCTGAGATTGCAGCCGGATAATCGAACTGATCAGGTTCTCTGTGGGCAGAGGCTGCCCCAGCTCCTTTGCGAGACCCGGCAGGCGAATATTGAACCGGACCATGCTATTGCGATCGACAAAGACCGTCCCCGCCACCCAGTCGAGTCGCTCCTCGCGGGCGCCGAGCAGCCGGAATTCCTGGGTAAAAAAACGAGTGCGCCAGGGTTCGTGTTCGGCGAGCAGTGGCACACCCAGACTGGTAAGTGCCGAACCCTGGGTAAACACAGCGGTAGCGGATTCCTGGTAGCTGGTGGCTGACAACAGGCTGGCAACACCAGGGATCTCGTAGTCGATGGCAAGGTGATAGTTGGTCAGGGTCGAAGGTCGCCCCTCGGGAATCAGGGAGGACTTGCGGAATCGCCCCAAGGAGGGGTCCCAACTATCGCCATCCTCCGGCTGACTGTCCTGATGAATCATTTCCAGATTCAGCGCTAATCGCTCTCCGGGCTGCCAGCGCAGGGCGGCCCTGCCACCCCAGTCACGGGTGCTGTTATCGGTATCGAGAGTGATATTCCTCACCCAGCCAGCCTCGTCACGGTGATAGCCCACCAGCCGCAGGGCGAGCTCATCCGCCACCAGCGGCAGATTGACCATGGCATCATAGCGCTGACGCCAACCGCCGCCATGTGTGCGGCCCAGATCAACCCGACCTAGTGCCTCACGCGTGCTGGCATCAGGCTTATTGGTGATAATCCGCACCGTCCCGCCCAGGGCGCCGGAGCCAAATAGTGTACCCTGGGGACCACGCAGGACTTCCATCCGATCGATATCGAACAGTCTCAAATCAGGTTGTACTACCGCGCCAAAACTGTCGACGAGGGGGGTCTCATTGAGGTAGACCGACACCGGGTCCTGGGAATTGCTGCCAAATACGTTGGTGGCGATACCGCGAATGGTGAACACACCGCGGTTGCGGTTTGCCTGGAACAGCATGACCCCGGGCAACAGCCGGCCAAAGTCCTCGATGGCATCGACGCCGCGACGCTCAAGGCCAGCGTTGGTCAGCACAGAAAGTCCGATAGGAGTGACCTGCATTCGTTCCGGGCGCCGGGATGCAGTCACGATGACTTCTTCGCGCACAATGGTGGCCACCTCTACATCTTGCGGTTTGGGCTCGCTGGGTATCCCGGGGACGACGGCGACACGGTGTTCAATCACCACCACCTGGGGGGAAACGCGCCGCGCATTCAGCCCGGACCCAGCCAGCGCAGCCTGCAGCGCTGAATCCAGTGTATGACGCCCCTGCAGGCCGGGGCTGACAATGCCATGCACCAGTTCGGAGGAAAAAATAATCTGCACACCAGTCTGGCGAGCAATGGCCAACAGTGCCTGCTCGAGGCTACCCGCGGCAATCGCGATGGCTTGCGGTGGTTCGCTCGCGGCCACACAATGCACCGCAGACCCTCCAGTAAAAAGCAGGATCAGGAGCATCATCCGCGCCCAGACCGACACCTTAAAGGCCTCTCTCAGCACCGCAAACTGCAGGCAATCAGGTTGCGGTGATCACGATCCCGCCATCGGCCGCATGGACCACGGCGACGGGGAACGCAGCCGCAAGCCCCTCCAGGAACGCATCTACTTCACCGACCCGGAAAATGCCACTCACCCTGAGGCCGGAAAGGTCTTCACCACGGAATTCGATCCGCCTGCTGGTATACCGGCTGACTTCCTGAATTACCGCCGGCAAGGCGTCGCCAGTAAAACTGACCACACCGGAGCGCCACTGCAGAAGTGTCTCCACGTCGACACCGCTGTCCCGGAAAGACACGCCGCGACTGTCGAAGTCGAGAATTTCGCCGGCATCGAGTACCGGTGACGGGTTTGCTCTGGGCGAATCTCCCGGCGACACCGTCACCCGACCTTCGCTGACCGCCAGCCTGACTCTTTCGTTTTCCAGACTGCGCAGCGCGAAGCGGGTACCGACCACGCGCACTGTGCCGGCCGTCGTTTGCACTTCGAAGGGTCGCTCTGCGTCGCGACGCACATCGAAAATTGCTTCACCCCGGTCGAGCCGCACCTGTCGGCTCTTTCCGGTGTAGTTGATTTCCAGCACGGTGTCAGTGTTCAGAAACACGGTGGACTCGTCCGCGAGCACCACAAGCCTTTGCTCCCCTATCACTGTCTGGTAGCGGTCCCCAGCACCCATAATGGGCCAGAGCAGGGCAGCACCCACCAGTAGCACGATTGAGGCGGCCAGCGCCACCCACCGACCGTGTCTCTGGGGCAGCGCGCGGCGCTGCAGCTCGGCGGGGGACTCTTCCACACGGCCGCCAGTCCAGAATTCGGGCACTGCAGCGGCACCCCAGAGCACTGCGCAGTCCGCATAGTCGGCCTCGTTCCCGGGCTTCAGCAGCCACTGTTCAAAGCGTGCCATATCAGTATCGGTGAGATCGCCGGCACTGACTTTCTCATACCAGTACGCGGCCTCCGACACCGGCCCGATGGCGCTGTCTTCCCGCTCCGATGCGGCGTTCATGAGGAACTGCCCAGTGCATCCTGCAAGCGTGACAACGCCTGCACCACCCAACGCCGGGCCGTACGCTCCGACACCCGCAACTCCGAGGAGACCTCGCGGTAAGTCATACGATTGACCCGATGCATAAAGAAGGCCTGGCGCTCACCGTCGCTAAGCGTGTCACAGGTACTTTGCACCAGACGCAATTGCTGGCGCAGGGACTCGACCTCCTCAGGAGATGGCCCTTTAGCTTCCAGGGTGTCATGGTCCAGCGACACGTGCAGGTCCAGGCTGCGAACGTACTTCTTGCGCAGGCCGTCATTGACCAGGTTGGTAGCCACCGTGAAAAGGTAGGCCTTCTGGTTCTGGCAGCGACTCTCCAGATCCGGCTGCCGTGCCAGGCGGAGATACAACTCCTGCATCGCGTCGGCCACATCCTCCGGCTCGCGCAACGCCCGCCGGAAAAAACCGAGCATGGATTCGCGGTGCTGCATGTAGAGGCGAAACGCAAAGCCCTTCTCGCCTTCCCTAACGGCGGGAGGATTCCCCACCGGAGGGGAATCTCCTGTCTGATTTTCGACACCTGGATTCACCCGATATTCCCGTCTGACACAACCCGATGCTCGGCAATATACACCAGATGAGTGGGCAGGTCATTGGTGAGGTCGAAGCTGACGTAATGCACCCCAGCTAGCGAGTTAATGACATTAATGCGCAACTCCGCTGCAGCCAGCGGCAACCAGAACCTCCTCAGCGGGCTCGATCAGGCAGTACCACTAGACTCCGGGACAGCACCTACTTGGGCACGATACAGGTATCTATGTTATCCACCTGGGGAATACTCGCAAGAGCGTGTCTTTCATGGCTGGATCACTGAGGTTGTAGATTAACTGCAGGCGATGCACCCGCAACATGATCGGTTAAGGCGGGCGACCATTCCCGCCCCTGGGATAATGGCTCCTGAGCTTCTTCTCCAGTTTGGCCCAGGGATATTTTTCCATCCATTCCAGAAAAATCTCACGCCGGTTTTTGCGCTTCCTGTTGGCAAACTCGGCCTCGGCGAAAGTCGTCTGGGTCATGCTGAAATACCGTTGTTTGGGCACGGTGTACGATTGAAACATTCCAGAGTTATTCAGACTATCCCTCGGAAACATAACTCCTAACGTGACTCATTACTTACATCGAGAAAACAGAGTCCGCCACTCCCTGGGAGGCGTGCTTGCGAATCATGTATTTGCACCTTACCTGATCATCTTCGTTGGTCTTTTCGCAGCAACTGGTTGTACAGCGCTAGCAGGCTGCTGAAAAAGGCATGATTTTGACGCACTCAATTTTCTCGTCGTTCCATGTCCCAAGTTTGGTCAACGGCGAGCCGGATTCGTGGCAACCTCGCCGGATTGAGGATTCGGGGCCGATTTCCGGTGTGACACGGTCCTTCATGGCGTCTATCGCCTCCATAAGCCGCTCATGGGCGTTATCGATTTCCCGCATCCTGTCACCACGCCGCCTCGGGCAGCAGATTCCTTATACGCACCAGATTGTAGGCAGCCATCACCCTCAGAAAGTCCTGCCTTACCCGAGTCAGACCTCTGAACTTTGTTTGTCTGATTCCGCCGATCTGCTTGGCCCAGCCGAAGGGCTCCTCCACCCGTTTGCGCACCCGCTGGCTAATTTCGTAGCCCGCATGACGGGTCGCTCTTCCGTCTATCGCAGAGCCGCCGGAACGCTTCAGGTTTTGGGCAACGTGCGGTGTAACATCCAGGAATCTCAACACATCGACAAACTCCCGTGTGTCATACCCTTTGTCAGCTCCCAGTGTCGCCCCACCTTTCAGTACCGTCGCCATGTCGATCGCTGCATCGCGCTCGGCAGTACCGGTAGCCAAAGTGAGATCGGCATTGACCAGCAGGCCATTGCGATTCTCCATGAGGGTGTGTCCGGTGTAGCTGGGGCGCGCTCCCGTACCCTGGCCCTTGGACGCGAGCAGGGCCTCGGGGTCCGTGCGCGAGGCATGGGTCTTGTTGCTGCGCTTCTCGCCGTGGAAGTTGCGACCCGCGTTGCGTCCGACGCCGTCAGGATTGTCGTCGTCCGAGCCATCCTTGCGGCGAACACTCTTGTGGGACGCCCAGGCCGCGATCAAAGTACCATCAACGCTGAAATGGTCGTTGGACGTGAGGCTACGCCGGCGCGCCATCTCGACGATTTCCTCGAACAGGCGGCGCCCGATGTCGGCCTGCGCCAGCCGGTCCCGATTCTTGGAAAGGGTCGAGGGATTCCACACGGGATCGTCAACGCTCAAGCCCACAAACCAGCGAAACATCAGGTTGTAGTCCAGCTGCTCCATCAGCTGCCGCTCACTGCGGATCGAATAGAACACCTGCAGCAAGGAAGCGCGGATCAGTCGCTCAGGTGGGATAGACTGGCGACCGCAGTCGGCGTAGATCTCGTCAAAAATCTGGTCCAGATTGGTCAACGCTTCATCGACCAGCTTGCGCATCCTGCGGATAGGGTGGCGCTTGGGAATGCGCTGCTCCAGCGACACATAACTGAACAAGTCACCGCCTTCCTGGTAATCACCGCGCATTGTTTGGCCTCCAACCTGCGATTGCGCTATTTTCTCTCATTCGAGGGACTTTTTCAGCAACCTGCTAGGTCTCGAGTTGCTGAGTGAGCTTGTAGGCTTGCTTTGCGCCTCTGAACTCGCCTGGCTTCTTAGCGATGCACTCCTTCGCCACGACGCTGAAGGTGAGGGCCTTGGACTGTTCAGCAATCAGGGCAGATTTTGGGACCCTGCGCTCTGTCACGGGGCCTATTCTCTTCCAGACCCAAACACCTTGTTACTACTATAGTAACAACATAAAAGATGAGATTTGATAATAAAGCCTGAAACAGGCTAAGACAACAAAACTTGTTTTTATCCTATTTTTATAGATACTTTAAGAAACATTGCGACTGCGTGATATTGCGCCGCGGCGGAGGCCTCCGGTACCATTATACTTGGGCTCTCCCGGCTCTCTGACTGATTTTGTCGCTGATACCGACGATATCAAGGCCCTGAAGACCTGGCAATCTCCAGACCAGGATCCGCGCATTGTTGTTCTCCTCGCTTTGCTCAGTATCGCGGAGAAATCCAGGATCGCACGGGGCTTTTTCCATGGATCACTTAGTCGTTCAATCGCGCCTGAGAAGCCCCGTCAGTGTGAGCACCACAACTGCCGATAGCGCGGCGCCGAACAGGCCGAAGAGACTGTGCAACGTCAACCACAGCCAGCGCGCGGGGCCGTCGGGCACGAAACGGCAGAAGTCATCCTGGCCGAGGTGAATCACCGGCAGAGCGAAATCCAGCGCATAGTGCAGAGTATCGAGTCCGGGACACCCCAGAGGGACGGCCTTTGTCCCGAGCCCGAATGGCAGTACATAGGTTGTGGGCTCGGGAGCTTGCTCGAAGGGAAAAAACGCCTGGTCGAAGGCAGCAACGGCCCCCGTATACATGGCTGCGCCGAACAGCACGAAAAGCAGAAAGGAAAGCACCGCGCGACTGGTGGAGTAGCCGTGATGACTGACCAGCATGAGCAGCTGCGGGAACAGCCGCAGCCAGGGTCGGTCGACCCGGGCCGCAAGCCGCATGCGGATCTTTTCTACGGCGATGGCATCCGCCTCGCGCGACAGGCCGCTGTTGCGCAGCACACGGGTCAGCTGCTCGTAGGGCTGGGGGCGGTAGCTGGTGGCCTCGGGACGACCAGCGCAAAATTGGCGCCGGAGCCACGCAACGCGCTTGCTCACCAACTCGCCCTGATCGAGGTGCCGGATGCGCTGGTAGGAGGTGCCGTCGAGGTCAATATAGCCAGGCGCTGGCCAGCCAGTGTCCACGCTATCGATCAGGGCATTCATCTGTGCGCCGGCCAGCAGGAACCAGCCCTCTATCGGGGTAATCTCATCCTGCCTGAATACGCCGTCTGCTTCCGGCGCGCCGACGTTGAAGAGGACCAGCGAATTCGAGATGCGGATCTGCTGCGCGTTGAGCGCTACCATTCCCCCGCGGCCCAACAAGCCCGAATAGTCCGGCCCGGGGCTGAGTCGTGCATTGGTCACAAATAGACCGCCGCCGATCACGGCAGTGAGAAAGTTGATGCGGCCGTGGGATTCAAACGGCAGGTCCGGCAAATCGCGCGTCAGGAACACCGATTCAACGACCAGGTCCTCGCAATGCAAAGTGCGCCCGCCGGGATTGACCAGGCGCGCGGAGCCGCAGTTCAGGTCGCCGGTGATCTGCGCCGCGACCAATGCCACTTCGCCGTGCACCTCGCAACGGTACCCCTCGCCGGGCAACAAGTCGACATTACCACCCACAGTAGCTGATCGTGCGCTGAGGGCGGGCTGCCCATCCACCTGCAGCAACGCGCCACTCAAGTTCACCCCAGCGTCGATGCGGGCACCGTCCAGACGAACGCTCCCCGTGGCCTGAAAGCGCCCCTGAGGGCC
>NZ_JAVKCQ010000075.1:0-9505 GCF_040222615.1 Haliea sp.
CCGCCGGACATGCCGACGATCACTTTGGTGGCTGCGTTGAGGCTCATGGCGGTGCAATCAGGTCCAGGGGATAACGGAGTCCGCTGCGGTATTGCTCAATGGCGGCTATCACCAGCGGGCTGCGCATTCTAGCAGAGTTGGCCAGGATTGCCTCGTATTCGAGCCAGTGCACCGCCAGGATATCCGGGTCCAGCTCCGCGCCGTCCTGCGGCGCCAGAGCGCGGGCGCGGAAGGTGGTGCGATAATAGGTGGCGCCATTGCTGGGTGCGGTATAGAGCGCCAGCCCGAGCACGCCTTCCAGGGACACCATCCAGCCCGTTTCCTCCAGGGTTTCCCGCAGCGCGGCCTGCTGCAGGGACTCGCCCGGCTCAAGGTGTCCCGCCGGCTGGTTGAATACGAACCTGCCGCTGGTTTTGTCCCGCTCCTCCACCAGCAGGAAGCGGCCGTCCCTTGCGACCACGGTAGCGACGGTGACATGGGGGTACCAGTCTGTCATGGTTGTTTCCTCCGTGAGCGCACCGGCGGTTTGCCGCGCAGAGGTGCGGGTTTTCGCTCAGGGCTGTGCACGGTGAGGCGGCGGTGCTGTCCGGGCTCCAGCCCTTCGAGATTCCAGTCACCGATCCGATAGCGGATCAGGCGCAGGGTAGGGAGGTTCACCGCCGCGGTCATGCGTCGCACCTGGCGGTTGCGGCCCTCGCGAATACTGATCTCCAGCCAGCTGTCGGGCACTGTGAGGCGCTGGCGTACCGGCGGGTCGCGGGGCCACAATCCCGCCGGCTCGGGTATGGGCCGCACCCGGGCGGGCAGGGTGGGGCCGTCCTTGAGCTTGATACCGTTCTCCAGGCGGGCAATGGTGGCATCGTCCGCGACGCCCTCAACCTGCACCCAGTAGGTTTTCCACAGCTTGTGGCGCGGATTGGCAATGTGCTGCTGCAGGTGCCCGTCATCGGTCAGTAGCAGCAGCCCCTCGGAATCGTGGTCGAGGCGACCTGCCACGCGAAAACCCGGCGCCCGGAGGAAATTGGCCAGGGTCTGTCGTGGTTCCAGAGCCGGTGATTCCGGGTTTCCTGGCTCCCGGTCACTGAACTGGCTCAGTACCCGGAAGGGTTTGTTGAAGAGAATAAGTGCGGCCATCTGGGCTCCACGGCGCCGGCAAAAAACTGCCCCCGGTTAAGCAGAAAGATCGGGAAACCTGATACACTAGGCGCCGTTTTGACGGGGCATCTTGTTAGGATACCGCACCCCGAGACTCAATGGACCCACATCTACGGAGAACAATCTATGGGCTACAAGCATATCCAGGTGCCGAAGACCGGTGAAAAAATCACTGTCAACGGCGACTTCAGCCTGAACGTCCCCAACAACCCGATCATTCCCTACATCGAAGGCGACGGCATCGGCGTGGATATCAGCCCGGTCATGATCAACGTGGTCGACGCGGCGGTAGCAAAGGCCTACGGCGGCGGCAAGAAGATTTCCTGGATGGAGATCTACACCGGTGAGAAAGCGGCTGAGCTCTACGATGGTGACTGGTTCCCCGAGGAGACTCTGGCGGCCATCAAGGAGTATTCCGTTGGTATCAAGGGCCCGCTGACCACGCCGGTTGGCGGTGGTTTCCGTTCCCTGAACGTGGCCCTGCGCCAGGAACTGGACCTCTATACCTGCCTGCGCCCGGTGCGCTGGTTCGAGGGTGTGCCGTCACCTGTGAAGGACCCCGGCGCCTGCAACATGGTCATCTTCCGGGAGAACTCCGAGGATATCTACGCCGGTATCGAGTACCAGGCGGGTACCCCGGAAGCGCAAAAGGTGGTCGATTTCCTGCTCAAGGAAATGGGCGTGACCAAGATCCGTTTCCCGCAGGAAGTGGGTATCGGCATCAAGCCGGTTTCCGAGGAAGGCACCAAGCGGTTGGTGCGGAAGGCGATCCAGTACGCGATTGACCAGGATCTCCCCTCCGTGACCCTGGTGCACAAGGGCAACATCATGAAGTTCACCGAAGGCGCGTTCCGCGACTGGGGTTACGAACTGGCGCAGCAGGAATTCGGCGGTGAACTGCTGGACGGCGGTCCCTGGGTGAACATCAAGAACCCCAACAATGGCAAGGATATTGTCATCAAGGATGTGATTGCCGATGCCATGTTGCAGCAGATCCTGACCCGTCCGAAGGACTACAGCGTGGTCGCCACGCTGAACCTGAACGGCGACTACCTGTCCGACGCCCTGGCGGCCCAGGTCGGCGGTATTGGCATTGCCCCCGGCGCCAACCTGTCCGACACCATCGCCCTGTTTGAGGCGACCCACGGGACTGCGCCCAAGTACGCCGGCCAGGACAAGGTCAACCCGGGTTCCCTGATCCTGTCGGCAGAAATGATGCTGCGGCACATGGGCTGGAATGAGGCGGCCGACCTGATCATCAAGGGCATGAACGGCGCCATCCAGAACGGCACGGTCACCTATGACTTCGAGCGTTTGATGGAAGGTGCGACTCTGGTGAGCTGCTCCGAATTTGGCCAGAAGCTGATCGACAACATGTAATTCCCCCCGCGGCGTTACCATCAAGGGCTCGTGGCGACACGGGCCCTTTTTTGTGCTGCCAGCCCGGTGGATCCGGGTGGCGCGAACGATCATCTGGCAGGCACAGCGTGTGCGGCGACGCCATGCAGACTTGAATTGACTTATAATGGGGCCATATCCACTATCTGGTAATGGCAATAACGTGAGAGGCACGGTGTGAACGAGGTACCTGTAGCCGGGCAGTGGCGGTTGACCGCCGGCGATGAGCAGCGCGACAGCGAGGGCGGATTGGCCCTGCAGGAGTCCAAGCCGGAACTCAAGAAGCCCCCGCTGTTCAAAGTCATATTGCTGAACGACGATTACACCCCGATGGAGTTCGTGGTTGAGGTTCTGGAGGTCTTTTTCCGTATGAACCGCGAGCAGGCGACCCACGTGATGTTGACGGTCCATACCAAGGGCAAGGGCGTATGTGGTATATACACAAGGGATATTGCCGAGACCAAGGCGGCCCAGGTAAATCAGTACGCGCGGGAGAACCAGCACCCGCTGTTATGCGAAATCGAGGCATCGGAGGGCGAGTAGCCCGGGAGTGGTAAAGTATGCTGAGCAAAGACCTGGAACTGACGCTGAACGAGGCATTTCGGGAAGCAAGGGCAAAGCGCCACGAGTTCATGACGGTGGAGCACCTGTTGCTGGCGTTGCTGGACAATAACGACGCTATTCGTGTCCTGAAGGCCTGTGGCGCCGATATCAAGGCCCTGCGCGGTGATCTGGTCGAATTCGTGGATGCCACTACGCCACTGATCTCCGAGGACGACGAGGAGCGCGAAACCCAGCCGACGCTGGGGTTCCAGCGGGTATTGCAGCGAGCGGTGTTTCATGTCCAGTCCTCCGGTCGCAGCGAGGTGACCGGGGCCAATGTGCTGGTCGCCATCTTCAGCGAGCAGGAAAGCCAGGCCGTCTACTTTCTCAAGACCCAGAGCGTTGCCCGCCTGGATGTGGTGAATTACATCACCCACGGTATTTCCAAGGTTTCCGAGGACAACGACGGCGGCGAAGCTGGCCCGGCCGGCGCCGAAGGGGCCCCGGCCGAAGACGGCGAGGGCAACCCGCTGGACAATTATGCGACCAATCTCAATGAGGAGGCCCGGGCGGGGCGCATTGACCCCCTTATCGGGCGCATCCCGGAAGTCGAGCGTGTGGCCCAGATCCTGGCTCGCCGGCGCAAGAATAACCCGCTGCTGGTGGGCGAGTCCGGGGTCGGCAAAACCGCCATCGCCGAGGGCCTGGCGAAGATGATCGTTGACGGTGAAGTGCCGGAAATGCTCAAGGACAGCGTGGTCTACTCGCTGGACCTGGGCGCACTGCTGGCGGGCACCAAGTACCGCGGCGACTTTGAAAAGCGCTTCAAGGGGCTGCTGGCCAATCTGAAGAAGCGCGAGGGCGCGATCCTGTTCATCGACGAAATTCACACTATCATCGGTGCCGGCGCCGCCTCCGGCGGTGTCATGGACGCCAGCAATCTGCTCAAGCCGCTGCTGACCTCGGGCAAAATGCGCTGCATCGGCTCAACTACCTTCCAGGAATACCGCGGCATCTTCGACAAGGACAAGGCCCTCAGTCGCCGCTTCCAGAAGATAGACGTCATGGAGCCCACTCCGGACGACGCCTACAAGATCCTCAAGGGGCTGAAATCACGCTTCGAGGAGCATCACGGCCTGCGCTACACCAACAAGGCGCTGCGGGTGGCAACCGACCTGTCGGCGCGCTACATAACCGACCGTTTCCTGCCGGACAAGGCGATCGACGTGATCGACGAGGCCGGCGCCTACCAGCAGCTGCAGCCGCCGTCAAAACGGAAGAAGGTTATCGGCGTAGCGGACATCGAGGCGGTGGTGGCGAAAATCGCCCGCATACCGCCGAAATCGGTAAGCTCGGATGACCGCGAGACCCTGCAGAAACTCGAGTCGAACCTGCAGATGGTGGTGTTTGGGCAGGATCGGGCCATCAGCAGCCTGGCGACCTCCATCAAGCTGGCCCGTGCCGGCCTGCGCTCCGGGGACAAGCCCATCGGCTCCTTCCTGCTGGCCGGGCCCACCGGTGTCGGCAAGACCGAGGTCACCCGCCAGCTGGCGCGGCTGCTGGGTCTGGAGCTGATCCGCTTCGACATGTCCGAGTATATGGAGCGCCATACCGTGTCGCGCCTCATTGGTGCGCCGCCGGGCTACGTCGGCTTTGACCAGGGTGGCCTGTTGACGGACGCCGTAACCAAGCATCCGCACGCGGTCATCCTGCTGGATGAAATCGAGAAGGCGCACCCGGAAGTGTTCAACCTGCTGCTGCAGGTCATGGACCACGGTGCCCTGACCGACAACAACGGCCGCAAGGCGGATTTCCGCAATGTCATCCTGGTGATGACCACCAATGCCGGTGCCGAGAGTATCAGCCGCCGCAGCATCGGCTTTACCACCCAGGATCACAGTACCGACGGGATGGAGGCGATCAATCGCATGTTCACCCCGGAGTTCCGCAACCGTCTCGACAGTATTGTGCAGTTCGAGCCTCTGGGTGAGGACGTCATCCTCACCGTGGTGGACAAGTTCCTTACCGAACTGCAGGGCCAGCTGGACGAGAAGCGGGTGACCCTTGATGTTGACGAAGATGCGCGCCTGTGGCTGGTGGAGAAGGGCTATGACCGCAACATGGGCGCGCGCCCGATGGCGCGGGTCATTCAGGAGCACATCAAGAAGCCGCTGGCGGAGCTGGTCCTGTTCGGTTCCCTGGCCCAGGCCGGCGGCGTGGCCCGCGTGAGCGTGAACAAGGCGCGCGATGGGCTGGAGGTGTTGGTCGAAGAAACCGAGGCCGAACCGGCCTAGGGGCCCCTCTGGGGGCCAGGGGGAGGGGCCTACCGCTCGCGGTAGGTGATACGGCCCTTGGTCAGGTCGTAGGGAGTGAGTTCCACCCGAACCTTGTCGCCGGTGAGGATGCGGATGTAGTTCTTGCGCATCTTGCCGGAAATGTGCGCTGTCACAACGTGACCGTTCTCCAGCTGCACACGGAACGTGGTGTTGGGCAGGGTATCAATAACCTCGCCCTCCATTTCGATCTGGTCTTCTTTTGCCATGCGGCGGCAGTCCCTCGTAAAATCAGGGGCGCATTTTGCCCTAAAGCTGCCGCCGGCACCAGATCAATATCCGGCAAAACTGCCGCTTAGTTGCCGAACAGCTTGCCAAAGGCCTTGCCGATCTCCTTGCCCGCATTTTCGATCGGGTTGGCCTGCTCTTCTTCATCCTGCTTGTCGGCCGCTTTCTCCGCGTTATTGCCCCCGAGAATACCCGACATGAAGCCACCTTCGCCGCCGCCGACGGCGTCGGCGCCAAACAGGCCTCCCAGCCCACTCAGGTCCGTCGGCTCAGCGGGCAGCACGAAGCGGGCATCAGCGACCTGTGTTTCGCTGATGGCAGTGACGCGCATGTCTTCCCCGTAGCGAAGTACGCCGAGGTTCTGTGCGGCCAGCTGGCTCTGGAGGCGGTCGTGGGTCCCCTGTTGGGCGAGCATGCTGGACATGGTAGATGCCATCCGGTGCACGGCATCGCGGAAGCCCATCGCCCGCCGATCCGAAGACAGCACCAGCTCGGCCTGCTGGCGTTTGCCTTCGTGGTCGGTGAAGGTCAGGGTGTAAACCTCGCCCTGGATACCGGCAACGGTTTCACTGCGGCCGGTGGCGACCAGGGATTCGACGTTGACCGCTGCCATATCGGGAATGGCGGCCTGGGCCATATTGCCGAACATGGACAGAGTCTGCTTGACGTCGATAACCATGACCTCGCCATCGTTGTCGGTGACGGCGTAGACCTGTTCGCCCCGCACCAGCATGTAGCTGTTCTCCTGGTTCATGTCGATGCGTAGTTGATCACCCTGGTATTCGAAGGTCATCTTGTTACCTTCCGAATCGACGACCTCGGCGATATCGGCACTGGCCGGCACGGCAGCCAGTCCCAGGGACAGGAGAAGGGCAGGATACAGGGCGCTGCGTGGTGCTGTGATCATCTCGATGCTCCGTGTCTGGAATTTATGTCCGCAGGTGCTGGAACGCCCTGCTGCACACTAGTATCGACCCTGAGTCCGCGGAATGCCAGCGCGATGCGTCAGCCGCGTTCAGCCGGCGCGAATTGCCTGATAGGCGGCGAGCGCCGCCTCCCTGGCCTCGCGGTGGTCGACCATTGGCAGGGGATAGGTCTCGCCGAGGACAACAGCGGCCTCTTGCAGTACCTCGGCGGGGGCCTCCCAGGGGCGGTGCAGCCAGCGGTCAGGCAGGCCCGCCAGCTCCGGCACCCAGCGCCTTACATAGTCGCCGCTGGCATCGAATTTCTCCCCCTGCGCCACCGGGTTGAAGATACGGAAATAGGGCGCCGCATCGGCGCCGGAACCTGCGACCCACTGCCAGCTGCAGGTATTGCTGGCGGGGTCGGCGTCCACCAGTGTGTCCCAGAACCAGCGCTCTCCAGCCTGCCAGTGGACCAGCAGGTGTTTGGTCAGGAAAGAAGCGGTGACCATGCGAATACGGTTGTGCATGTAACCCGTTTGCCACAGCTCACGCATGCCCGCGTCCACTACCGGGTACCCGGTCTGGCCGCGCTGCCAGGCCTGCAACTGGTCCTGGCTGCCCAGCCACGGAAACGCGGCAAACTGCGCCTTGAACGGCTGCTCGGGTAGCGATGGGAAATGGTAGAGCAGGTGATAGGAGAATTCGCGCCATCCCAGCTCGCTGAGGAACTTGTCGACCTGCTCCTGCCGCTGCGGATTGCGCGCCGCGAGCTCCCGCGCCTTGTGCCAGACTTCGCGAGGGGATATCTCGCCGAACCGCAGGTGCGGGGATAGCCGGGACGTGGCCTCTTCCGCCGGGTGGTCGCGGCCGCTGGCGTAGTTCTCTATCCCGTGGCGGAGAAAACGTTCCAGGGCCCGCCGCGCCCCTGATGTTCCCGGCGTCCACAAGCTGCCCCAGTGCGCCGCCCAATCCGGTTTGTGCGGTAGCAGGCCCCAGTCCGCCAGCAAATCCCGACGGTCTGGCGCCTCTGCCCAGTTGATGTCTACGGGGGTACGCAATGGCTGCCCGGGCTCTTGCTGGCGTCGGCAGTGGCGCCAGAACGGGGTGAAAACCTTGAAGGGCTCGCCGGCCTGGTTGCTGATACTGTCGGGTTCGTGCAACAGGCAGCCGGGGAAGCGTTTGACGCTGGCGATCTCGTGGAATTGCTCTCGCAGCTGTTGTTCAAGCACGGTTTCCCAGGGGGTGTAGCTGCGGCTGAAATGGATCGCCCCCGCGCCGCTCGCGTCCACCAGCTCCCGCAGGCAGCTGGCGGTAGCGCCCCTGCGCAGCACCAGTTGGCCGCCGTCGGCGGCAATATCGGCAGCCAGCGCCTGCAGGCTGTGGTGCAGCCACCAGCGGCTGGCGCCGCCGGGCGTTCGCTCTGCGGCATTCTCCTCATCCAGAATGTAGACCGGCAGCACGGGGCCATTGGCGGCGGCAGCGGCGAGGCCCGGCAGGTCCACAAGGCGCAGATCGTTGCGGAACAGGTAGATCGTGGTGGTCATGCGTGTCGCTCACTGTAGGGCTTTGGACTGTTGCCATGATAACCCGTTGCTCAGCGGTCGGCGGTTCCCGCGTTCAGGTTTTGTCCCTGTTGGATCTGCTGCGCGCGGGCGCCGGCTAATCTGGTGCCGCGCACGAACGCGTATCGGTACTCAAACCAGCAACCAGGAGCGAGACCATGAGACTACGACGTTCAATTTGCCTGGCAGCCGTTCTGGCAGCCATTGTTGGCTGCAGCGACAGCTCAGACAGCCCGGCCCAGCCCGAGGTGGCGCCGCCGCCCCCGCCGGAGGTACAGCCCGCCCAGCTGCGTGTTACTCACGCTGCTCCGGATGCTCCCGACGTCAACGTGTATGTCAACGGTGAAGCCGCGCTGGAGGATGTCGCTTTCCGGCAAAGCTCCGGGCTCATCACCATCGACAATCCGGGTGCCATTGAAGTCGAAGTCCGCGGGTTGCTCCCTGACGGCTCCGAGGTCAGCGTCATCGGGCCTGTGGAGCTGGTTCTGGAAGAAGGTGTGAGGACCGACGTGGTCGCCTATGACACGCTGTTCGATGCCGAGGGCAATCTGAATATCAAGGCCAAGGTGCTGGATCCGGTCACGATTGAGGACGCCATCGCCGATGTTCGCGTCTCGGTCATGCACGCAGCGCCCGCAGCCGGCGATGTGGATATTTATGTCACCGGTCCCGACGAGCTCCTCGCTTCCGTGACCCCCATTGACGCCGGATTTGGCGATGCGCTCGGCCCCCTGGCGCTGCAGCCCGATACCGATTACCGGGTGAGAATTACCGGCGATGGCAGTGACGCCGTGGTGTACGACAGCGGTACCCTGAGCTTCCCCGCCGGGACCGAAGTGCTGGTGCTGGCGATCAACAATACCTTCAAGGTGGGCAGCAACCCTGTCAATTTGCTGGCCGCTGGCGCGGAAAGCGCGGCAGAAATCCTCGATCCCGGTATGGGCTCAGCCGTAAGGGTGGTACACAACTCGGCAGACACTCCCGCCGTGGATGTCATCGTCGATGGAGCGACCGTGCTTGCCGGCGTTCCCTTCCCGGGCGCCAGTGCCTACAGTGACATCGAGGTGCCCGCCGGTACCTACAATGTCGTTGTTGCCGCCAGTGCGGACAACAGCATTGCCCCGATCAATGCTGACCTGACCTTGGAGCAAAGCGACAGTTACACGGTGCTGGCCATCGGTTCATTCGCGGCCAATTCCATTGCGGCGCTGGTGACCAACGATGATCGCAGGAACATCGCCACCGCAGCCAGAGTCGAGGTCATCCACGGGTCCTCCATCGTTGCCGGCGAGATTCCGGTCGATGTCTACCTCACGACTGACGGCGTGATCGCTGATGCAGACCCGGCCATTGCCGGACTTCCCTATCCCGAGACCACCGG